>JAPLKK010000030.1:29971-50566 GCA_026388115.1 Elusimicrobiota bacterium | reverse complement strand
TTGGCCATGTCCTTCTCCGAGGCCTGGGCCTCGAGCGCCGCGTCGAGCTCGCGGATCCCCTTGTCGAGCTGGGCGAGGATATCGCCGTAGATGTCCAGCCTCGCCTTGAGCACGTTCTTGCCGCCCGTGGCGCCCTGCATCGCCGCGCCGTACTTCTCGATCTGCCGCACCAGCGCCGGCTCGACCAAGGTCGTCGCCATCTCCAGCAGGAGCCTGAGCTCGATCTCCTTGGTCTTGGCGTAGGTCTCGAGCTTGATCTCTTGCTTGGCGTGGACCTCCTCCTTCCTCAAGACGCCGTAGGTCTCATAGAGGGCGACGACTTCCTTGTCGGAGTACAGCTCCAGCGCTTCCGGCGTGTTCTTGGCGTGGGGAAGGCCGCGCTTCTCGGCTTCCTTCTGCCAATCGCCCGAGTAGTTGTTGCCCTCGAAGCGCACCCTCTTGGTCTCCTTCATGATCTCGCGGATGACCTTGAGGGCCTTCTTGGTGATGTCGGCCGGCAGTGTCCCCTTCTCGAGCTTGGCCAGCACGATGTCCAGGCCCGCGGCCATGACGAGGTTGAGGACCGTGGCGGGCTCGGAGCAGTTCTGCGAGGAGCCGACGGCGCGGAACTCGAACTTGTTGCCCGTGAACGCGATGGGCGAGGTGCGGTTGCGGTCCGAGTTGTCCAGCGCGAGCTGAGGCAGGCGCTTGAGCCCGTGGTCGAGCGCGGCGCGCGTCTCCTCGGACTCCGGCGTGCCCTTCTCCAGCTCGTTCAAGAGCTTGTCCAGATACTCCCCGAGATAGACCGACATGATCGCCGGCGGCGCCTCGTTGGCCCCGAGCCGGTGGTCGTTGCCCGCGTCGGCCACCGCGGTGCGCAGCAGGCCCCCGTACTTATTCACGCCCGCGAGCAGGGCCGCGGTGAAGGTCAGGAACTGGATGTTGCGCTTGGGCGCGGCGCCGGGCTCGAAGAGGTTGTTGCCGTCCGAGTCCGCCATGGACCAGTTGAGGTGTTTGCCCGAGCCGTTGACTCCCGCGAAGGGCTTCTCGTGCAGGAGCAGGGCGAGGCCGTGCTCGTCGGCCACCTGGCGCATGATCTCCATGAGCTGGAGGTTGTGGTCCACGGCGAGGTTCGCCTCCTCGTAGAGCGGCGCGATCTCGAACTGATTGGGAGCCACCTCGTTGTGGCGCGTCTTGGCCGGGATGCCCCGCTCGAACAGCGCCCTCTCCACGTCGGACATGAAATCGAGGACGCGCGGCTTGATGGAGCCGAAGTAGTGGTCCTCGAGCTGCTGGTTCTTGGCCGAGGGGAACCCCACCAGCGTCCGTCCGGTGAAGATGAGGTCCGGGCGCTTGGCGTACAGTTCCTTCGAGATGAGGAAGTACTCCTGCTCGGGGCCGCAGGTCACGCGAACGTACTTGGCCGTCCGGTTGCCGAAGAGCTTGAGCACCTTATAGGCTCGGTCCTCCAGCGCGTGCAGGGAGCGCAAGAGCGGCGTCTTCATGTCCAGCACCTCGCCGGTCCATGAGAGGTAGACGCACGGGATGACGAGGGTGGCGCCCTTGCCGGTGCGCAGGATGAAGGCCGGGGACGTCGGGTCCCACGCGGTGTAGCCGCGCGCCTCGAAGGTGGAGCGCATGCCGCCGGAGGGGAAGGAGGAGGCGTCGGGCTCGCCCTGGATCAGCTGGCGGCCGGAGAAGCGCTGGATCGGCGTGCCGGCGCCGTCGAAGCCGAGGAAGGAATCGTGCTTCTCGGCGGTGACGCCGCGCTGCGGCTGGAACCAATGGCAGAAATGGGTCGCGCCCATGGCGATGGCCCACTCCTTCATGGCGTGGGCGACCTCGTCGGCGATCTCCACGTCGAGCTTCTCGTTGTTCTCGATGGTGTTGATGAGCTTCTCATAGACCGACTTGCTCAGGTGCTTGGCCATGACCTTCTTGTTGAAGGTCAGGCTTCCGAAGCTCTCCGTCAAAGGCGTGCCGTTCGACTTTTCTTGCTTGAGTGCGAGGTCCTTGATCATCTCCTCGACGTGGCCGCGCTCGGATACCATTCTTCCTCCCGGGAACTATGACTTCGGCTCAAAATACCGCTTTTGGAGGCATTCATGCAAGGCAAACGTGCTAAAAACTGTTCTTAGCGGAGTTTTCTATTGCCAAAAGTCGTCATATCGCGATTTTACGCACTCGATTTGGTAGGATGCGGCGATGCCTGAAGAAAAGAACGCGGTCTGCCCCTCGTGCGGCAAGCGCTTCCATTGCGGCAAAGACGAGAAGCATTGCTGGTGTATGGACGCGCCGCCCGTTCGTTTCCTATATAAGAGGCAGACCTGCGTGTGCGAGGACTGCCTGCGCGCCAGGCTCAAGGCCGAAAAGGGGGAGAAATGAGAAGGATCGCGATCATCGCTGGGTTGGCGCTGCTGGCTTCGGCGTGCGTGCCGAAGGCCGATCTCAAGAAGAGCCAGGCGGAGACGGAGACCTTCAAGACGAAGTCCGCCGGCCTCGAGACCCAGCTCGCATCGCGGACCACGGAGCTCGCCTCCGCCCAGAAAGACATCGAGGCCTTCAAGCAGGGCAAGGATGCCGCGGCGCGCGTCGAAACCGATCTGCGCTCGCAGCTCGCGGCTTCGGACGAAAAGCTCAAGGCGGCCAACTCTCAGATCGAGTCGCTCAAGGGCTCGGTGGCGGACCTGCACAAGACGCTCGAGTCGAGCAAGGGCGAGCTAACCAAGAAGGTCGCCTCGCTCGTCTCGGAAAAAGACGGGCTCGCGCAGAAGCTCAATGAGGCTCAGGCGGCGACCGCCGGCCTGCGCGCCTCCAAAGACGCCCAGCTGGCCGACCTCACGGGCAAGCTCAACTCCGCGCTCGAGCAGAAAGCGGCGCTCGAGACGGCCAAGGCCCAGGCCGAGTCCGCCCGCGTCGCCGCCGAGAAGGCCAAAGAGGACGAGCTCGCCAAGGCCAAGAAGAGCTACGAGGATCTGGAGGCGGGGCTCAAGTCCGAGATCCAGGCGGGCGAGGTGAAGCTGACCCAGCTCCAGGGGCGGCTCACCCTGCAGATGGTGGACAAGATCCTCTTCGATTCCGGCTCGGCTGACATCAAGTCGAGCGGGCGCAAATTGCTCGCCCGCCTCGGCAAGCTCTTGAACGACGTCCCGGACAAGGACCTGCGCATCGAGGGCCACACCGACAACGTGCCGATCAAGGATGAGCTGCGCGCGATCTACGCGAGCAATTGGGAGCTGTCGACCGCCCGCGCCACGTCCGTGGCGCGCTACCTGCAGGACTCGGCGAAGGTCGACCCCGCCCGGCTCATCGCGGCCGGCTACGGCGAGTACCGTCCCGTCGCGCCCAACGACAAGCCCGAGACGCGGGCGCTCAATCGCCGCATCGAGATCGTGCTGGTGGCGCGGGAAAAGTAATTTGCCCTCGCCCCTGCCCTCTCCCGCTTCGCGGGAGAGGGAGAACGGCGCTTGAGCCTAGGCTAAGCGGGGCAGGCGTCGTTGCCGAGTTGGAGCGCGGGCAGCGCCGCCCGCGGGGCGGGCTGCGGTTTGCGCCGCCGCGGCGCGGCCGCGCGAGGCTCGAGCCGTTCGTCCACGTAGCGCCGCCCGGCTTGCGCCGCCTTCAGCGCGTCGGGGAAGTATCGCGCCGCGCCTTCGCGCAGGAGGAACGCCCGCGCCCCCGCCTCCAAGGCTTCCGGGGCCCGCGGACCCGCGTTCTCCAGCGAGACCGCGATCGTCGGGACGCCGGGGTGCAGGCGCTTGAGCGCCCGCAGCAGGTTCATGCCGCCCAGCCGCGGCAGGGAGACATCCACGACGATGGCGTGCGGTCTGCATGCCGCGACCGCCTCCATCGCCTCGCCCGCCGTGGCCGCTTGAGCGCACACCTTCACTCCGGGCAGCGCCTCCAGCGCGGCCGCCAGGCCCATCGCGGGCCTGTCGTCGACGACCACCACTCGGCGCTCTCGTTTCGGCACGGGCCATGAATGTAACGCACGCCCCCTTTTCCCGCAATCGGGACTCTTCCTAACCCGGCGCGGCCCCCCGGCAGCCTCGCATCCCGTCGTCGCGCGTGAGTCGAAGTTTGCTATAAAGGCTCTCCGTGCCAGAGCTTCTCGACCCCGCCACGAAGACCGTGCTCATCGTCGATGACGACGAGAGCGTGCTGAACCTTCTTGAGATTTTGGTCCGCCGCGACGGCTTCAAGGTGGAGCTGGCCGAGAACGGCGACGTGGCCCTCGATAAGCTCAAGCTCGGCCCCGACGCGCTCCTGCTCGACTTGATGCTCCCCGGCACGACGACGGGTTTCGAGGTGCTGCGCCGCATGAAGATCTTCGAGCGCCCCGCCCCTCCGACGAGTTACCTCTTACTCCGGCGACCCGATAGTCAAGAAAGTCCAGGAAGACCCGAGCGTCGTCGCGGTCCTGCCCAAGCCGGTGAATCAGGAGCGGCTGCTCGCCGCCCTTCACAAGGTGCTCGGCACCAAGGCTCCCGAGCGCAAGAAGCCCGAGTCGCCGGCCAAAGACAAGAAGGCGTAAGGTCTGATCCAGGCTAGACGCCCGCGCCGGCGCGGGAGAGGACGGCCTCGCGCAGCTCGAGCACGACGCGCACGTAGAAATCGGAATGGTTGTAGGCGTACACGGCCGACCAGTTGCGCGAGCCGGGCGCGAAGCTGCCGCCGCGCTCGTAGCCGTGCCGGGCGGTATAGTTCGCCACGCTCGCGAGGGCGTCGGGCCAGGCGAACAGGTCGCGCTTGCCGTTCCCGTCGAAATCCACCGCGTAGGCGTTCGCGCTCGACGGCATGAACTGGCCGTAGCCGAAGGCGCCGGCGTAAGAGCCGGCGATGGAATGGATCCCCGCGCCTTCGGCGCGGCACAGCTTCAGGAACTCGGCCAGCTCGCGCGCGGCCCAATCCGAGCGGCCGGGCACTTTCATCGTGATCGTGTATAAGGCGTTGAAGACGTCGAACTTGCCGGTCGCGCGGCCGTAATAGGTCTCGACGCCGACGAAGGAGACCAGCAGCGCCGGGTCGACGCCGAAGCGGGCTTCGACCGATGTCAGCAGGTCGCGGTGCTCCGCCAAGAAGCGCGCGCCCCCCGCGATGCGCTCTTCGGTCATGAACAGCTTGCGGTAGTCCTCGTAGGTGCCGTGGTTCTCCGGCGCGTGGTTGAAATGGTCCTCGAGTCCGGGGATCGGCTGCGTGAGCGGATCGTCGAACGCGGCGTCGACGTAGGCGCCGGGAAGGGCGTTTCCCAGCAGGGCCTTCACCTTGCGCCGCGCCTCGGCGGGGGTCAGGCCCTCGGCCGCGCGGCGCGCCACGCCGGAGGCGGCGAGGTCGCTTTGGAGCCCCGCGCGCAGCGCTTCAAGAGACTCGAAAGCGGGGAAAACGGGCTCTTGCGCGTAGGCGGAAAGCGCGGCACAGAGGACGAGCGCGGCGTGCATGCGGCAAGTTTAGCAAATGGGGGTTTAGTAGAATGACCCACGCATGACGACCAAGACCAAGAGCAAGCCTAAACCCGCGGCGAAGGCGCACGTCGCCGCCGGGAAGCCTCACGCGGCCCCTGCCGCGCCCGCGCCCCCCGCCGGGGCCCCCGCGCCTGCCCCCGCTCCCGCGGCCCACAAGCCGAAGGGGCGCTCCGCGGAGGAGATGGGCCAGCAGCAGCGCGAGATCTCGGTCTCGGAGTTCTTCACCAAGAACCGCCACCTGCTCGGCTTCGACAACCCGCGCAAGGCCTTGCTCACCGCGGTCAAGGAGGCGGTGGACAACGCGCTCGACGCCTCCGAGGAGGCCGGGATCCTGCCGGAGGTGGTCGTCAAGCTCGAGACGGTGCCCGAGGGCGACGGGGCGCCGCCGCCGCCGCCGAGCCAGGCGACGCGCTTCCGCGTCACCGTCATTGATTACGGCCCGGGCATCGTGCGCCAGCAGATCCCGCGCATCTTCGCCAAGCTCCTTTACGGCTCCAAGTTCCACCGCCTGCGCATGAGCCGCGGCCAGCAGGGCATCGGCATCTCGGCGGCCGGCATGTACGGCCAGCTGACCACCGGCAAACCGGTCAAGATCATCTCGCGCACCGGCCAGCACGTCCCGGCGCATTACTTCGAGGTGCAGATCGACACCAAGAAGAACGAGCCGCTCATCCTCGAGAAGAAGGAGATCGAGTGGGAGAGCCACCGCGGCACGCAGGTCTCCATCGAGCTCGAAGGCCGGTACCAGAAGGGGCGGGCTTCCGTGGATGAGTACATGGAGCTGACCTCCATCGCCAACCCGCACGCCAAGCTCACCTATATCAACCCCGAGGGCGAGACCAAGGTCTATCCGCGCATGATCGCGGAGCTCCCGGAGCCGCCGCGCGAGATCAAGCCGCACCCCTACGGCATCGAGCTGGGGATGCTGCTCAAGATGCTTCAGGACACCAAGAGCCATTGGCTCTCGGGATTCCTGTCCACGGATTTCAGCCGCGTCTCGGCCCAGACGGCCGAGGGGATGTGCAAGGCCGCGGACCTGCATCCGCACCGGCGGCCGAAAGACGTGAAGGGCGCCGACGCCGAGCGGCTCTACAAGTGCGTCCAGGCGACGAAGCTCATGGCGCCGCCGACCAACTGCCTGTCGCCGATCGGGGAGAAAGCCATCCTCGCGGGCCTGTACAAGCAGATCAAGGGCGAGTTCTACACCGCGGTCACGCGTCCGCCCGCCGTGTATCGCGGCAACCCCTTCGTCATCGAGGCGGGCCTGGCCTTCGGCCGCGGCCCCGAGCACGCGGCCGCCCAGGCGCAGGCGGGGCCGAAAAAGCCCTTGGCCGAGGGAGAGTCGCACGAGGGCGACGACAACGAGCTGGCCCGCGTCATCCGCTTCGCCAACCGCGTGCCGCTGGTCTACCAGCAGTCCTCCTGCGCCACCTTCAAGTCCGTCCTCGACACCACCTGGCGCAACTACGGCGTGTCCCAATCGCGCGGCGCGCCGCCGGCCGGGCCGATGGCGATCTTCGTCCACATGGCCTCGGTCTGGGTGCCGTTCACCAGCGAGTCGAAGGAGGCCATCGCCGACTACGACGAGATCCGCAAGGAGATCACGCTCGCCCTGCGCGAGTGCGGGCGGCGTCTCGGCATGTTCTTGAAGCGGCGCGAGAGGGCCCACCATGAGCTCAAGCGGCGCAACATCTTCGAGCTCTACATCGAGGAAGTCGTGGCCGCGTGCAAGCGGCTCAAAGGCGGCAAGCTGGCGGAGAAGAAGCTTAAAGACCAGCTTCTCGCCATCGCGGCCAAGCGGACGGGCGGTCAGAAGACCGACGAGCTGACGGACAAGGAAGCGGGCCCCGAGGGCCTGCCGCACTCGATCATCGTCACGCCCGAGGGCGTCGAAGGAGAAGTCCCCGCCGAGCCTGTCGCCGAACTCGCGGCCGAGCCCGCCGCCCCCGCGGTTTCTCCCTCCGCCGTTGCCGAAGAGGGCGGGGGGACAAAGACTCCCTCCCCCCTTGTGGGGGAGGGTAGGGGTGGGGGGACTCCCACTACCGTTCGTCAGTCTCCCGCGAGACAGGAGAAGGCAAGCGCCGTTAAGAAGGTCGCCAAGTCCGCCAAAGCAAAGCCGAAGGCTAAGGCCAAGCCCAAAGCGAAGGCGAAGGGGAGGAAGCGCTGATGACCACTAGGCCCCGCGGCGGAAACGTCGAGAAAAAGCTCGTCGGCTTGGCGGATCTGGTCATCGCGGCCGCGAACAAGAAGCGCGACCCGACCATCCATATCCCGGTGCGCTCCCTGTCGAACGTCCGCTTCAACGAGAAGCGGCGCATCATCGAGATGGGCGACAACACGCAGGAGCGCTCGTTCTTCAACGTGGGGATGGCCAAGAAGTTCATGCAGACGATCCTCGTGGCCGACGCGTTGAACGAGCTGCAGCGCGCCGCCCTGACGACGTCCTTGCGGGAGATCTACTACCGCACCAAGCACACGATCGCCGACTCCCACGAGAACACCTTCGACACCCAGGACGAGTCCGACCCCATCATCGAGGACCTCGAGGTCGGCCTCGAGGCCCTGCGCGAGGAGTTGCACGTGCGCGCCGAGAACGGCGGCACCGTCATCGGCCCCGTCGTCTTCGAGGACGACGGCGACCGCGTGGACTGCTCGCGCCTGGGCAAGGGCGGCTACTCGGTGCCCTCCATCGTCGAGGAGGAGTACGTGCGCATCAAGAAGTGCACGGCCGATTTCGTCCTGCTCGTCGAGAAGGGGACGCAGTGGAACCGGCTGGCCGAGGACAAGTTCTGGCGCAAGTACAACTGCGTGCTCTTGACCGGCAACGGCCAGCCGCCGCGCGGCGTGCGCCGGATCGCCCGGCGGCTGCACGACGAGAAGAAGCTTCCCGTGTACGTGCTGGTGGACAACGACCCCTGGGGCTACTACATCTACTCG
This sequence comes from Elusimicrobiota bacterium, assembly GCA_026388115.1. GTDB lineage: Bacteria > Elusimicrobiota > Elusimicrobia > UBA1565 > JACRDR01 > JAPLKK01. The sequence continues at coordinate 42,191 of JAPLKK010000030.1, read as the reverse complement.
GTCGTCAAGCAGGGCTCGATCAACCTCGCCTTCGAGAGCCAGCGCATGGCCATCCCGGACGCGAAGTTCATCGGCCTCTCCAGCTTGGACCCGGAGCGCTACGGCCTGCCGCGCAACGTGGGCATCAAGCTCAACGACAAGGACATCACGCGGGCCAAGGAGCTGCTGAACTATCCTTGGTTCCAGAAGAAGGAGTGGCAGGTCGAGATCAAGCGGATGCTGTCGAGCGGCCTCAAGTTCGAGCTGGACTCCCTGGCGAATAAAGACTTCCAGTTCCTGACGAAGAAGTATCTGCCCAGGAAGCTCAGCGAGAAGGAGTGGCTCGACTAAGTCTCCCTATTCTCCCTCCCCCCTTGTGGGGGAGGGTTGGGGCGGGGGGAAAAAGGAACTTTTTCGGTTCTCATTCGTACGAAGTAATAGGGGCGGCCGGGGAAGGGGGTAGGCGTATGGTCAAGCGTGCGGCTCTGGCGGCATGCCTTGTCGCGCTCGCGGCGTCGGCCTGGGCGGACCGCGGCGGAGGCCACGGCGGAGGCGGCGGCCAGGGTCACGGTGGGGGCCGCAGCGGACATCGCCGCGGCTCGGGCTCCGCGCCTGCGGGCGGGGCGGGCGCATCCAGCGGGGCCCGCGCGTTCAACGCGCCGCCGCATCACTCGCCGATCGTGCGCACTGGCATTTTCAGGATCTCGGCGTGCACTGGTACGGCTTCTACCACGGCCCGCGCTTCTATTGGACGCGGTGGTATCGGGGGTTCTGGTGGTACTACGACTCCGGGCCCGCCCGTTGGACCTATTGGTGGCACGGCTACTGGTGGTGGCCCGGGCCGGCCAACGTCGTCTATGTTAACGTGAACGGCGCCTATCAGCCCTATCCCCCGCCCAGCCCTGAGGTTCAGCCTGCGCCGGCTTCCGCGCCCGCCGCGCCCGCCGCTCCGGGGACGGTGAATCCAGGCCCGGCTCCCGAGCAGGTGCCCACTTGGGAGTCCTCGCACGAGGATCAGGTGGGAGAGTATCCTTCGCTGAAAGAGCTGCCCGGGCCGCCGCCCGCCGCCACGCCGCCGCCGAACTCCGTGATGCCGCCTCCGCCGCCCGAGCCCGGCGGCGACGACAGCCTTCCCGGCGAGTGGCCCGTCCCTCCCAAGCCGGGACAGTAGGTCGGCTTTTGACGATGTTCAGCGCGAGCGCCTCGACGCGCTCAGCGCGAGCGCGGCAGCGACTCGATGGCGCGGTGTACTTGGACGTAGGCCCCGTCGGGGCTGCCGGAGGCGACCGAGGGCTCGAGAAAACGCGTCTGGGAGCGCAGGTAGCGATAGACCGGCTCGGTCTCATCGTGATAGACGCGCATGCGCTCGCGGAACGTGGGCTCGGTGTCGTCGGCGCGGCCGCGGTTGAGGATGCGGCGCAAGAGCTCGCCTTCGGGCACGTCGAGCTTGATGACCGCGTCGAGCGGCATGCCCAGCTCCTGCAGGAGCGCCGTCATCTGCCGGGCTTCCTCCAGCCGACGCGGGAAACCGTCGAGGATGAAGCCGCGCGTGCGGACGTCGTCTTGGAGCAGGCGCGCGCGCATCAGCCGCATGACCAGCTCGACCGGGACGAGGTCGCCGCTCTGCATGACGGCGGCGATGTGGGGATCGGTCTTCGCGTACTCGCGCAATAGGTCTCCCGCCGAGATGTGAACGACGCCGTATTCCTCGGCCGCGCGCTCCGCGTAGGTGCCTTTGCCGGAGCCCGGCGGGCCGGCGATGGCGAGGCGCAGCGGCCTCGCCTCCACCCGGCGCGAGGCGAGTTCGGCCGCCTGCGGCGCGACTCCGGCGCCCATGCCGATGGCGACGCGGGGGACCGCCACCGCGACCGGCGACGGCACGATGGGCACGGGAGCGAGCGAGGAGATCGGCAGCGCGGTGACGGACGGCAGGGACGTGAGCGCGGGGACGATGGGGACCGGCGCTACGATCGGGACCGGCGTTACGACCACCTGGGGCACGACGACCTGCGCCGGGGCGAAGACGGCAAGCGCCGACAAAAGGGCGTGCAGCACCATGAGATGGATATATAAGAGGAAGGCCCTCCCGGCCTGGGCCAGGAGGGCCTTTTCTAGGTTACCGAACGACCTAGTAGGGTGCTGATAAAGTCCTTCGTCCTCCCTCTCCCCCGCGGGGGAGAGGGCAGGGGTGAGGGCAAGCTTTGATACAATTTCCCTCTAATGCCTCACTCCGCCGCCGGCCTCGATTCCGTAGAGGCGCGCCGCTGTATCCGGCTGCTCGAGGCCATCGTCGAAGACCGGGGGCTCCTGGCCAAGCTCGACGAGAAAGACCGCGTCGCGCTCGTCATGGCCGCCGGCCGCCTGTCGCGGCCGCACCGGACCGAGCAGCGCAAGCTCGTCCGCGCCTTCCGCGCGGTCGACCGCTTCGCCCGAAAGGAGCTGGACCGCTCGGCGCGCGCCGAGACGCATATCCGCGCGGCGCGCCGCGAGCGGGTGTACGTCGCTCCGTCGCCCGTGCCGCCCGAGGAGCGCAAGAGCCGCGGCAGGCTCAAGACGCCGCGCTTCTGCTACGTCTGCAAGGCGGGCTATCGCGACGTCCACTTCTTCTACGACTCGATGTGCCCCGCCTGCGGCGATTTCAACTACGCCAAGCGCTTCCCCGCCGTCGGGCTTTCGGGGAAGACCGCGCTCATCACGGGGGCGCGGCTCAAGATCGGCTATCAGGCGGCCCTCATGATGCTGCGCGCCGGGGCCACGGTCGTGGCGACGACGCGATTTCCCCACGACGCGGCCAAGCGGTACGCGGGCGAGGCGGACTTCGCGGCCTGGAAGGACCGCCTGCGCGTGCACGGCCTCGACCTGCGCCATTCGCCGAGCGTGGAGATCTTCTGCCGGTACCTGGAGCGAACGCTCGGCTCTCTCGACATCCTCGTCAACAACGCCGCTCAAACGGTCCGCCGCCCGCCGGCCTTCTACGCGCACCTTCTCGCGGGCGAACGGCTGGCGCACGGGGACCTCGAGCCGGACTGCCGCTCCCTGCTCGAAAGCCACGAGACCCTGAAGGGCATGCTGGCCGTCTCCCTCTCCCCCAAAGGGGAGAGGGCCGGGGGGAGGGAGATCTCCCGTGGCGGCGCCGCTGCCGGCAGCGAGGCCGTCGACGCCACCGGCATGGCGGTCTGGCACCGCGCGGGGCCGGGCGTCGGCCTGCGCGAGTCGGCGACGCTCTCCCAGCTCAAGTACACCTACGACGACGCGGAGCTGGGCCTGGACGTGTTCCCCGAGGGCCGCACCGACGCCGACCTCCAGCAGGTGGACCTGCGCAAGATGAACAGCTGGCGCATGACGCTCGCCGACGTGCCGACGGCCGAGATGCTCGAGCTCTTCCTCATCAACGCCGTCGCGCCGTTCATCCTTTCCGCGAAGCTCAAGCACCTGATGCTGCGCAAGCGGACCTTCGACAAGCACATCGTCAACGTCTCGGCCATGGAGGGGAGCTTCTCGCGCGGCACCAAGACCGACAAGCACCCGCACACCAACATGGCGAAGGCCGCGCTGAACATGCTGACGCTCACCTCCGCGCCGGACTACGCCAAAGACGGCGTCTTCATGAACGCCGTGGACACCGGCTGGGTGACCGACGAGGACCCCGCGCACCTCTCCGCGCGCAAGCAGAAGGACCATGATTTCGAGCCGCCGCTCGACATCGTCGACGGCGCGGCGCGCGTGTGCGACCCGTTCTTCTCCGGGCTCGCGAGCGGTGAGCACGTCTGCGGCAAATTCTTCAAGGACTACAAGCCTGTCCCATGGTGACGCTCGACAAGATCGTCATCTTCACCGACGGCGCCTGCTCCGGAAACCCCGGCCCCGGCGGCTGGGGCGCCGTCATGATCTTCCCCGAGGGCCGCGTCCGCGAACTGGGCGGCTCGGAGCGCCCGACGACGAACAACCGGATGGAGCTGGCCGGCGCGATCCGCGCCCTCGAGGCGGTGCACGAGCGGCCCGAGCCCGTCAAGCTGTACACCGATTCCAGCTACGTCATCAACGGCGTGACCGCCTGGGTGTTCGGCTGGCGCAGGCGCGGCTGGAAGACGATGGACGGCAAGCCGGTGCTCAACCGCGAGCTATGGGAGAGGCTCGACCGGCTTGCGGTTGAGCGCAAGGGACGCTTGGAATGGGGGCACGTCAAAGGCCACGCGGGCCATGAGCTCAACGAGCGCTGCGACGAGATCGCCGTCGCCTTCTCCCAAGGCAAGCGGCCGAAGCTTTACGACGGCCCCGCCGTGGGCTGCGGCTACTCGCTGTTGGAGCCCGGTCCCCACGAGCTGCGCGAGCCCGCCCCGCCCGGCGCCTCCTTCCGCAAGCCCAAGCCCAAAGGTGGCTTCTACGTGAGCTTGGTGGAGGGCCGCGTCGAGCGCCACCAGACTTGGCCCGACTGCCAGGCGCGCGTCCAAGGCGTCTCCCGCGCCCGCTTCAAGAAAGTGACCTCCCCCGAAGAAGAACAATCCGTCCTGAAATCCTGGGGCGCCGCCTAGTTTGGTGCCGTTTGATGCCTTGACTCCCGTCGGAATGCCGTTACCCTAGTCCGATGAGGCTTTTCCTGTTCCTTGCCGCGGCTGTTTTCGCGGCCCCCGCTCACGCCGACGATCCCGCCGCTCCTGCCGAGCCCGCCATCCACGGCCGGGCCCAGGCTTCACCGCCGGATGTCGGCCCGGCCCCGGCCTTCGTCAAGCCCGCGGGCGCGGCCGACTGCGGCGACGCCGCGGCGGCGTACGTCCAGTACGAGAAAGCCAGGAGCGCCTGGAACGCGAAGATGATCGCCGCCCTCGGCGACTCGTACGGCATCCCCGAGTGCACGGCGTCGAAGAAGGATTCCAGCCAAGCCTCCGCCTGCCGCCAAGCCCTTGACCAGCTTTACGCCAAGGAGTGCTCCTCGAGCGACGCCGAGTGCGCCGCCGCCGAGAAGGACAAGAAGCAGGTCGATTTTCTCGACGACCAGGACGCGCGTTTCCAGAGGGACGTCCAGGGCCGCATCGCGTTCGCAAAGGGCGGCGGCTGCGACCAGCCAAAGACCGCGACCACGCAAGCTGCTGCTCCCTCACCCCTTGCGGGGGTGGCTGTCCCCGGGCGGGGTGGGGGGACATCCGCCTTCGCCTCTCGCAGCGTCCCCGCCACGGCGCCCGCTTCTCCCTCACCTGTCGCGCAGGCTCAAGCACCCGCCGCTTCCGCGCCTCAGGCCGCCGCGATCCCCTCTCCCGCCCCCCAACCCCAAGCCGCCTCGGGCCTGCTCGGATTGCTGGGCAAGGCCGCCAGCGCGGCGAAGAACGCCGTCAGCTCCGTCGTCACGACCGTCGTCACCGCCGTGAAGACTCGCGTCGTGCCTGCGGCCGTGAGCGCGGCGACGACCGCGCTGAGGACCGCGGGCACCGTCGTCGGGCTCTACAGCGGCCACAGCGTGAAGTACACCGGACCGCAGCTTAGGGGCGTCAACCTGGGCGGCTGGCTCGTCCTCGAGAAATGGATGGAGCCGTCGGTGTTCGCCGGCACCGGCGCCGAGGACGAGTACACCTTCAGCCAGACCCCCGGCGCCGCCGCCAAGCTGGAGAAGCATCACCAGACCTGGATCACCGAGCCGGATTTCAAATGGCTCAAGGACCACGGCGTCAACGCCGTCCGCATCCCCGTCGGCTACTGGATCTTCGGCGACGCCCCGCCCTACGTCGGCGGGATCAAGCACCTCGATTGGGCCTTCTCGATGGCCGACAAGTACGGCCTGCGCGTCCTGCTCGACCTTCACGGCGCGCCGGGTTCGCAAAACGGCCAGGACCACAGCGGCAAAAAGGGAGGCGTCGGCTTCTACACCAGCGCGAACGAAGCCCTGGGCAAAGCGACGCTCAACCGCCTGCTGGACCGCTACGGCTCCAGCCCGGCGCTCTGGGGCATCGAGCTGCTCAACGAGCCCAACCCCGGCTTCTCGTTCAGCTTCTCCTGGGCCAATCTCAAGGCCGCGCCCGGAGAGTGGGCGCTCATTTCTTGGACCAAGAGCACCATCGACGCGCTCTCGAAGCTCGGCGGCGGCTACCAACTGGTCTTTTCGGATGAGTATGCGCCCAACCAGTGGTCCGGCATCAGCGGCAACAGCCGCGCCATCATGGACGTCCATCACTACCAGTGCTTCTCCGACTCGGACGCCAAGAAGACGCTCGCCCAGCACGTCAGCGCAGCCGAGGCGGTCGGGAAGGACATCGCCAAGTGGCAGAAGAACCAGCCGGTCATCATCGGCGAGTGGAGCCTGACGCTCCACAGCCTGTCCGGGCCCGACGTGGATCAGCAGTTCGCCAAGGCCCAGCTCGACGCCTACCAGAACGCCGCGGGCTGGTTCTTCTGGAGCTACAAGACCGAGGGCAACAACGTGAGCCCCTGGGACTTCCGCAGCGAGGTCAACGCAGGGAACCTCAAACTTCAGTAGAATCAGGCCGATCCATGCGGAATCTCTGGCTGATCGTCATGTCCCTGGCTGTCCTCGCCGTCGGCGCCGCCGCGAAGGACAATGACACACCCACCGCCGCCGCGGGTGGTGCGGCGGAGGGCAGTCCCACCACGGCGAACGACGGTACGCCGATCAACTGGATACCGGAGAATCAGGATCATCCGTCTCCCGATCCCGGCCATCACATCATCGGCGGGGTCTGCTGGCCTTTGCCCTGCAACTCCGACATCCATCCGGTTCCCCCGGTCCCCCCGAATCCGCCCCACCACCGCATTTGGCCGTTCATCGGCAACCTGTTCCCCGTCCAGCCCGGGATGGACGAGGAGGCGACCCGCCGCGCGCTGGAGAAATATCTCGCCCAACACCCCGAGGCTCTGGATGCCGTCCTCGACCGTTACCTCGCCGCCAACCCGAACGATCCCTGGGCGCTGGTCCTTAAGGGGCAGGCCGAGATGAACCTGCAGAACTACACCGGGGCGCGCGACTTGGCTCTCAAGGCCCTGGCCGTGGATTCGGCGGATCAGAAGGCCAAAGACCTCAAGGGGATGGCCGAGGACTACTTGCGCGGCGGCATCAAGATGGCGAGGCCGCTGTCGAAGCCCGAGTTCAACAAGAGGGAGACGACGGGACTGACGGACGGCGGCAATCCCGCCGCCGGCGCGGGCGCGGCCGGGTTCGCCGCGGACCCCGGCCAGTGGCAGCGGCCCGACCTCATCAGCGGGCGGCCGCGGTCGACGGCCTCGGCCTCGGACAAGCTCGTCGGCCAGGCGTACTCCAAAGCGAGGGCCAACGACCTCTCCGGCTCGCTCATGGATCTGACGCGGGCGATCGACGCGGATCCCAAGAACCAGAACGCCTGGGCCCTGCGCGCCACCTTGGACAACCGCGCGAAGAATTACGCCGCCGGCAAGCACGACGCCGACGAGGCGCTGAAGCTGGACCCGGACAACCCCGCCGCGCTGAGAGCCCGCGCCTTCGCCCAGTACAATATGGGAAATTTCTCCGTGGCGCTCGCCGACGCGGACCGGGCCGTCGCCCTCGACCCGGCCAACGGCCTCGGCCATCTGTACCGGGCCATGATCCTGGAGAAGCTGGGGAAGCTGAGCGACGCCTTGCGGGAGTACCAACGGGCGTTCGAGTGCGACCCGGCGCTCAAGAGCTTCTTCGACGAGGCGCAAAAGCGCCTGGCGCCCGGCTCCACCCAGGACGCGGGCCGCGCTTCGCGCGGTCTCGCGAACAGGCTGTTCCTTTCTCTCGCGGCCGTCGCGGTGGTCGTCTTGCTCTTCCTCGGCGTCGTGGGAAGCCGTGGCCCGAAGAGAGCGATGACGCATGAGGTGTCGGTCGAGCCGACGCCGCCGGCCCCGGTGATGCCGGGGTCGGTCCTTGGGCCCGGGACGGTCCTCGGAGAGAACTATGTGATCCAAGGCGTGCTCGGCCGCGGCGGCATGGGGACCGTCTACGCCGCCGAAGACCGCGTGCTCCAGCGCCCGGTGGCGATCAAGCAGCTGACCGTCCTCGATCGTTCGCCCGAGTTCATCGAGCGCTTCCTGCGCGAGGCGCGATTGGTGGCCAAGCTCAAGCACCCCAACCTCGTCCAGATCTATGCCGTCACCGAGTACGGCGGCGAGCAATATCTCATCTTCGAGTTCGTCGAAGGCCGCACGCTCAACGAGATATTGAGCGAGCGCGGCCGCCTGGCGCCGAAGGCCGCTCGCAACATCTTGAGCGACCTTTGCGCCGGCCTCGCGTACGCGCACGCCGAGCGCATCATCCACCGCGACCTCAAGCCCGCCAACGTGATGGTCGGCCCGGACGGCGCGTGCAAGATCATGGACTTCGGCATCGCGCACCAGGCGCGCTCGGCTTCGACCATGACGCAGACGGCGGCCTGGGGCACGCCGCCCTACATGGCGCCCGAGCAGGAGATGGGCACGGTGGGGCCGGAGTCCGACTTGTACGCCTTGGCGATCATGACCTACGAGATGCTCACCGGCCGGCGGCCCTTCGAGGGAGAGACCTCCGTGGCCGACAAGGTGAAGGGGACTTTCGCCCCGGCCAGCACCCTCAACCCCGAGCTGCCCAAAGGCCTGGACGCCTTCCTCACCCGCGCTTTGTCGCCGGCCGCCGAATCGCGCCCGCGCAACGCGAAGCAGTTCCTCGCCGAGCTGGACTCCGCCTTGACCGGCTTCCCCGTCGCCTAGCCTCTCCCTAGATTATTGCTCCCTCCCCCCTCGTGGGGAAAGCCCCAGGTCTCCCTCCCCCCTTGTGGGGGAGGGCGGGGGTGGGGGGATGTTGCTCCAGGGTTTACCGCAATACGTGAAAGCGCATCAGCCCCCGCGAGAAGGGCAGGAGCAGGGCCGCGACGCAGAGGACCACGCCGATGATGACGAGGGGGATGCCCATGGGCGCGCCCACGATCGTGATCGTCAGGACCAGGCCGATGACGATCGCGACGAGGCCCGCGCCGCCCAGGATGAGGCTCAAGACGGCCCTGGCTATCAGGCGGCGCCACAGGGGCGGTGGAGGGGGCTCGAGCCCGACGACCTCGGCCTCGAGGACCTCGCCGGAGTCAACGATCTCGACGGGCTCGGGGATCTGGCTTGGAAGATTGTCCGTCATGCGTCCAGCGGCTGGGATGCGGGCACGCTCAGTTTAGCGCATTTCCGCGGCGGGCGGGCGCGCCCGTAAGCGCCTTGCAAAAGGACCCGGATCTCGGCCAGCAGGGGGCGGTGGTCGGATGCCCATCGGGCCGCGCGCAAGGCGCAGCGACGGACCTGCAAGAGCTCCACGTCTCCGCGCACGTAGATCGAATCCAGAGCTTTCATCGGGGCCACGGCCGGGAAGGTGGCCGGCGGCGAGGCGGCGCCCCTGAATCCCGCCGGAGCCAGCATGAGCTTTCCGAGAGTTCCCCGAGCGTCGTTGAAATCCCCTCCCAAGACGATCGGGGTTCGGGCGTGAAGGGCCAGGAAGGAGGGGCTGGCGAGGAAGCGCCGGAGCTGCTCCAGGCGCAGCAGCTGCGAGAGCCCGAGGTGAAAGTCGAAGACGTGCAGCGTGCGGGGCTGCGGGTCGACCCCGGGCCGGCGCACCCGGATGCGGGCGTGCAGGACGCTCCGGCGCTTCGTCCAAGGGACGCTGAGGTCGATGTTCCTCGCGTCGGTGATGGGGAAGCGGCTCAGGATGGCGTTCCCGCAGTGTCCTCCGCCCCGGACCTTCACGTTGGGGAAGAACCTCCGATGGCGCAGCCCCAGCAGCTCTCCCAGCAGGTCCACCTGTCTGTGGCGCCTGGAGCGGCGGGCGCCCTCGTCGACTTCCTGGAGAAGCACGATGTCGGGGTCGAAGGGGGTGATCGCGTCGCGGATCCTCTCGGGGCGATAGCGGCGGTCCGCTCCCCCGATGCACTTATGGATGTTGTAGCTCGCGATGCGCAGCCTCATGGGCTCCTTCTCTTCCGCGCCGCGCGCCAGGCGCGCAGGACGTAGAGCGTCCCCGCCGATATCCCGAGCCCGCCGGTCGCCAGGGCGAGCGGCACCTGCCAGGGATGGCCCGTCAGGATCGCCGCGATCGTGCAGAATTGGGCGACCGTGGCGGCCTTGCCCAGGACCGAGGCCCGGAACCGCGGGCGCAGGCGGGCTCTGACGGCCGGCACCAGCCTCCAGGCCGCGGAGACCGAGGCCTGGATGACTTCGCGGGCGACGATCAGGAGGAGAAGGAAAAGGGGCGGCCGGCGCGTGACCATGACGGCGGCGATCACCGAGAGGGCGAAGATCTTGTCGCAGAGCGGGTCCAGCCACAATCCGGTGGTCGACGCCGAGTCCGGGTCCCGGCCCGCGCGCTCGAGCAGGCGCCGTTCGACCCAGCCGTCCAGGACGTCCGTGGCCGCCGCCAGGGCCATCAGCGAAAGGAGGTAGACCGGGTCGAACGGCCTCAGCCAGATGAGCGCCCCCATGGGGACGCGCGAAAGGGTGAGCAGGTTGGAGGCCGTGAAAAACGGCTCTCGGCGAGCCGTCCTCTCCCCCGCGCCGCCCGCCCCGGCCGGGCTATTCATCTTGTCCGCTCAAGGAAAGTTACGAAAGTTGAGAAAGTTGATGGCTGTCACCGTACGGCGGCCGCGAAGAGCGGCAGGTCGTCCTGGCGCTCCGGCGTCTCGGCCGCTTCATCCGCCTCGTCCGGCGGCGCGCTTTGCGCCCGGCGCCGGCGCTTGTAGAACGGGATGCCGAAGATCTCCTCCTCCAGCACCCTCCAGCCCGAGCGCGGAAGCGAGCCCGAGGGCGCGAAGCCGAGGAACTCCGCGCGCTTGACGAGGCCCTGGTAGCTCAGCGTCGTGCCCGTCGAGCGCTTCACCCGGATGATGTGCTCGGGCCTGCAGGCGCCGTGCGCGACGGCGATCTCCGCCATCACCCTGCAAAAATCGTCCTCCGGGAAAAGCAGCTCGGCGGCGAAGATCTCCGCGCCGATCTCGACCTGCTCCGATTGGTTCCGCGCTCCGCATGGAGCCAGCGGCGCGTCCTGGTCGGCCAGGTGGTGCTTGAGCTCGTGGGCGAGCGTGAAGACCATCGGGTCCGTGGGCAGGTCCGCCACCATGACCGTCGTCCCGAACTCGTCGCGGAAGTACGCGCCCCGCAGGTCCTTGAACTTGTGCCGCCAGATGTCGATCTTGATCCCGTGGACCTTGTAGATGCGCCGCAGGTCCGAGCGCGTCACCTTGCACGAGGCGAGGCCGTGCGCCGTCCGCACCGGGCGGGCGAGCGCCCGCATCCTGGCGTAGTACTCGCTGCGCGTCACGAGACCTTCGGCTTCCGTCCCGGCTGCGGCCGCGAGTAGATGCTGCGCGCCTTGCGGAACTCCGCGTACTTCTGAAGCTCCCGGATGTCGTCGTCGGGCAGGTCCCTCGCCGTCCGCAGGAGCGCCGCCATCGGCTCGTTCTCGCCCGCTTCCAGCCGGGGGAAGAGCTCCAGGATCGAGACGCCGAAGAATCGCGACAGCTTCTCCAGGTCGTTGATGTCGGGCTTGTAGGTCGCCGTCTCCCAGCGCGACACGGTGTTCGGCGTCACGTCGAGGTGCTTGGCGAGGGCCTCTTGGGAAAGGCCGCCTTCGCCGCCGTAGGCCTGCCTCAGCTCCCGAATCCTGTTGCCGATGTAGCGAAGAAGATCCATCCCGAGTCCTCCGAAAGGTCCAATCCTTAAACAGGACGACAGAATCCTGTTGGTGTTGACAAAGCCGCGACCGGTGAGTATTGTATCCCACCTTAGGACGCCGATTCAACACCCACAGGAGGACGCCATGGACCAACTTCAAGTGCCCCCGAATTCCCTGGACGCGGAGCGAGCCGTCCTCGGCTCGATGCTCATCGACAAGGACGCCGTCGAGCGCGCGCTCGAGATCGTCGCGGAGACCGATTTCTACGCCGACGCCCACCGGATCGTCTTCCGGGCCATGGCCGACCTCCATCAAGCCTGCAAGCCCGTCGACCTCCTCATCGTCGCCGAGGAGCTGCGCACGCGCAACCAGCTTGGCGACGTCGGCGGCGTGCAGGCGCTCGGCGATTTCATCCACAAGGTCGCGACCGCCGCGCACCTCGAGCATTACGCCCGGATCGTCCACGAGAAGGCGGTCCTGCGCGAGCTCATCAGTACCGCCACCCGTGTCGTCCAGGAGTGCTACTCCGAGAAGGAGGCCGCCGTCGTCCTCGACGACGCCCAGAACCAGATCATCGCCGTCGCCCAGCGGCAGACGTCGAACAAGTTCACCGACGCC
>JAPLKK010000030.1:0-29960 GCA_026388115.1 Elusimicrobiota bacterium | reverse complement strand
TCGAGGCGCTCGAGAAGCTTCACGCCCGCAAGAGCGACATCATCGGCCTGGCGACCGGCTTCACCAAGCTCGACCGGATGACCGCGGGCCTGCATCCCGGCAACCTCGTCCTGCTGGCCGGCCGGCCCGGCCACGGCAAGACGTCCTTGGCCATGAACATCGCCTCGAACGTCCTCATGCACAAGAACACCGGCGCGGTGGTCTTCTTCTCGATGGAGATGTCCGAGGCCGAGATCGCCAACCGCCTGCTCTCCTGCCAGTCCGGGATCAGCCTCCAGGACGTGCGCAGGGGGTTCCTCAAGCATGACGGCTGGACCCACCTGACCAACGCGGCCGCCCGGCTGTCGGAGACCCAGCTCTACGTCGACGACACCGCCGGGCTCTCCGTCCTCCAGGTCCGCGGCCGCGCTCGCCGCCTCGCCAACGAGCTGCGTCAGAAAGGCAAGGCGCTCTCGCTCATCATCATCGACTACCTTCAGCTGATGCACGGAGGCTCGCGCCGCGCGGAGAACCGCCAGCTCGAGGTGGCCGAGATCTCCCGGGGCCTCAAGTTCCTCGCCCGCGACCTCAAGGTGCCCGTCGTCGCCCTTTCTCAGCTCTCCCGCAAGGTCGAGGACAAGGCCCGCACCGACGGCAAGCCCCAGCTCTCGGACCTGCGCGACTCGGGCTCGCTCGAGCAGGACGCCGACGTCGTGGTCTTCATCCACCGCGAGTTCGCGAGCCGGCCGCAGGACCCCACGCTAGACCCGCGCAAGGCCGAGATCATCCTCGCCAAGCAGCGCCAAGGCGCCATCGGCGCCATCCCGGTCTTCTTCGACCCCGAGCTCACCCGCTTCGGCAACCTCGACCCGGCCGGCGAGGAGCCGCCGGAGTACGAGCAGCCCAACCTGTCCTAGCGGCAGCAGGAGGCGATGCCGCAGTCCCAGGTGTCCACTCCCACCGGCACCGTGCCCCCGGAGTCTTTGCACGATTTTCCCGCGAGGCAGTGCTTCCCGCCCGCCTGCCCGCATGACGGGAGACAACCTCTGGCGCCCATGAGCTTGTAGCCTTTGGGACACTGCGGCTTGCACTCCCGGCCGTTCGCGCAGCCCGAGGTGCAGGAAGAGGGGGTGGCTCCGGTCTTCAGGCAGGCCTGGATGTCCCGTGCCTGTTTCGCGCAGCCGGCCTCCGGCTTGGTGAGGCAGACGTTGATGCAGGCGCTCAGCTCGCCGGCGAGCCGGCAGGAGTCCCAGAGGCCGTTCGGGCCGAGATACTTCTTGATCGCCTCGCATTGCTCATAGCTGATGACCGGATCGTGCCGGAGGCACAGGGAGGCGATATACTGCGCCGCGTCCATGTCGGGGCCCGCGGATTTGACCTTGCCGAGCGCCGTGACGTTGAAGCCGCCGGCGCTGCCGGTGCTCGTCGGGTTGCTGGAGGCCTCGGTGCCGGCGCTCTCTTCGCCCGTCTCGCCGCCGCCGGCCGCGACCACCGGGACGCGTTCGGCATTCGTCGGACTCCAGGCTTTCATGAGGCTCGAAGTCTGGGGTCCGGCGCTGGCGACGGCGGACGCCTTGTGCCCCGGCGCGGGACCGTCACCCAAAGTCAACGCCTTGCCGCCGGTCACTTCCGGCGACCCGCTTTGGACCACGGCCGCGCTCATCTCGCGCGCCAACGAATCCCCCACGGCGACGAATCTCGGGTCCTTCGCGCAGCGGTTCAACAGGGCGGCGAACGCGTTGGAGTCGGATAACTGGCGGGCGAGCCAGGCGGCATTGGCGTTCACATCGTCGTGCCGTGCCTCGAATTCATCCCAGATCTTCTTGAGCTCCGGTTCTTTCATGAAGTCCGCGGCGAAAGCCGCGGCGAGCGCCTCGTTCTTGTGGCCGAGGAGCAGCGCCGCGAGGCGATCGAAGCCGAAGCGTCCGGCACCCGGAAGCCCGAGCACGCTCAACAGGCGGTTCCAGAGCGCCGCGGCGTTTAGAGAGAGGCCCGCGGAGGGAACGGGCGAGGCGCCCGTGCGTGCGAGGGTCGCGGGCTGCCGGCGCCCCGCCTGCATCCATTTGCGCACGGCCACGCCGCCGGCGACGGCGCCGATCAGCAGCAGCGCGATCAACGCGAATCGACGGCCCGACGAGGAATCGTTGCTGGGTATGTCGGGTCCGGCCATTGGATCTCCGTGCTCTTAGGGGGAGCCCCGATAGAGTAGGTTTTGGTTTGGGGATTTGCAAGCCGGGTTGCTTGCGTGTTGCCCCGCAGGGCTTTAGAATGGGGGCGGGCCTGGATGGCGGGCTCCTTCGGCTGGATCCACGTGTACAAGCTGCTCAATTCCGGGTATGTCCTCGGCACCGTCCTTGACGCTCTAAGAAGGGGCTCGGGTTCTACCGACGCGTGGTGGGATGACATCTGGCGTCACCTCACGACCTTCACGCTCGAAGCCGATTTCCGGGTCAAACCGACGACTCCGGCGACCTGCGCGGTCCTTTCGAATATCATCGCGAGAGGACTCCCCACGCTGGCCTCTCCGGAAGTGGAGGAGTCGCTATCGCGGTCGACCGGCTGGGCCGATCAGTCCGACGACGATCTGGGGGCGATCCGCTTCCAGCGGACGCCGAACCCGGGGATCGAGGCGAACCTCGCGCGGGCTTTGCTCGTGGTCGATCCCTCTTTGCGTGCGGGAGAGAGGCCCCGCATCCCGCTCCCGGGCTGCCCGGGCTTCGGCGGAGTGAAGTCCGAGGTCGAGTTCCTCCAGCAGGCGGCTCCCAAGCTGCTCGGGGGGGCGGCTTGGCAGTGCCTCTGCCCCCATCGGGCCATCTCAGATATCCTCCCTGGCGACGTCGCGCAGCCGTTCATCGACCAACGGTGTGATTTCATCCTTGAGTTGCCCGCGTATGAGGGGAATCCTCGCGCCGTGGTATTCGGGATCGACGATATCAGCCATCAAGCGCAGGCCCAAAGGCTGCTGGACGACGCTCGCGACGCGGCGCTGCTCAAGGCCGGGATAGAGACGATCCGCATCCCGGAATCGGATGTCCGGAGCGTTCCGCCCGCGGGGGCGGCGATCTTGGCCAAGTTGTCGGCCCACCCCTATATCAAGGGCGTCAATGCCAACGGCAGCGGCGAGCTGCTGGGCTCTGCCGAGGGGAAGGCCGCCCTGCACCTGGCGCTCGCGCCGCTGGCCATCGCGCGCATCCACTCCGCGCTCGTGGAAGCCATCCGCCATGGGGTGCTCAGCCTGGAGGCCTACTCTTGGCGGCTGGCGGTGGTGGAGCGCGATGTCGCCTGCGCCCGGCTGGCCGTTGCGGATTTCGAACGGCTGCTCGGCAATCTGCTCAAACTTCAAGACGCCCGGGCACGGGTGCCGCGCATCGACTTGACGGTGATCGGCAATCCGGATTTCCGGTTGGAAGGGGCTGCCGCCGACTCCTGGCTGCCGGATGTCCCCAGCATCGAAGCGGACCTCCTGATCGATGTCGGCGTCATGCAAAGGTACGGCTTCACGGACGCCGTCGAATGGGCGCTGAAGATCCACGCCCCTGCCGCGATCACTCTTCGGTCCGCGCCGCACCCCGCGCGGGTCCGGCGCGTCTGCTGCGAACGGTCGCCCGAGTACGGCAAGGATGATCTTGACCGGGAGGCCCTCGCGTATTTCCTGCGGCTCCTGTTCCGCAAGCGCGAGTTCAGGCCCGGCCAGGTCGACCTCGTGACTCGCGCGCTCCGGCTCCAGAACGCCATCGCGCTCCTCCCATCGGGCCACGGCAAGTCTCTCGCGTACCAGCTGCCGGCCCTTCTCCATCCCGGGATCACGCTGGTCATCGATCCCCTCAAGTCGCTCATGGAGGACCAACGACAGGGCTTGCGAGCGCTGGGCGTGGACTCCGCCTGCTTCATCGATTCCTCGATGGACGGGCCCGCCCGGAAGCTCGTATCGGACCAGATGCGGGAAGGCCTGCATCAGTTCGTCTTCATCTCCCCCGAGCGGCTCGCGAGCGGCGAGTTCCGCCAGCACCTCGAGCGCATGGCCGAGCGCAAGTTCGCCCTCTGCGTCATCGACGAGGCTCACTGCGTATCCGAATGGGGCCATGATTTCCGGACCGCGTACCTGCGGCTGGGAGACAATCTGCGTCGCTGCTGCCGAGCGCGCAACGCTTCCTTGCCGATACTCGCCTTGACCGGGACCGCCTCCTACGACGTCCTCTCGGACGTCATGGCGGAGCTGCGGATCTCGGAGGACGCGGTCATCCGCCCGCAGGATTTCAAGAGGCCGGAGCTGCGCTTCGAAGTGATCCCCGTGAAGATTCCGGAGGGAGCCACGGCCTCAAGAGACGTCGCCCAAGCCAGGCGGGCGGAGCTCACCCGCTGGATGGCTCAGGTCCTGTCCGCCGCGGGCGAGCCGGACTGCGGGATCGTCTTCACCCCGGCCGGCGCTTTCGCCGATAAGGACATCGCCGCGGTCCAGGCCGCCTTCAAACAGGACGCGAAAAGGATCCTTTTCGCCTCCAAGGAGTCCGGGATCGGGATCGATAAGCCGAACGTGCGATTCACGGCCCATCTTTCGATGCCCGCCTCTCTCGAGTCCCTCTATCAGGAGGCCGGCCGGGCCGGAAGGGACCGGAAGGATGCGGCCTGCGCGGTGCTCTACTCCGACCTCCCCGGTCTCGACAAGGAGCTGCTGCTCAGGTTCCATCAAGACTTGTTTCGGGGAGAGGCCGTCGAATGGGCCATGCTTGAAGACCTCCTCTACGGGAACGGTTACGTGACCAGCGAGCTCGATTCGCTCGCCATCGAGCTCGAGCGGCGCGCCGGGCAGGAGGTGCGGCTCGCTCTCTGGTCGCAGGACGATTCCAATAGACTCTATGTGAATAGTCCCGACGGCCAGGTCTCGTACGGATACATCGATCTCGATGCGGGCGTCGCGGAGGCGGCTTGCGGACAGGACAGCCGGCTCCTCAAAGAAACGAACACGCTCCTGGAAGAGCGCGTCCCGGTGGGGATCCCCGCGGTCCAGTTCTTGGCGCGGACGCGGCCGCCCGCCCCGGGCCTCGCCGCCGTCCTCGACCGGCTGCGCGGCGGACAAGAAGAGGCGTGGACCGTCGCCTTAGAGAACGACTGGAAAGTCATGCGGCGAGAGAGCGATACGTTCAGGGCTGTCTATCGCCTCTCGGTGGTCGGCTGCGTCGATGAATACGAGATCGACTACCACTCCAGGACCATCCGGGTCGTGCTCAAGAAGCGCCCGGAGCAGGAGTATGTCGCCGCCTTGGGGCGCTATGCGGCCCGCTGGGTGTCCAAGGAGGACGCCGACGCCCTCATGCGGCAGGTCAAAGCCGACTCGCGCGGCAAGCCGCTGGAAGACGCCCTCCGGGGCCTGTTGAGATTCGTCTACCAGCGCGTCGCCAAGAAGAGGCTGGCGGCCATAGACGCCATGGAGTCCGCCGTTCGGGCCGCGCTTGCCGGGCAGGACTTCGCTGAATACGTGAACACCATTTTCGATTCGAAGTTCACCCCGCTGCTGCGCCCGTGCATGCGCAAGCATGACATGAAGGTCCTTTGGGATCTCATCGATCGCGTCGACGGCAGCCTCGACGAGCTGAATCATCTGCGCGGCGCCTGCGACCGGCTTCTTCAAGAGGACACGGATAACGCGGCGTTCGTCCTGCTGAGGGCCTATGCCCGCGTTCTTCTTCCGAAATTCGACCGGGCGCAGGCGCTTTCGGACTTTAGAAAGGGGTGGGAATCCGTCAGGGCGCGGACACCGGAGCGGGCCGACTGGCTTCCTTCTTTGGCGCGATTCATCGTCCTCGCCGCGGACCACGATCCGGAATCCGCTCCCGTGCTCGCGCCGGAGCTCATCGGCGCGCACGGCGAGTGGGTCGCTGATTTCTTGAAGAGATTCAATGGAGGGACCGATGGCGGACATACAGCAGACCAATGACGCGCTCATAGAGCTCCAGCGGCATCTCGAAGGGGTGCGGACCGCGGCGCAGCAGATCAACGACGCGAAGACGGCGGTGAGCACTTCGGTGGCGGTGGCGGACCGCGTGTCCAAGGATATGACCGGCGTCACCCGATCCTCCAACGCGCTGCTCGAGCGCATCGGGGCGATCCTGACGAAGATCGACGCGGCGAACATGCCGGCCCTCTCGAGCAATATCATGAAAGTCCTGGATCAGATGAGGCTCACCGGCCCCGATTCGACCGCGACGCTCATCGAACAGGTTCTTCAGCAGGTGAGGGCCGGCGGCCGCGAGCCGACCGCGAGGCTCATCGAACAGATCCTCGCGCAGGTGAGGGCCACCGGCGGCGATCCGACCGCGAAGCAGATCCTTCAGCAGGTGACGGCCGGCGGCCGCGATTCGACCGCGAAGCTCGAGCAGATCCTCCAGCAGGTGAGGTCCAGCGGCGGCGAGCCGACCGCGAATCTTATCGAACAGATTCTAGCGCAGGCGCAGGCGAGCGACTACAAGGTGCAGGAGATCGCCTCCACGTTGAAATGGCTCCGGTGGACCGTGGTCGGGATAGCCGCTGCCGTGGCGGTCATCCTGCTGCGCGTCTTCCTCCCCCATTGATGCGTTCTCCGCTTTATCCCGGCAGGCAACGGGCACGCCTCTGACATATAATGGCTCTGTGGCCACCCCGCCGATCGACAGCCGCGCCGTGGATGCAGCCGTAGCTTCCCTCCAGGAGCGTCTCGCCGAGGGCGACCCCGCCGACGCGGCCTTACAGGACCACTGCCGCGCCGTCCTCTCGGCCTTGCGCGCCTCCTACCGTGTCAACCCGGCCGCATTCTCGCGTGAGGCCATCGAGGTCCTGCGCGAGATCGGCGAGCTGCTGCACGAGACCGCGGGCGATCGGTAACCCCGCCGGCCTTCTCGCCGTCCTCCCTCTCCCGCAAGCGCTGCAATTCATCGCGTTCTTAGCGATATAATGGGGTGCCTGGCGGCTGAGTTTTTCTCATGCTCATCGTGAGTCTGTCGTCGCCGCCCGTCACAGTCGGACCGGAGGCCTCTGCATGAACCTATTTTTCGATACCGAGACGACGGGCGTGCCCAAGAACTATAAGGCTCCCGCGAGCGACGTCAAGAATTGGCCGAGGCTCGTCCAGGTGGCGTGGCTGCTGACCGACGATGGCGGCGCCGAGATCAGCCACGGTGAGTTCATCATCAAGCCCGACGGATTCACCATCCCCGCCGAAGCGGCGAAGATCCATGGGATCACGACCGAGATCGCGGCGAAGAGCGGCGTCGACTTGAAAGTCGCCCTCGACGCCTTCGTGGCCGAGATCGAAAAGGCATCGGTCTTGATCGCGCACAACGTGCAGTTCGACGAGAAGATCGTAGGCGCCGAGCTCATCCGGCTCGGCTATCCGAACCACGTCGAGGCCAAGCCGCGCAAGTGCACCATGCACGCGTCGACCGACTACTGCAAGCTGCCCGGGCCTTACGGCTACAAGTGGCCCAAGCTGAAGGAGCTGCACCAGAAGCTCTTCCGGGAGGGCTTCGAGGGGGAGCATCGCGCCCTGGCCGATGTGCGGGCCTGCGCGCGGTGCTATTTCGAGCTGGTGCGCTTGGGCGTTCTAAACTAGGCCTCCCTCAGGGGCGCGCGGCGCCGGGCTTTGTCTTCTTGCCGAGCTCCGCCTCGATCTCCTCGACCGTCGCCGCCGGTGTGTCCTGCGGGCCGCTAAGTGATAGGATTAGGGCATGGAGAGGAAGAAGGCCGCGCTCACCTTCGCCGCTGCCGTCGTGCTCTTGGGAGCCGGCGCGCTGGTCATGCGCCGCTTCTACGCGCCCGCGGTCCCCGCTGCCCCGCCGGCGGGCGGGAATCAAACCACGCCCCAGCCCGGCGCGGCCGTGCCCGGCGGCGGCGCCGCTCAGCCGCTTCCGCCGCTCGACGCAAGCGACTCCTACGTGCGCGGACAGGCCTCAAGCGTTTTCACGCAAGCGCTGCCCTCGGCATGGCTCGAGACGGAGGGCCTCCTGCGCAAGCTGACGGCCGCCGCCGCGATCGTCGCCGGCGGCGGGAGCCCCCGCGACAGTCTGGGTTTCCTCAGGCCGGGCGCCAAGTTCACGGTGAAGAAGGTCGCGGGACAGCTCGTGATCGACCCGAAGAGCTGCCGGCGCTACGACCTCGTCGGCGCCGCCGCCGCGGCTCTCGACGCCAAGGCGGCGGCCCGCTTCATCGCCGAGGCGAGCCCCCTCTTCCAGCAGGCCTGCGCGGAGTTCGACTACAAGTCCTGCGGCTTCAAGGAAGCGGTGATCCGGGCGGCCAAGGAGCTCCTGCGCACGCCCCTCGTCAACGGCGACATCCGCGTGCGCGAAAAGGTGGTGACCTGGAAGATGGCCGACCCGAGGCTCGAGAGCCTCAGCAAGGCCCAAAAACACTTGCTTCGCCTCGGGCCGCGCAACCAGGAGAAGGTCCAGGCCAAGCTGCGCGAGCTGGCGCTGGCCCTCGGCGCCGGCGAAGCCGACCTGCCCCGGCCCGAGCCCTACACGCCGGCGCAGTAAGGGCTAGAAGCCGCCGTCGGCCCGGGCGCGCTCGATGAGCCGCGGCAGGCGCTCGAGCTCCAGACGCCCGGCCGCCGAAGCGAACGGGGCCCGCGCCGCGCGCATCGAGTCGCGCAGCGCCGGCAGCTCCGCCTCCACCAGGTCGCCGGGGCAGGAGGTCTTCGGGTTGTAGTCGCGGTGCCCGATGTAGGTGTCGGGCGAGATGCCGTGGGCGTCGCGCAGCCACAGGAGCAGTCCGATCAGGGCCTCGCGCTGCGGCGCCGAGAACTCGTCGTTGTTCGGGGGATGGTAGGTCCCCATCAGCGAGATGCCGACGTTCCCGCCGTTGTGGTCCGCCACGTGCGTCCCCAGCACCGTCTCGGGCCGGCCTTGGTAGATGCGCCCGGCTCCGTCGATGACGAAGTGGTAGCCGATGTCGATCCAGCCCCGGCCGTTCTGGTGGAAGTCCTGGATGAAGCGCATCTCCGCCAGCGCCTCCTCGGGCGCCGTCGGGCGCTTGCCCGCCGTGTGGTGCTGGGTGATCTTCACCGGCGTCATCGGCGAGTAGGGCTCCTTCGGGGGCTTGGCGCCCCAATCCTCGCGGGGCACGACCGCGGGCTTGGGCGCCTCGCAGCGCACCGGCACGGGAGCCGGGCTCGCGGCGGCGGACCGCTCGCTCTCTCGGTCCTCCGCGGCGGTGAACGCCTCGACCTCGAAGACCTCGGCCCCGGGCGCCTGGCCGTGGCCGGACGCCAGCGTCCTCATCAGGACGCGGCCCCGCGCGGCGTTCGGCAGGCGCGCCTTCGCCCAGAACCGGCCGCCGGGGAAGACCGCCGTCTCGGCGCGCACCCAGTCCAGCCGCTCGGGCTCGGGGGTCCCGCGCGTCTGCGCGCGCGCCGCCTCGATGATGATCCGGGAGTCGCGCAGGACCCCCTGCAGGAGGACCGTGTCGAAAGGCTCGTCGATCCAGTCGCTCACCGGGGCGAGCTCGTAGGCGGAGGGATCGCCCTTGGCTCCCTGGAGGCCCGAGAGCGGCCGGCCCCCGACCGTCACGGTGGTCTCGGCGGCAAGGGCGCTGCCGGCGAGCAGGAGGAAGGCGGCGAGGGCGTTCATCGGGGCCCGATTCTACCTCTTCGAGCCCGCGGCGGGTCGAAGCAGCCCTTGGGTCCAAGGGCCTAGGTTGTTCGCCCCCAGTCGCTTCATGAAGAAGGCGGGCCTAAAGGCCTACAATCCGTGCCTTCGTTCGCCGCAGCAGCAAGGAGAGTGAATGAGAAACGAGAAACCGTTGTGGACTTTGGCGTTCGCCGCCCTGTTCGCGGGGCTCGCCGCGGCCGCGTCTTCCGCTCAGGAGAAGAGCATGCATATCGCTTCCCTGAACTCGAAGATCAAGGCCGCCCATGGGAAGTGGACCGCCGGGGAGACGGCGATGTCCAAGCTGTCCGACGAGGAGTTCAAGGCCCGCCTCCTCAGCCCCGAGGACATCGCCGCCGGCGCGAAGACCGCCAAGCAGCTGCGCTTCATGCCGCTCGGCGACAGCACCGCCGGGACGTCTTTCGACTGGAGGACGAAGGGCATCGAGACGCCGGTCAGGGACCAGGGGCGCTGCGGGTCCTGCTGGGCGTTCTCCATGTCGGGCGCCGAGGAGCTGCAGCTCCTCATCAAGAAGCCCGACGTCTACCAGCACGGCGGCGAAGTCCAGCGCTCGCCCCAGGCCCTCGTCTCCTGCGACACCCGGATGAAGGGCTGCCAGGGCGGCCGGCTGGACGCGAGCTACCTGGTCGACACGGGCCTCCCCGCCGAGAGCGTCTACCCTTATAAGTCCGGCACGACGCAACAGACCGGGACCTGCGGCGACGGGGCCGACCCGGCCTGGATGTCCAAGACCGAGAAGATCGGCGACTGGGGCCAGATCGAGGACTCGGTCGACAACCTGAAGAAGGCGGTCTCGCAGTACGGGCCGATCCCGACCGCGATGATGGTCTTCGAGGACTTCAAGCACTACCAGTCCGGCGTCTACACCCAGACCCCGGGCAGCAAGTTCCTCGGCGGCCACGCGATCCTCATCGTCGGCTACGACGACGCGAGCCAGAGCTTCATCGTCAAGAACAGCTGGACGACCCAGTGGGGCGAGAACGGCTACTTCCGCATCGCCTACTCCGAGGCGGCGTGCGACCTCATGGACATGCTGCTCTACCACCAGAAGGTCAACTTCGGCTGCATGACCATCGCCTACAACATGAAGGGCGGCGGCTCGGCCCGGAACGGCGCCTCGCTGGTCAGCGACGAAGCGTCGAAGAAGGTCCTGAACGTCCTCTCCAGCCCGCTGCAGTAGCGTCCTGGAGCTCGGATAAAGAGCGCCCCTCCCCCGGCCGGGGGAGGGGCGCTCGCTTCCGTCATGCTAGAATCACGAGTCCCGTGAACGAAGCCTGGGTCGTCCTGCTCAAGACGGCGTCGATGTTCCTGGTGATCGGGCTCGGCTGGCTCGCCCGCCGCCGGGGCCTGGTCGACGCGGCGGCCGCGACCGCGATCGGCCGATTGACGGTCGACGTCGCCTTCCCCGCCCTGGTGGTCACCCAGCTGCTGAAGACGGTCGACCCGGCGGCCCTGCGGCACGAGTGGGCGGTGCCGCTCATGGGAGCGTTCACTCTGTGCCTGGCGGGAGGCGTGGGGCTGGCGCTCCGGCCGTTCTTCTCGGACCGCTCCGGAGCCCCGACCTTCGTGTTCCTGGTCGCGATCCCGAACTGGATCTTCCTGCCTCTGCCCATCGCCGAGGCCCTCTTCGGCGGCGACGGGGTCCGGCAGGTCCTTCTGTTCAACGTGGGCGCTCAGGCGATCCTGTGGACCCTGGGCGTCTGGACGCTGAGCGGCCCGGGCCCGGCGCGCTCGGACTGGAAGCCGCTCCTGCTCAACCCGGGCATCCTCTCCACCGCCTGCGGCGTGGCGCTCGCCCTGTGCTTCCCGGCCCTGCGCTCCTTCGACTCGCCGGGCCTCCGGGCCCTGTGGGCCGCGCCTTTGCAGGGGCTCGCGATGGCGGGCTCGCTGACGATCCCGCTCTCTTTGCTGGTCACGGGGATGCAGATGAGCGGGCTCGAGCCGGGAGCCAAGGCTCCGGAGCTCCGGCCGCTGGCCGGCGTGCTGCTCGGCCGGCTGTTGGCCGCGCCGCTCGCCTCGGTCGCCGTCCTGCGGCTTTTGGCCGCGGCCGGCTGGATGCCCTCGCCGACCGCGGGCCGGGTCGCGCTCCTGATCGCCGCCATGCCGGTCGCGGTCAGCTGCACCGTCTTCGCCGAGCGCTACTCCGGCGACGCCGCCCTCTCCGCCCGCGCCATCTTCCACACCACTCTCTGGAGCGTCCTCACCGTCCCCGTCTTCTGCTGGTTGTTCTAGACGGGACCACGGCCCGATCCAGGGGCCTTCCAGGCGCCGCGCCCCGACTTGGACTCTACCCCGCCAGCATGGAGCAGGTCGCGAAGAGGTCCTTCTTCCTCATCCAGAGGACCAGCAGAGGCACCCCGATGCGGACCTCCGGCTGATTGTTGCCGGAGCGGGCTTCGATGACCCCGGCGGCCTCGAGGCCCAGTAGGACGGAGCGGGACTGCTTCTCTTCCATGCGCATGACCCGGCGGCAGAGGCGGAAGAGCTCCTCTCTCTGCACCCATGGGGAAAGCTCCGCCGGCCGCTCTTCTCCCAGCTTGGCCAAGGAGCTGAGCAGCTTGGCGGAGTGAAGATGCTCCAAAGGGTGCTCCTCCAGGTCCGATGACTTCAGGTCGTAGTCGGAGAGCTCGAAGGAGAACTTGGAGTCGTCCCCGGTCACGGTTCCGATGGCGCGCTCGAGGTCTGAGCCGAGCACCTTCAGCCGGCCCGGTTCCAAGCCCGAGACCACCGCGTCGCATAGGAGCTGCACGTAATAGGGGTACCCTCGCGTCAGGCTCCAGAGCTTTCCCATAAGCTCCGAGCTGAAGCAGACCGGCGCGGCGAGACGGCTGACGAGCGCTTCCATGTCGTTGCGATCGAGCGGGCTTACCAGGACCACGGGCAGGCCGGCGAAGATCTCGCTCTTGAGGCGGCGGTCGAGGTCCGGCATGAAGGGCTTGCCGATGACGACGAAAGAGCAGGTCTTGAGGGCTTCGCGGTCGCGGATCAGGGCTCCTATGACGCGCAGATCCTCGGCCGAGACCGGCGTCGCCTCCGGAGGAGGCGTGCGCCTGGGGACCGGCGCCTGCGCCGTCCGCCAGGCCCGCAGGAACACCTCCGAGAACTCGTCGAGCACGACCACGACTCTCCAGTCCGGCCTCTTCTTGCGGAAGGCGGCCAGGATCTTGAGGAAGGCGTCTTGGAAGATCCTCCGGCTTCCTTGTATTCCCGGCTCGAAGCCGGCTTCCCAGGGCCTCTCCAGCATCCGGAATGCGTTCTCGCGCAGCTTCTCGTCTCCGGCCGCCAATTCGAGGTTGTCGCCGATGCGGACGGTGAGCTCCAGCGCGCTGGTCATGCGTCCGAGGATGTACGCGTAGACCGCGCAGCTCTTTTCCGGGATGAGGTCGGAGGAAAAGTCCAGGAAGACGAAGGCGCTGCGATTGAAGGGCGGATTCCCCGCCCGGCCCAGGTCCCATGCCCTGCGTACCAGAGACGTCTTTCCTGTCCGGCGCATCCCGGACAGGAAGAGGTGCCCCGGGCTCACCAACCGGGAGGTCAGGTCCCTGAGGGAATCTTTCAGGCCCACGAAGCGGCTGCCGGTCACCGGGCCGGAGAACTGGAAGTTATTGTCGGGCAAGGGAGCCGCCAAGCCCGAGGCGGGAACCGCGGCCGGCGCGGGGGCGGTCCAGTCGGCGCGTTGGGTGAAGCCCTTGGGGATGAGACTCGTGCGTATCAAGGCCTCCGCCAGCTCGGCAGTCCTGCAGTCGGGGTTCTTGACCGGGTTGGCGCTCTCGAACGAATGGTTGCCGAAGAACTCCAGCAGGCGGAAGCGCAGGTCGTCCCGGAAGAAGACGCGGCCGAAGCCGTCGGAGATCCAGCTCTCAGCGCCGGCGGGCCGCTTCCAGTTGGGGAAGACGAGCAGGGGGAAGCAGGGCAGCCTGAGCCCGCAGAGGGACTTGATGTGGGCGCTGACCTCCCCGGCCTTCTTCCGGATCGTCAGGATAGGGTTCTCGCATAGATTGGCGTTGGGGTCCTCGGCTTTGTCGTGCTTCCACACGGGAGCATGGAAGAAGTCGTCGCCGGCCGGACGGCGGTCCTCGGTGAGCGGTACGGCCGAGGCCCAAGCCTTGACCTCCAGGGCGATGATCGATCTCTGCGAGAGGATGAGGAGGTCGATCTCCTTGGGATAGTGGATGTTGAGAATGACGTGGTAGTCGTCGGGGAGCGCGCTCAACGGCTTGAGGACCAGGGGAAAAGCCCTCGCCTCGCTCGGCCGCCGGGTGCTCTCCGCCATGAAGAGTTTCATGCTTGGGCGCCTGCCATCGGGGGATCCGCAGGCTGGATGATACTACTGTATTGGATGCTCGCGGGCGGTCCGGGGCGGGTTCCGCGGCCGCCTTTCGCGCTCACGGGAACTTATTTCGCCTTATCTACGATGACCGCTTGGAGATCAGTTCATCCGGCTCCCTTCATTTCGGCCTGACGGTCCCGGATCTCTACAAGCCGCACGAATCCATGCCGTGGAATCCCATCATCGCTTCGGTCTTCTATAAGCGGGGAATCATCGAGACGTGGGGCCGCGGCACCATCAAGATGGCCGAGATGACGGAGCGCGCAGGCCTCCCCCGGCCGGAGATCGAGGAAGTCGCCGGGGCCGTTGTCGTCCGGTTCCGGGCGACACGATATCTCCCTCCGACAAGGATCGGCCATGACCTTACGGATCGACAGCGCGAGGTCCTCAACGTGCTTGCATCGGCCGGAACTCTTCGCTTGGGCGAGATTGTGCCGCTGCTGAGGTTGGGCGCGACTGCAAGGGCTCTGCGCGAGGATCTCTACTTGCTTCGCCGATTCGGTCTTGTTGATTTTACCGGCCGGACGAGTGGCGCGCGGTGGCACTTAAAGAGGTAAGGCCGATGTTCGGTCTGGCTAATTCCGTCTAATCCCGTCGAATTCTGTCGGATTCAGCAAAAAATACTGCTTACCACAGCATTTTGCTCTGCCGCTCATGGCGGCCATAACGATCTGAGTTTTGAAGACTCCATGGAATATGAGGAGTCGCCCACGTGCTCGGCGGTCGAGCAACCGCCTTCCATGCGGTAGAGTGGAACCAGCGCCGGTCGAAACTTCCCATTCCTCGTCGAGGGGTCCCGGTGACAGTCAGCAACTTTGTTGGAATCTCGGAAATTCCTGGGGCTTCTCCGCGCAAAGAGATTCACGAAAGTCGGGAAAGTTGCCGGCTGTCACCTTGCCCTCAACGAAAAGCTGGACAAGACTGGTCGAATCCGTCGTAGACTATTGATGAATCCATGAGCGCAGCCATGAGCAAGACCGAGACGCCCGCCAAGATGCTGTCGAAGTCGCAGTTCATCCGCGGCAAGCAGTGCCATAAGGCGCTGTGGCTCTACCGCAACCGCAAGGACCTGATCCCCGAGACGCCCGCGGCCTTGCAGATGATCTTCGACCAAGGCCACGAGGTCGGGATATTCGCCCAAAAGCGCTTCCCCGGCGGCGTCCTGATCGCCGAAGACCACACGCAGACGGCGCAAGCCCTGACGTCCACCCAGGCCGCGGTCAAAGCGGGCGCCAAGGTCCTCTATGAGGCCGGAGCCGTCTACGATAACGTCCTCATCCGCGCCGACATCATCGCGAAGACCAAGGACGACAAGGCCTGGGATCTCATCGAAGTCAAAAGCTCGACGGAAGTAAAAGACGTCTATCTTAGCGACGTCGCCGTCCAGCTCTACGTCCTCGAGGGCGCCGGCTTCCCGATCCGCAAGGCCTTCCTGATGCACATCAACAACGAATACGTGAGGAACGGTCCCATCGATCCTCAGGGCCTCTTCACTCTTGAGGATGTCACCAAGGAAGCCCGCGAACTGCGAAAGACGGTCCCCGAAGAGCTCAAGGCCATGCAGGCGATGCTGGCCGAGTCCCACGTTCCCGCCATAGACATCGGGCCCCATTGCTTCACGCCCTACGCCTGCGAGTTCCAGGCTCACTGCTGGGCGAAAGTGCCCGAGTACTCCGTATTCAACCTCGGCGGCGCGAGGATGGAGAAGAAGTTCGGCTGGTGGCGCGATGGGATAAAGGCCGTCGCCGATATCCCGGAAGCCGGCCTCTCCCGCGCGCAGGGCCTCCAGGTCAGGGTCGCCAAGTCGAACAAGCCCCATATCGATGCCGCAGCGATCGCCAAGCATCTAGACGAGCTGGCTTACCCTCTCTATTTCCTCGACTTCGAGACCATCAACCTCGCCTTGCCGCCTTACGACGGCTTGCGGCCATTCCAGCAGATGCCTTTCCAGGCCTCGATCCATATCCAAGAACGCGAAGGCGGGCCGCTTCGACACGTGGAGTATCTCGGAGATGGGCGGTCGGATCCTCGTCCCGGGCTGGCGGAGCGCCTTGCCGAGACTATCGGTCCCAAGGGAACCGTCATCGCCTACAACGCCGGCTTCGAGGGTCAGTGCCTGGAAGGTCTCGCGGATGCTTTCCCCAAGTACGCCAAGTCTCTACTATTAGCGAAGAGACGTCTTTGGGATCTGGCGGGGCCCTTTCGGGGCTCGCTATACGTCCATCCCGAGTTCAGGGGAAGATGGTCGATCAAGGTCGTGCTGCCGACTTTGGTTCCAAGCATGAGCTACGAGGAACTCGCGATAGGGGATGGGACCGAAGCCCAGCTTGCGTATCTTTCGTTGATGACTGATTCCTTGTCTGCGAACAAGCGGGCTCAGATTCTCAAGAACTTGAAGGAATACTGTGGGCAGGACACTCTGGCGATGGTGAAAGTCTTGGCCAACCTGCAAAAGATGTCCTGAGTCACCGCCGGTTCGAAACACGCTCCTCTTTTGTTGGATAATGCGGACTAGCAGGAATGCCTAGTAGACCTTCGACGACCGACAAGCTCGCCTGCCTCTCCTCCGCACTCGCCGCCTTCGCGCGCGAGCGCGACTGGGAGCAGTTCCACTCCCCGAAGAACCTCGCTATGGCCCTCTCCGTCGAGGCCTCCGAGCTCGTCGAGATCTTCCAATGGCTCACCGAGGAGCAGAGCAAGCGCCTGCCTCCCGAGAAAGTCCAGCACCTGCGCGAGGAGCTCGCGGACACCTTCATCTTCCTGCTCAAGCTCGCCGACCACTACAAGGTCGACCTCATCGAGGCCGCCCACCAGAAGCTCGAGAAGAACGCCAAGAAGTACCCCGTCGAGAAGGCCAAGGGAAGCGCCAAGAAGTACGACGAGCTGTAACGGCCCGGGCTAGGCTCGGAAGTCCGGTCCGCTGAGGATCCTCCGGCCGCTAGGTCCTCTTCCCGCGCCGCTTTCGCGGGCCGGGAAGCTTCTTCCGCTCGGCCTCCAACCTATCGGCTGACGTCCGGAGATTCTCTAGATACCCGGCCTCGGCAGCGGCCTCGGCTCCCAGCCGCCGCCGCTGGGCGAAGGCGTCGTACTGTTCGTTCGCCCAGGCGAGCGCCTCTTCATGGGTGACCTTGCCCGCGTCCGGGAGTATCGGCAGTTCGGTCTGCCGTAGAAATCGGTCCAGGAACGCGGTCCAATCCCGCATCATGATGTCCCGGCGGCGCTGGGCGCGGAATTCGGCCTGGTCCAGGAACATGACCACGATCCGGTTGAGCGTGTCGATCTCCTTCTCGGTCAGATAGTTCTTCGCGGTCGCTGCGTCGCGCTTGAGCACCCGGGTGCCGCTCCATGCCGTGAGGCCCATGTTGGCCTTGCCGGCATCGGCCCTGCGCCGGACGATCTCGGCCGCCGTCATCCCGGCGGCCGCGTAGTGCATCTTGTTCTGCATCGTGGCGAAGAAGACTTGAGTCTCTTGCTGGCCCTCAATATAGTCCGTGGCCAGAGCGAATATCTCCCTGATGCGCTGGTAGACACGAGCCTCGCTGGCCCGAATCTCGCGGATGCGGGCAAGCAGCTCATCGAAGTAGTCGGTCAGCCTATCACGGCCCTTGAGGCGGTCGTCATCCAGGGTGAAGCCTTTGATGAGGTACTCACGAAGGCGCTCGGTCGCCCACTGCCGGAATTGCACTCCCCGGGGCGAGCGGACCCGGTAGCCGACGGCCAGGATCATGTCGAGGTCGTAATATTCGAGGGACCGGCGCACCTCCCTTTTCCCCTCGGCTTGAACTGTCAAGTATCGCTTGACGGTTGCATCCCTCGAGAGTTCGCCCTCTTCAAGGATGCTCCGGATATGCAGGCTGATGTTCTGCTTCGTCGTCTGATACAGTTCGGCCAGCCCGTTCTGGGTGAGCCAGACGGTTTCCCTTTCGAGCCGGACCTGGATGCGGTTCTCTCCGTCCGGGGTCCGGTAAAGGATGATCTCCGATCGGGACGGTTTCTCCTGCGAGCGTTCTGTCATCGTTATCGTGCCTTGCGCCCGAGGGCTTTGTTCGCCTGGGCGAGATCGAAAGCTTCTGGGTCGAAGTCCTCCCCGACCCACTCGGCCATCTCTTCGTGCTGCTCGTGGTGCGGGTCGCGGAGGGCGGCGAGCAGGTCCTCGTAGCCGCCGATGCCGCCGCAGTCCTCCGGCGGGCAGGCGCGCTCCCCGGCCAGGCATTCGGGCTTCTGGAAGCCGGACTCGAGCCGAGCGATCTTCTCGACGTGGATCTGGTGCATCCAGCTGTCGCCCATGTCGTATTCGTAGAAGAACCTGGCGCCGGCCTTGGGTGCGATGTCCTGGAGGATGACCTTGCGTTCGTCCTGGACGTCGTCCCAGTCGGGGGTCTTGGGGCCGAAGCGCCGCTTGCCGGCGTGGAACATATGGAGGTGGCTGTTGCTCCAGCCCATGACGTACTGGATGACCCAGTGGAAGCCCGCTAAGTTCACGTCGCCCGGCACTAGGACCTGCCGCCAAATCGGGGGATCGCTGTCTGCCAGTGTGATTTTCAGGCGATAAGCCAAGGCGTGGGCCTGGTCGAGGGCTTCTTTTGCCTCATTGGGGACCCACCCCGCACTCTTGAATCTTCCTATGCCGCCATTCTTCGGAGTCTTCATCGGCCTCCCGCGGAGACGAGCCCCGCAATTGTAATGCTTTTCCCATCCGGCAGGCTTCCTCTCAAGGCGCCCCCAGCCCCCCGCAGCGACCATACTACTTCGTACGAATGAGCGGCCGAATAGTTCCCTTTTCCATCGCCGTCCGCCCCCGTTCTCCCTCGCCCGCCCCTCCCCTTTTGTTGGATAATGCCGCAATCGTAATGCAGCTCTACTCCGGCAGCTCGACCCAATTCATCGAAGACGCCGTCCAAAACCGCATCGCCGGCAAGCTGAAGGCTGCTTTCCAAGAACAGTTCCGCTACCACCCCTCCGACAACGAAGTCCGCTCCTGGCACAACTCGCTGAGCAGGATGAAGGACGTCTTCCAGCGCGCGGAGCTCCTGGACCACGGCGTCGTCCTCGAGTACCAGCTGCCCCTCACCTCCAAGCGCCTCGACTGCATGATCACGGGCAAAGACGGCGACCGCTCCGACAACGCCGTCATCGTCGAACTCAAGCAGTGGGAAGGCTGCGAGCCCGCGGAGGGGGAAAACGAGGTCGTCACCTGGGTCGGCGGCGCCAACCGCTGCGTGCTGCATCCCTCCATCCAGGTCGGCCAGTACGCCATGTACCTGCGCGACGGGCAGACCGCCTTCCATGAAGACGCCGCGCCCGTGAAGCTCGGCGCCTGCAGCTACCTGCACAACTACGAGCTGGCGGAAGACGACCCGCTCAAGGCTCCCAAGTTCCGCGAAGCCGTGCTCGAGAGCCCGATGTTCTCGGCCACCGACGTCGATCCCCTGTGCGGCTTCTTGACCAAGCGCCTGTGCCGCGGCGACGGCATGCCGATCTTGAGCCGCATCCAGAACAGCAAGTTCAAGGCGAGCAAGAAGCTCCTCCAGCACGTCGCGGCTATCATCAAGGCGCAGCCGGTCTACAACCTTCTCGATGAGCAGCTCGTCGTCTATGATGAAGTCGTCGCCGCCGCTAGGAAGTCGAGCGCCGGCGTCGGCAAGACGGTGCTGCTCGTGCGCGGCGGGCCCGGGACCGGGAAATCCGTCATCGCGATCAACCTGATGGCCGACCTCTCCAAAGAGGGCTTCAACTGCCACTACGCGACGGGCTCGCGGGCCTTCACCACGACGCTCCGGCAGATCGTCGGCGCCCGCGCGGGACAGCAATTCAAGTACTTCAACAGCTACGCGCTGGCGCAGCCCGGCGAGGTCGACGTCCTGGTCTTGGACGAGAGCCACCGCATCCGCGCCTCGAGCGTCGACCGCCGCACCCCGAAGGACGCCCGCAGCGGCCTGCCCCAGGTCGAGGAGATCATGCGGGCGGCGAAGGTCTCCGTCTTCTTCATCGACGACCTGCAGGGCATCAAGCCCGACGAAGTGGGAAGCAGCGGCCTGATCCGTTCGACCGCCCGGAAGCTGGGCTGCGACCTCAAGGAATACGAGCTGGAGGCGCAGTTCCGCTGCGCCGGCTCCGACGCCTTCGTGAACTGGATCGACAACACCCTGGACGTCCGCAAGACGGCGAACATCCTCTGGAAGACGAACGAGGCGTTCGACTTCAAGATCTTCGATTCCCCGCAAGAGCTGGAGAACGCCATCCGCGCCAAGGCCGCCGACGGCGCCTCCGCGCGCATGACCGCCGGCTTCTGCTGGCCCTGGTCCGACCCCAAGCCGGACGGCACCTTGGCCGACGACGTGGTAGTCGGCGACTGGGTCCGCCCCTGGAACGCCCGCCCGGACGCCACGCGCCTGGCCCGCGGCATCCCTAAGGCTCCCCTATGGGCGCACGAGCCCGGCGGCATCGACCAGGTGGGCTGCATCTACACCGCCCAGGGCTTCGAGTTCGACTACGTGGGCGTCATCATCGGTAAAGATCTGGTCTACGAACCGGCCAAAGCCGCTTGGGTCGGCGTTCCCGATCGATCGGCCGACACGACGGTCCGCAGAGGCAAAGCCCGGTTCCTCGACCTCGTAAAGAGGACCTACCGCGTGCTGCTCTCTAGAGGCCTGAAAGGCTGCTACGTTCACTTCATGGACGAGAACACCCGCAATTTCGTCCTAAGCCGCACCGAAGCTCTCCCTCTCCCGTCGTTCCCCCTCTCCCGCGAAGCGGGAGAGGGCAGGGGTGAGGGCACGAACATTGAATCGCCGTTCCGTGACCTGCCGTTTCTTCCGACCGTTCTACCTTCCGCCCGTTATGAAACCCATCTCCCCGTGTATAGCCTAGCCGCAGCCGCCGGCGGCTTCAGCGAGTCTCAGAGCCCGCGCCCCCTAGGCTGGATCAAGGCGGAAATTGGCCGCAAGCTGGCCGAGGACATGTTCGTCGCCCGTGTTAAGGGTCGTTCGATGGAACCTCTGATCCCCGACGGCAGCTACTGCGTCTTCCGCCGCGACCCCGGCGGCACCCGTGACGGCAAGATCGTCCTCGTCGAGTATTCAGGCCTTCAGGACCCCGACACGGGGATGCGCTACACCGTGAAGAAGTACAAGAGCGAAAAGGAGTACCTAGACGACGGCACCTGGCGGCACAAGCGCATCATCCTGTCTTCCGTGAACCGCGAGTACAAGGATATCGAGCTGATGGATGTGCCCGGCCACGCGTTCCGAGTCGCGGCGGAATTCGTCGCTTGCCTTGCCTGACCCACATGGGCACCTATAACGCTCTCGAAGATATCGACTCCCAAGTTCGCAATGCCGCCTTTGAATTTCTAAAGCAGCAGACTGAGCTGCATGGAGACGTCCTTCCAAAGAAGATCCTTCAAGGCGGCTTTGGGTTCATGGGCCGAAGAGTTCCGCTGATGGGGCCTCAAGGGATTTTTCGGCCAGCGATCCTGGACGCCATGCCGATCAGCATCACCTCCGTGCCCGTGGTGGAAGGTCAAGAAAGGCCGTATGACGACGAGGTCGGCCCTGACGGGCTCTTACGCTACAAATATAGAGGGAGCAACCCTCAGCATCCCGACAATGTCGGACTGCGCCTTGCCATGCAGCGAAACGTTCCTCTGGTCTATCATCACGGCGTTGTCCCCGGTCAATACAGGCCAGTTTGGCCAGTTTATGTGATGCATGATGACCCCGCGAGTCTGACGTTTAGCGTTGCCGTAGACGACGTTCAGCTTCCACTCACGGCGTTGGGCGGAGAACTGGCCGGTACTGAAGCCCGGCGGCAGTATATCACGACCATGGTCCGGCAACGGCTTCATCAGCGTGATTTCAGGTATAAGGTGATAGCGGCTTATCGATCCCAATGTGCGATCTGTAGGCTTCGCCACGAAGAGCTTTTGGACGCGGCTCATATTCTCCCGGACGGGCATCCCCACGGGTCCCCCATCGTGCCGAATGGGTTGGCGCTGTGCAAGCTCCACCATGCCGCATTCGATCAGAACATCGTAGGTATACGCCCGGACCTCAAGGTTGAGATTCGAGAGGATGTTCTGAAGGAAGAAGATGGACCGATGCTGCAGCATGGCCTGCAGGAATTCAATAGCGCACCGGTTTGGGTCCCACGGAAGGATATCCTGCGTCCGAAGCGAGAGTTTCTGGAAGAGCGATACAAGATGTTCAAAGACTATCGGCCGCAGAGTGCCGATCTGTAGATTATTCAGGGCAGCTGGAAACGCATCCCCAAGGGAAGGCGGGACCCGCCCACCCCTCCGTTGCAATCAATATAGGTTCTTCCTGGTTTGCTAGCATTTGCCAGCCAGTGGAAAAGAAGCCTGCCGGTCGAGTCTGCGCGTTTTGCAGCATCGAGCCGGCTCAATTCTTCGCTTCTAACGATCTGGCTGTTGCGATCAGGGACCGCTACCCCATTTCTCCTGGACACCTTCTCATCATCCCGCGGCGGCACGTCCCTGCCTTCATGGACACCACCGCCGCCGAGCGCACCGCACTCTGGGCGCTGGTCCCGGAGGAGCTCGAGCGCCTGACCAAGGAGCATTCGCCAGACGGTTTTAATATTGGGCTCAACGACGGTCCCGCCGCCGGCCAGACCATCGGCCACCTTCACCTGCACGTTATCCCGCGCTACAAAGGCGACGCTCCGGACCCCCGGGGTGGCGTCCGCTGGATACTTCCCGCCAAGGCGAAGTACTGGGCGGACTGAGGCATGTCCGAGGATCGGGGCGTCGTCGGCTTCACCGAGAACCTCCTAACCATTCTTGACGAAGGTAGGTTCACAGCCACCTATAAGTTTGCCGTTCTGCTTGGCCTGATGGACCTCTGTCTAGAACGCAGCACGGAGAGCGGGTCGGCACCGACGTCGGTTACAACCGTGCAACTCGCGGAAAAGATCGTAAGCCTCTATTGGACGCACGTCGAGGAGTTCGACCTGGGAGATCAGAAGGTCGTATTAACGCAGAATAACACCGGCCAGGCCGAAATTGTCAGTTTGATCCGCGACTATCGTTCCCGGGCGCGGCTCGGCCCCGGTGCCTTACTGACTGAGGCTAAGCTGGCCGATGGAGAGGGTTTTAAGGCGCTTCTGCGAAATGTGGAATGGAAGCTCGTTGAGATGCCTCTACCTCGCCTTCAACTGGTCGGGACTGGCGCGCTTCCTTTCATTTACCAGATCGGCTGGGATGAGAGTATCTCGAAGAGGGAATTCAACGGTCCCGATTTCCATAACACCCTGACCTTCATCGCCAACGCCGGAGACCATCTCGTGCAACTGGCGGGTCTGTTGAGGCCGATCATTCAGGCCCGCTGGGTCACTCTCGTCCAACAATTCAATCGGGAGCACCTGCGGGATTCCCATGTCGCTGAGTTCCTTTTCGGGGTAGATAGGACCGCGACCCTGCGGCTCTTGCCCGACCTCAGGGAACTTCAAGACAACCGCTGCTTCTACTGCGATTCCCGCGTGACTGCGCACCCCGAGATCGATCACTTCATCCCATGGGCTCGCTACCCCGACAACGGCATCGACAATCTCGTGGTCGCGCACGACCGCTGCAACGGCGCCAAGAAGGCCTTCCTGGCATGCTCCGATCATGTCCGTCATTGGGCCGAAAAGCTTAGGCGGGATACCTCGGACCTGGCGGCGATCGCTCAGAAGAAGTCCTGGGCGAGGCATCCGGAGCGAACCCTCGGCGTCGCCCGAGGCATCTACTTCAACCTCCCTCCGGATGCGAAACTCTGGCGAGCTGGCCGACTTTTCGCGCATCCGGAGAGGGCGGTTCTGACGAGCGCGTTCAACTTGGCAGTGCCAAGGAGTTAAGTCTAGAGTATTCCTGGAAAATGGGAGACAGCATGATGTTCAAGAAGCCAAGAGCCCGACACTCGCCGCTAAAGGATCCGCCTCTCCGATATGCGGGCCAATCTCTCGATAATAAAATTGAGCGGCTCACAGACGAGATCCTGGAGTATGCCCAGCTCCCGTTCGTGCTTTGTGCGTTCGCTGTATTTGAGTGGTGGCGGTGGTATTTCCGTGTGCCGCCCCTACCTCTGTTCTTGACGGTTGTGGCCATTCTTCTGTGCGGTTACTCGGCAATCAGGATAATTCCCTTGTGGCGCCAGCGGCACAACTATGGGCAGGGCAGAGATGGCGAAAGGTATGTGGGACAGCAGCTCGAAGCCCTGCATGCGCAAGGGTTCAAGGTATTGCACGACATCTGCAACGGTCACGGGAATATTGATCACGTCTTGATTGGTCAAAAGGGGATATTCACCATTGAGACAAAAACCATCAGCAAGCCCGATGGGCAGGCCGAAGTTCAGTACGACGGGAAATCCGTGGTGATTAGCGGTTTTACGCCAGATAGCGACCCGATAGCTCAGGCGATGGCCGAATCCAAATGGCTCCGTGGTTACATTAGAGATTGCACGGGAAAAGACTTTCCGGTGCGACCAGTCGTCCTATACACCGGCTGGATGATCAGCAAGCAACCGCGTGATGCCGAAGTTTGGGTGCTGAGTGGGAAGGAACTTCCAGCATTTCTCCAGAATGAGGATCCCCGCCTTACACCCGGCGACGTTGAATTGGCATACGCATGCCTTTGCCATTATGTGCGATCGACATCGCATGAGTTCAACTAGCATGTTTGATTTGCCCTAATAGCGATGCTGAACAGTGTCTCGGGATATGTCGGCAACACGGACTTTGAGTGGTATCAATTCCTCTCAAGCCACCCCGAATTCCAAGAGATCAATTTCTGGCAGCCCTCCGGCGGTCGAGGGTTCCACGCGATATCACCCGGCCAGCCGTTCTTCTTTCGTTTGAAGTCTCCACATAACGCTATCGCCGGCTTCGGCTATCTTTCCCGCCACGAAATCCTTCCCGCTTGGCTTGCCTGGGATACGTTTGGAATGGCTAACGGCGCTGCCACTCTTCATGAGATGATTGGCCGGATAGCCAAGTACCGTCGAGAACCTCTGGATCCGCACGGGAATAACCGAATCGGATGTCTCATGATAGTGGACCCCGTATTCTTCCCGCGAGAGACATGGGTCAAGGAGCCCGCTGGCTGGCACCAAAACATCGTCCAAGGCCAGACGATCGATCTGACCCGCGACGAAGGTCTTCGTCTCTGGACCGAATGCAGCAATGGAGCGCGGGGTGGTGCATCGCTGGTCCAGGGCGGTGCGGAGGAGCCAAGATATGGCGAGCCACTCATGGTGCGTCCAAGGCTGGGACAGGGGAGTTTTCGCTTTGCCGTCACTGATGCGTACAAGAGCGCCTGCGCGGTCACGATGGAGCACTCACTGCCGGTCCTCGATGCGGCGCACATTCGACCGTATGCCGATGGCGGGGCGCATAAGATCTCAAACGGCCTGCTCCTGCGATCCGACATCCACCGTCTATTCGATAAGGGGTACGTCACGGTCGCCCCGGACATGCATTTCCAGGTGAGCCGAAGGCTTAGAGACGATTACTCAAACGGTCGCAGCTATTACGGCTTGCACGGGCAGCCCATTCATTTGCCTGCTCGATTTGAGGACCAGCCTGATAAACTCATGCTTGATTGGCATAACCGGGAACTTTTTAGGGGTTGAAGATGACGGATAGAATCGCAGCCCTTTCGGCAACCCTCGCCGCATTCGCTCACGAGCGCGACTGGGAGCAGTTCCACACCCCGAAGAACCTTGCGATGGCCCTCTCCGTCGAGGCCTCCGAGATCGTTGAGATCTTCCAGTGGCTCACCGAGGCGCAGAGCAAGCGCCTGCCTCCCGAGAAAGTCCAGCATTTGCGCGAGGAACTCGCGGACACCTTCGTCTCCCTGCTCAAGCTCGCCGACCACTACAAAGTCGACCTCATCGAGGCCGCCCACCAGAAGCTCGAGAAGAACGCCAAGAAGTACCCCGTCGAGAAGGCCAAGGGAAGCGCCAAGAAGTATAACGAGTTGTAAGCGGCTCGACCCGGCGGTATTTATCAACGGCCAATTGCTCGTTTTGCGTTTCCGACATACTCAATGACAGATCTTGATCTCCTCCCAGGCTGATACTACAATCACGAGGTGGCGCGTGCGCACTCCTTCAAGATCACGCTCAGCAACAACAAGACGGAAATTGAAGGCTTCGACTACCTTCTTGAACGCGAACCCGAGT
The DNA here is from genome assembly GCA_026388115.1 of Elusimicrobiota bacterium. Classification (GTDB taxonomy): domain Bacteria; phylum Elusimicrobiota; class Elusimicrobia; order UBA1565; family JACRDR01; genus JAPLKK01. The sequence goes on along the minus strand of JAPLKK010000030.1, from coordinate 3,834 downwards.
GGTTTAGGCCAGACACTAAGGGCCGCAAACAGTTGCTTCAAGTCTTCGGGCTGGAGGGAAGATACGCCCGAGCCTTTGACCTTGTTTGGGTAAGGGGGCGTACGCGGCAAGAGAACGCCGCTTATGTCGCGGCAAGCACCGACGATGTCGTCTTCATAGAACTCAAGACTACGAAGAAGAAGCTTCCCGATAATCCCTACGGATTCTTCTTCGGGGCGACCAAGAACGAGTTCGACTTTGCAGAAAGGCTCGGCGATAAGTTCTGCTTTTGCTTCACCTGTCTTCATCCGGAAGTCCTCTCACATAAGCTTTTGAGCCTTCAAGAACTTGAGCCCCTCATCAAGACAAAGCGGGTTCAGTTTCAGATAAATCTGACCGATAGGGCTGGATTGGCGTCTCTGTTCCGTTAGAATGGGCGGCCCGCTCCAGGCTCCCTGAATCTCGCCGGTTGGCCTGCTGGGTTGCCCGACGCATCGCACCAGCTCTCTTGGAGTTCGGTAGCGGTAGACCAACCGCCTTAGACGCGGTTGCTCTTTAGCTTATGGGGTTATAGGCGGCCGTGAGGAAGCAGGAATATCCGCGTTAGGGCGCGGGACGGGAGCTCTCGCGCGGGGAGGAAACGGCGCTGGCGGCGACTAGGCGGGCGACTTTCGCCAGCAGGGAATCCGGCACAAGCATCAAGTGACAATGCAATGCCCTCGCTTGGCCGACCACCGAGGACAGGCGGGGATCGTGGCGGACGTTCTCCAGGCGCGCCACTTGCGGCTGGCGGACTCGCAGGGCCTTCGCTACGTCTCTCTGCGACAGCCAGCTCCTTCGCCGCATGATCGCCAACTGGGTAGGCAGCGGCAGGTCGGCAAACTGCTTCGCGTACTCCTTCGCGAGCCCGGGACGCTTCCTTAGAAGCGCTTGGAGCTGCACGTCGAATCCGCTCAGAGTCACCGTTCTCATTTCGACCTCATCCGCTTCCTCGCCAACCGGAGATCATCCAGCGGCGTTTTCGCGCTCTTCTTCTCGATCGCGTGGAGAAGCCACGCGCAGCCGCCCTCCACGCAAAAGAATATCCGGTACTGCGTTCCTTCGAAAAGCCGCTTCAGTTCCCAAAGGCCTTTCCCTAGCGGACGGATGCCGACCTGCTTCGACCGGAGCCCTTCCGCGCCGAGCGTCTCAAGGTCCAACGCGAGCTTGACGAACGCCGCCGGGCGCGACTCGGATAGCGCCTCGAGATAGTCCTTTACCGGTCCCGCATCGCGCGCCGGGTAGTAGGCGATCTCCAGGAAGCTCATCTTAATATAGCAGATACGTTATCGTTGTCAACTCCTCTAGCTCAGACGTCCCCAGGGTAGGCGGACCTTCGCTGCCGCGAAGGGGCCAAGAGAGCCGGGATTGCCGGGAAGAGCGACCCAGGATCCATCCAGGGCGGGATGGCCCGATGGAGCGTGCGTCTAGCGGCCCACGGGAAGGGAAGAGCGGCTGGTTGCGGGGGGCGCCCAGGGCTCTATCCAGACCAACCCCCTTGACCAAGCGGACCTTATTGGTGCGATCGAACAAGCTTCTCTCTAGCGCCCCGCGGCCCTCTGCGCTACAATAGTCGCAGCGCCCACGTAGCTCAGCGGTAGAGCAACCGCCTTGTAATCCCGAAAGCGAGAAGAAAAAGAAGCCCTAGCCGCCCCGTCGGAGAGCCGGTTTCTCGACGAGAAAACCCCTCAAAAGCTATTTGCGTCTCTTTGTACCGAAGGTGGCCACTTGGTCCGATTTTGGCCCCCGAGTGGACACTTTTTGGACACCGATTACGCCGAGGTAGCTCAACGGCAGAGCAAGCACTTCGTAAGGATCAAGTTGTGGGTTCAGATCCCATCCTTGGCTTTCCCCCGTTTTCCCGACGCTTTATTTTAGACGCGACAAGCTCGCCTAAAAGCGCCCGGCACGGAGTATTTCTTCCGCACTTTCGGAAGCCGGACGCACTCCCCTGCGGCGGGAACAGCCGTTTCTGCTGCGCTTAAAGCTCGACCGCGTTAAGACGAAGCGCGGCAACAGCCTTATGCTGGCTTAGGATGAGCACTGCCATGTGAGCCAGCCGCTGCCGGCTTAGCACAGCCCTAAGCCATGCTGTGACTGTCATGTTGTCGAACGACACATAGTTAGAATTGGCGGTACCGGACCAACCAGAGGCACCAAAAGGCCAGCTCGCCCACGACTAACCCCTCGATAGCCCAGGCGAAAGAATCGCGGCCGGTATTCGAACACGACGCGGTGGTCCCCCGGCTCCAGGCCCACCGTCCTGAAGCCGACCCAGGCCGGAAAGATCTCGCGAGGCCGGCCATCGACCGAAGCCTTCCATCCGGGGAAAAACGCGTCGCTCAGGAAAAGGAAGCCGCCGCGCGGAGCTTCTGCGTCGATCACCACGCGGTCGGGCTCGTAACTGACGACACGCGCCTCTCGTGGTTCTGGAACGGGGAAACGGGGCGGCGGGTGGAAGGCTCGGAGCTCAGGGTTCTGGACGATCAATATCTTCCAAAAGTCATCGGGTCGACTCGTGACAACGTCCACGAGACGCTTTTCGAGCTTCATCCAATCGGCGGGTTCCTCGATTTCGCCGCGCATCAGGGCGGCAGTCTCGAAGACCATCGCGCGAGGGGCCGCCCCCTTGTTGCGATAGACGTGGAACGTTCCGACGTTGAAGACTGGCTCGACATCGTCGGCGCTCCACTTCTCCGGGCTGAAGAAATACTTGACGTTGGCGAGTCCTTCGAGCTTGCGGGCCGCGCGCATCAGCCTGGCGTCGCCTGATTCGAACAGTTCCAGTGCCAGCCTTTGAAAAATGATGACCCGCATGACGTCAATCGCGTCGTAGGGACGGAAATCCTGCAGCCCGAACACCGATCCCGAGGCCGGCCGCCACATGTTGGGGGAAACATCGAAGGAAGAGGTGCGGAACAAGCCCGTATCGCGCCCAAGAACGTCGACGACCGGCGTGCGCGGGATGAAAGCGTCTTTCGGCACCGAGGGCACCCAGTGAAGCGTATATTCGAACAACTCGGCGCCCGCCAGGAGCGCACAGACGGCGACGGAGAGGCCCCGCCCGGCGAGCATGATGCTGGCGGTCAGCGCGGCCAGGGATAATGCAAAGAAGGCGAGTCGCCAGCGCAGGCCGCCCGTGAAGCTGCTGAATTGGGGGGCGCCATGCAGGCGCGGGAGCTGCACGCCGTTCGAAACGTCGAAGTCCACGACCGGCACGCCGGAGCCGGCGACCTCCGCGTCGAAGTAGACGCGATCGGCCCGCTGGCGTAGCGAAGCCGTCACGGGCTTGCTGTCAGTCCCGTCGACCCGCACGTGGACCTGCGTGACGGGCAACGAAGCCTCATACCAGCCGCGGACTCGGCGCGAATCTGAGAGGAACCATTGCCGGCCGCCTCCCATGATGCCCCCGATAACGCGGTTTCCCTGGGTCAGGGTACCGGCATCCGGATAGAGGCCGATGTCAATCCGCTCGGACAGCCAGGCGCGCAGGGGAAAGGCTGAGGCCACCGAAAGCGCCAGCGCCGACGAGACTGCCAGAAAGGTCAAGGCCTGCGACCGTCGACACGCCAACGACCAACCCGCGGCGCGGCGCACCCTTTCGAACCCCCACGCGGCTAGCAGAATGGTCACCGCGCCGAGCACGGAAGAGTGGAACTCGGGCGTAACGATGTTCAGAAAGGGAACGAGCGCAGCCAGGTTCGAGATCCCGAAGAACCGGTAGGTGAGCAGGAAGGCGAGGGCCCAACCTGGCACAAAGGCGCGGAGGGCGCCAGGCAACTCCGGGTCGAGGAGGGCGAAGACCGCGAGCAGTTC
>JAPLKK010000193.1 GCA_026388115.1 Elusimicrobiota bacterium | reverse complement strand
TGATCCTAAAGCAGGTGCATGGGACGGGGATCGTCGATGCGGCTTTCGCCGGACCCGGCTGCCACGCTCCTCAGGGGAGCGACAAAGGCTCGGTCGAGGGCGACGGCTGGGTCTGCGCCCAGAAGGGCGTGACCCCCGCCGTGTACATTTCCGATTGCCTGCCGATCTTCATGTGGGATCTCGAGCAGACGGCCGTCGGCGTCTTCCACGCCGGCTGGCGCGGCCTCGCGGCCGGCATGCCGCGGGCCGCCGTCCGGGCCTTTGGCCGCATCGGCCTCGGCCCCGAGCGCCTGGCGGCCGCCGTGGGCCCCCATGTCGGCGCCTGCTGCTACCGCGTCGGGCCCGACGTCGCCGCGAAGTTCCGCGCCGGCGTATTGCGCGACGGCCTGCTCGATCTTGGGGCGGAGGCGCGGCTTCAGCTCGAGGAGTCCGGTCTGGCGGGAGAGCGGATCTCGGTGAGCCCCGCCTGCACGGCCTGCGAGCCCTCCGAATTCTTCTCCTACCGCCGCGACAAGCTCGACCGTCGGTTGCTGGCCTTCATCACCCTTCCCGAGGCGACGGTTTGATGGACATCGAGACGCTGACGCGGCCCTGCGTCCGCATCGTCTCGCCCTACTTCCCCGGCAAGCCGATCGCCGAGGTCCAGCGGGAGCTGGGGCTCAAGAAGGTGATCAAGCTCGCCTCCAACGAGAATCCGTTCGGAGCCTCGCCCAGGGTGCTGGCCTTTTTGCGCCGCGAGACGGCCGAAGTCCACCTTTATCCTGAAGGGGCGAGCCCCGTCTTGCGCCGGGCGCTCGCCGAACTGCACGGCCTGTCGGCCTTGAACGTCGTCGTCGGCAACGGCTCCGACGAGGTGATCCGGCTGCTGTGCGAGGCGTTCCTCTCGCCCGAGGACGACGTCATCACCTCGCAGTACGGCTTCATCCGCTTCAAGCAGCAGGCCATGATGATGGGCGCGCGCGTCATCGAGGTGCCGATGGCGGACTGGCGCCACGACCTGGAGACGATGGCCCGCGCCGTGTCCTCGCGCACCAAGATGGTCTACATCGCGAGCCCGAACAACCCGACGGGCACCTATAACAGCAAAGAGGAGGTCCACGACCTGCTCAAGGCGCTTCCCGCGACGACCCTGCTCGTGATCGACGAAGCCTACTACCATTATGCCGTCCACGAGGGCGATTATCCGCGGCAATCGACGGACCTGGTGCGCAAGTTCCCGAACTTGGTGGTGCTGCGCACCTTCTCCAAGGCCTACGGCCTGGCGGGCCTGCGGATCGGCTACGGCGTGGGCGACGCCGAGCTGATCGGCTGGCTGGACCGCATCCGCATGCCGTTCAACCTCGGCCTCCTCTCGCAGCGCGCGGCGCTCGAGGCGCTGAAGGACACGGCTTGGCTCAAGAAGGGGGTCTCCGTCGTTACGAAGGAGCGCGACGCGCTGGCCAAGGCGCTGCGCGACCTCGGCTTCGGCGTCGTGGACTCGGCGGCGAATTTCCTGTTCGCGGGCTCCCCATGCCCGGGCCGGGTCCTGTTCAAGCGCCTGCTCAAGTCCGGAGTGATCATCCGGCCGCTCGACGAGTACGGCCTGACCCATCACGTCCGCATCTCGATCGGCGCGCCGGCCGAGAACCGGGCCCTGCTCGCCGCCTTGCGCTCCGCTCTCGACGGGGCCAACCCATGACGGACCGCAAGGAGTGGATCATCGCGATGGACGGACCCGCGGGCGTGGGCAAGTCCACCGTCGGCCACCTCGTCGCCAAGAAGCTCGGCTATCACTTCATCAACACCGGGGAGATGTACCGGGCGCTGACGTGGAAGGCGCTGCGGGAGGGCATCGACGTCAAGGATGCGGAAGCGCTGACGGCCCTGGCCGAGCGCGTCCGCTGGGAATTCAAGCCGACGGAGGAGGGCACGACGCTCAAGACCTTCATCGACGGCGAGGGCGTGACCCTGCAGATCCGCGACGAGCAGGTCTCGAAGCACTCGAGCACCGTCGCGGGCGTGCCCGGCGTGCGCAGGCGCCTGCGCGGCCTGCAGCGCGAGCTCGGCGAGGCGGGAGGCATCGTGATGGAGGGCCGCGACATCACGACGAACGTCTTTCCCGACGCGGATTTCAAGATCTACCTCGACGCGGCCCCCGAGGAGCGCGCCCGGCGGCGGTACCGCCAGCTCCGCGCCTCGGGCAAGGAGGGCGCCATCGAGGACATCCTCAAGGCGATGACCGCGCGCGACCGGCAGGACAGCGAGCGCAAGATCAATCCCCTGCGCCAGGCCGCCGACGCCTTCGTCATCGATTCGACCGATCTGAGCCTGCGTGAAGTGGCCGACAAGATTCTTGATCATATCCGAGCGCGGCGCGGTCGCCGCAAATAGCCGCGGCAGCTCCGGCGTCCCGGAGCCGCCGACCTTCGTGGGCCGCCTGTCCTACGGGCTGGTGGGCGCGGTCGTCCGGCCGTTCTGGGGACCGGCCTTCCAGGGGCTCGAGCGCGTCCCGGCGAGCGGGCGGGTGATCATCGCCTGCAACCACCGCCACTGGATGGACACGATCGTGATGCCGCTGTGCGTCATGCGGGTGCGCTTTCCGCGCCTGCTGGGGAAGGAAGAGCTGTTCCGCATCCCGCCGGTCGGCTGGCTGATCCGGCAGCTAGGGGTCATCCGCCTCGACCGGCGCCGGGGCGATGTCTCGGCGCTCAAGCAGGCTCTCGGAGTCCTGGAGACGGAGGGCTGCCTGATCGTCTTTCCCGAGGGGACGCGCTCGCGGACCGGCGTGCCGCTCAAGCCGAAGCCGGGCGTGGGGTTTCTGGCCGCCAAGACCGGGGCGTCCGTGGTGCCGGTGCGGGTGAGGCACACGGAGTTGTTTCCCAAGCCCGTGCGCATGACGGTCTCCTTCGGCGAGCCTTTGCGCTACACGGGAGACGGCGGCCGCGAGTCGTGCCAGGCTTTCGCCGAGCGGGTGATGGAGACGATTTATAAGTTATGAGGGTCGGCGGCTTGATAAGCGCGCCGACACGGCGACAGAGGAAGAACGGAATTTGTCGCCAGGAGGAGCGATGACGCAGGAACACGAAAAAGATCTCGAGGGAGAGGAAGGCGAAGAGGGACAGGCCAACCCGATGGAAGGGCTGCTCGCGGCCGCCGCGCAATTCCAGGAGAAGCTGCACGCCCATGAGGTGGTCTGGGTGAAGATCATCCAGGTGGCGGCGGACAAGGTCCTCGTCGACGTCGGGGAGAAGCACGAGGCGGTCATCCCGCTCGCGGAGTTCGAGGCCGACGCGCCTCCCGCCGCGGGCGCCCGCGTGCCGGCCCTGCTCGTCCACGGCGGCCGCGGCGACTCGCCGGCGGTGTTGTCCACCAAGAAGGCGCGCTCCCAGCTCGGCTGGAACCAGGCGCTCAAGGCGCACGCCGAGAAGGCGCGCGTGCGCGGCACGGTGACGCAGGCGATCAAGGGCGGGTTCATCGTGGACGTGGGCGGCGTGCAGGGGTTCCTGCCGGCGAGCCAGGCGGACCTGAGGCCCGTGCGCAAGCCCGAGACGCTCGTGGGCTCCGGCGTGCGCTGCACGATCATCGAGGTCCACCCGGACAAGCGCCAGCTCGTGCTCTCGCGCAAGGCGGTGCTCGAGGAAGAGGTGAAGAAGCGCCGCGAGAAGCTGCTGTCGCGGCTCAAGCCCGGCGACATCATGATCGCGCGCATCGGGCCCGCGAGCGCCCTCGGCGTGTCGTTGAACCTCGGCGGAACGGACGCCTTCCTGCCCACGGCCGACATCGCCTGGAAGGAGCCGGAGAAGGCCAAGGCGGCTCTCAAGTACGGCGACAAGGCGCGCGTGAAGATCCTTCGCATCGAGGCCGAGACCGGCCGCATCTTGTGCGGCATCAAGCAGCTGTCGTCCAACCCCTCCGACGCCATCAAGCGCCGCTACCCGGCCAAGGGTACGGTCAAGGGCAAGGTCACCGAGATCACTCCCGAAGGGGTGCGCCTGCGCATCACCGCCGACGTCTCCGCCTTCTGCACGCTCGACGAGCTGCCGAACGAGGGGCCGGAACCCGACGAGCGCGAGGAGCGCCGCGGGCGGGAGGGGAGGCGCGGTCCGCCGCCGAAGAAGGGTCCGCCGCCGAAGATCATCTGGCCCGCCAAGGACGCGGAGGTCTCGGCGATCGTGCTCGGCGTGAACACGACGACTTTCGAGCTGGCGGTCTCCATCCGCCGCTTCGAGTCGATCCAGGACAAGAAGCGCGTCCAGCGTTACCTGAAAGGGGCCCCGCCGCTGACCTTGGGGCAGCTCTTGACGCCGGAGAAAGATGGCTGAGCCGGCCTCGGCGGCCCCGACCCGGGGCTCGGCGGCCCGCTTCAAGGAGCTGATCCGGAGGCTGCGCGGGCCCGCTCCGCGCGCCTGGCGGGTCGCGATCGCCGTGGCCGCCGCGGCCGCGGTGCTCGCGGCCGGCGCCCTCGGGATCAAGCTCCTGTCGTCGCGGATGTGGCCGCGCGGCTTTCCGCGCCACCCCGGCGATCTCGCCGCGGGAGCGCTGGAAGCGCGGCTGTCCGCGGTGATGGAGCGCCTCGACTCCGACCCCGAGAACATCCAGGCCCTCGTCGAGGCCGGCTCGCTCCATTTCCTCAAGGGTCCCGACCAGTACCGCGCGGCGATCAACGAGCTCGAGGAGGCGCGCCGCCTGGGCGCGGTCGCCCCCCGTCTGTTCTACTATCTCGGGGTCATGTATCAAGAGGAGGGCCTCCTGCCGTTCGCCATCGCCGAGTATCGCCGCTTCGTGCGCAATTTTCCCGAGGACGGGGAGGTCCGGCTCCTGTTGGGCAAGCTGTTGTACCAGACCGGGCGCTACGAGGACGCGGCGGTCCAATTCCAGTCCTTGGGACGCAAGCGCGATCCCGTCGTCGAGGAGAATCTCGGCCTGTGCGAGCTGGCGCTGAAGCGGTACGACGAGGCGGCGAGGTCGTTTACGGCGCTGCTCCAGCGGCCGGCCTTCGAGCCGCGCGCGCATTTCTATCTCGGCCAAGCCGCTTTCGAGGTTGCGCGCTACGGCGACGCGCGCGCCGAGCTCGCCAAGGCGGCCTCGGCCGCCCCGGCGCGGCTGGAGGGCGTGGAGCCGACCGCGCTTTGGGCGCTCGTCGCCTCCAATGACGAGAAGCTCCAGGACTGGGCCGCGGCCAAGGAGCATTGGGACAAGCTCCTGCAGATCGACCCGAAGAGTTCCAAGGCGCGGACCTCGTCGCGGCGGCTGGCTCCCAGGCTGCGCGCGCTCAAGGCGGCCGCCGCCCGCGCCGCCAAGGCTAAGACGACCCCCGCCCCCAAGCGCAAGTCCGCCAGGCGCAAATGACGGGCGCGTGGGTCGCGGCGGCCCTCGCGCTGGCGGCGCCTGCCTCGGCGCAGCTCGGCGGCGGCTACGGCCAGAACCACGTCGTCTTGCGCGACTTCCACTGGCAGGTCCGCTCCACCGAGCATTTCGACATCCATTACTACGAGGAGAGCGAGGCGCTGGTGCCCCAGGCCGCGGAGATCCTCGAACGCGGCTACGCGCGCGCCTCTAAGGCGCTGCACGCCGACTTCGACAAGCGCAGGCCTTTCTTCCTCTACGCCTCGGTCAACGATATGCAGCAGTCCAATATCGTCGAGGTGGGCGACGGCACCGGCGGCGTGACCGAGGCGTTCAAGGACCGCTTCATGGTGTACAACGACGGCAGCCGCGCCTGGCTCGACGACGTGACGACGCACGAGCTGACGCACGTGTTCCAGTACGCGGTCCTCATCTCAGGCTTCTGGAAGTCGGCGCGCATCCTGAAGGCGATCGTTTACCCCTTGTGGATGATGGAAGGCATGGCGGAATACTTCACCGAGGGCCTCGACGATTCGACCGAGGAATACTACGTCCGGGACGCCGCCACCTCGGGGGGGCTCATCCCGCTGTGGAAGCTCGAGCATTTCTCCCACCTGAAGCCCCATCAGGTCACGCTCGCCTACAAGAGCGGCGCGACCGCGATGCGGTTCCTGGCCACCCAGTACGGCGCAGAGAAGATCGGCGACATGCTCCGCCTCTTCGAGTCCCGGTTCGAGTCGAGCGCCGTCCTGCAGGAGCTGGTGGGAATGGACCTCTTCGCGTTCGACCGCAAGTGGCGCGGGTATCTCACGGAGAAATACGCCCATATCGCCAAGGTCCAGCGTCTGCAGGAGCCGACGGCCTTCGGCGTCTCTCTCACCACGGCTCCCGTCGACATCCCCGAGTTCAACACCAGCCCCGTCTTCACGCCGGACGGCCGCAAGTTCGCGTTCTTGAGCACCGAGGTCGGGCACCCGCCGGCTCTGATCCTGCAAGATGTGCGGACCGGCCGCCGGCGCTTCCTCGTCAGCCGCGACTGGGACCGCATCGAGAACATCGAGCAGGGCCGCTTCGTGAACATCAGCCGCGTGCTCCACATCTCTCCCGACGGCAACCTGCTCGCCTTCACCGCCCAGAAGAACCACCGCGATTCGATCTACCTGTACGACGTGCGCCGCAGCCGCCTGCGCCGCATCCCCCTGCCCGGCTTCCAGACGGCCAGCTCGCCCAGCATCTCCCCGGACGGCAAGCGCATCGCCTTCGCCGGCATGCGCGATTCCTTCACCGACATCTACCTCTACGACCTCGACACGCAGGAGATCCGCCAGCTCACCAACGACCCCGAGGACGACGCGATGCCGGTCTTCTCCCCGGACGGCCGGTCGATCGTGTACTCTTCGGAGATCGTGGCCGAGGGCGACGCGATGCCGTATCAGCGTCGGTTGTACAAGCTCGATTTGGAGACGCTGACGCCGACGCGGCTTGTGGAGACGCGGGGCGCGGCGCGCGACCCGATGTTCTCCCTCGACGGACGGCGCATCGCCTTCGCGCTCGAGCTGGGGGGGTTCCATGACCTCTACGAGCTCGACACCGAGACCGGCAAGGTCGCGCGCCTGACGCGCTCGCTGGGCGCGAGCTTCACGCCGCTCTACGCGCCCAACGGGGACGTCGCCTTCTGCTCGTTCAGGCGCAACAGCATCCACATCTACCGCGCGCCGCGCGAGCGGCTGTTGAACGAGCCCGTGGAGGCGGAGTACCTGCCCAAGGGCGCACCGCGCGCACGTCTGCGGCCCGCTCCGGTCATCCGCTGGAGCGAGGAGACGGCCGCGCCGCCGCCGAGCCCCGGGTCGGGGGCCCTGACCCAGGGCTCGGGGCCGCCGAAGCCCGCCGCGCGCCCGACCGCGGCCCTGCCGAGCGCCGTCGAGCTCAGCGCCTTGCCCGGCATGGATTTCAGCACGCACACCTACAACGTCGCCCCGCCCTCGACGGCGCCGGTGACCCTCGGGCCTTCGCGGCCCGTGCCGCTCGATTTCTCCACCGACCTGTTCCTGCCCGCCATGTTCTACTCGTCGGTCGGGGGGCTCTTCGCCATCGGCTACTGGCAGGGCTCGGACATGCTGGGCAACCACCAGGCGGGGGCTCAGGTGGCGCTGAACACGGGCCAGGGCTACTACAGCTATCAGACGCAGTACACCTACGCGCGCTGGCGGCCGCAGCTGAGCCTCGCGGTCGCGGGGCTCGTGTACCGCAACGGGGAAGATCTGGCGAGCGGGCTCAAAGAGGACGAGAACGTGCACGCCCAGACCGCCACGATGGCGTATCCGTTGGACCGCTACCACCGCATCGAGACCTCGATCGGCAACGCGCGGGATTCGCAGCGATATCCCGACGATCCCACGAGCAACGTCATCAACGAGGCGCGCTTGACGGGCGCGGCGTTCGTGCGCGATACGGTCGGCGGACGCTACCTCGTGCCGACCTACGGCTCGCGGCTCAGGCTCGCCTATGTCGCCTCCCACGAGGTGCTCGGCGGCAACACGAAGTTCAACACGTGGTCGGCCAGCGCGAACCAATACGTCCCGGCGGGGGATTTTTCGACGCTGGCCCTGCGGCTCTTCGCCGCCGATTCGAACGGCCCGAACCCCCAGCAGTTCGGGCTCGGGGGGCTTGGCGGGCTGCGGGGCTACGGCTCGAGCACGGTGGACAACGTGGGCCGCCGCGCGGTCATGGGGACGGCGGAGTTTCGCTTCCCCTTGTGGACCCGGCTCGACTACTACATGTGGTATATCTTCCCCGACTTCTATTTCAAAGCCATCACGGCGGCGGTCTTCTCGGACGCGGGCTACGCCTGGAACGCGCGTCACGACTTGGCCGAGGCGGAGTGGCATGACGTGAGGCTATCTTACGGCGTGAGCTTGCGCATACACACCTTCATCCTCCAGCTTTATCCGCTGGTGCTGAGCTTCGATTATGCCCGCGCGACCACCAACTCGAATAATGGCGTCTTCTATGTCTACCTTGGCCCCTTGTTCTAACGCCGAAGCCGTTCTCCTCGGGCGTTGTGCACGGGGTCTGGGTCGGCGCTCAGCGCCGACCTATGGGGGCCCCCGTGCCTGACGCCGAAGCCCGGATCCGGTACGTTCGGCGGCGCTTGATGGTCGACGGCGTGCCGGCCGAGACGATCGCGCGCGCCGTCGGCACGCCGGCCTACGTTTATTCCGCGGCGGCCGTCCGCCAACGCTACCGTGCGCTCGCGGACGCCTTCTCTTCGCTGTCGCCGCTCATCTGCTACGCGCTGAAGGCCAACCCGAACCGCGCCGTCTGCGCCGTGCTGGCGAAGGAGGGGGCCGGAGCGGAGGTCGTCAGCGGCGGGGAGCTGCGCCGCGCCCTGGCCGCCGGGTTCCGCGCGGAGCAGATCGTGTTCTCCGGCGTCGGCAAGACGCCCGACGAGCTCTCGCTCGCCGTGCGGGCGGGCGTGCTCGCGCTCAACGTCGAGTCCGAGGCGGAGCTGTCGGCTCTGGCGCGCTTGGCCCGGCGGCTGGGCCGGCGCGCCGCCGTGTCGATCCGCGTCAATCCAGGAGTCGAGGCGGGAGGCCACCGGCACTTGGCGACGGGCCATGGCGGGGCGAAGTTCGGGGTGGCCCCGGCGCAAGCCTTGATGCTGTGCCGCCGCGCGCGTCGCGAGCCGGCGCTCGAGCTGCGCGGCCTGCATTGCCACATCGGCTCGCAGATCCTTTCCCCGCGGCCGTACGCGAAGGCCCTCGGCGTCGTGCTGGGCTTGGTTGAGCGGCGCGGCGGGATGGGCGTGCGCTACGAAGACGAGCCGGACACCGGTCCCATCCGGCGCCGGCTGCGCCCGGGCGCGCGCAAGGCGGCGCTCGACTGCGCGGCGCTCGCCCGAACGGTCGTCGCCGCGCTGCGGCCGTGGCCCCGCCTGCGGCTGGTGCTCGAGCCCGGACGGTATCTCACCGCCGAGGCGGGCCTGCTCCTGACCACCGTGCTTTACCGCAAGCGGGTCGGTCCCTCGCGCTTCATCGTCGTCGACGCCGCCATGAACGATCTCGCGAGGCCCGCTCTCTACGACGCCTATCATCCTGTCGCGCCGGCGCGCCTTAGCGATGCCGCCGAGGCGGTCGTCGACGTCGTAGGGCCCGTCTGCGAGACGGGCGACGTCCTCGCCCGAGCGCGGCGCCTTCCCTGGCTGGGGGCGGGAGAGATCCTCGCGGTGCTCAAGACCGGGGCGTACGGCTTTTCGATGTCGTCGCAGTACAACTCGCGGCTCCGGGCCCCCGAGGTGCTCGTCGAAGGCGGGCGCTGGCGGCTGATCCGCAAGCGCGAGACCTACGAGGACCTCGTCCGCCATGAGCGCTGAGCGGCAGCGCGAGCCATGATCGGAAAGCGCGACGCCGCCGTCCTGCTCGTCGTGGCCGCGCTGCCCGCTCTCCTGCTCGCTCCGACGCTCGCGGGTTCGCAGGTCTACTTCATCAACGACCTGACGCACGCGACCCATCCTTGGAGGACGCTGACCGCGGAGCTCCTACAGAAAGGACAGGCGCCGCTGTGGAACCCCTACTCGAGCTTCGGCCTTCCGCTGGCCGGCAACCTTCAGACCGCGCTCTTCGACCCGGCGTCCGTCCTGTTCCATTTCTTTCCGTTCGTCCAGGCCTTGTCGCCGTACCTCCTGCTCATGTACTGGCTGGCCGCCTTTTGGGCCTATCTGTGGCTCAGGCGGCTCGGCGCCTCGCCGGCGGCCGCGGGAGGGGGAGCCATCGTTTTCGCCGCCGGCGGGACGATGGTCAGCCATATCCAGTTTCCCAACCTCGTCGCGTCGCTGGCGTGGGGGCCGGCGCTATTCCTTTTCACCGGCCGACTCGCCCTCGTCGCCCTCGCGGCGGGTCTGGGCCTGCTCGCGGGCTACCCGCCCATCTTGGCGGGCCTCGCGGGGGTGTGGCTCGTCTTGGCGCAGGCCCTGGAAGGCCGATCCCGGCTGGGCCGCTCGCTGCTGGGCTTGGCGGCGGGGCTCGCGCTCGCGGGCGTCGTGCTCGTGCCGGGGATGGAACTCGCGGCGCGTTCGCACCGCATGGAGACGATGAGCGCCAAGGAGCGCGTGAGCTCCGGGATGAAGTACGCGGAGTTCCTCTCGATCGTGCACCCGGAGCTGCTGCGGCTCTCCTTGCCGGCGCCCAAAGCCGACGATCAGGCCTTCCACGTCAAATGGCGCTATGAGGACCACAGCGCGACGTTCACCTTCCTGGGACAGGGCGACCCCATCGGAGACCCCGCCGGGCCGCGCTACCTGCCGCACCTGAGCGGGTATTTCGGCGTCATGGGGACGCTGGCGGCCTGCATCGGGCTCGCTCTTCTCATGAGGAGGCGGCCGGCCACGGGCCTGCTCGTCACCGCCTGTGTCGCGGCCACGCTGTTCATCTGCCTCGGGAAGAACAGCCCCGCCTCTTTCTGGCTGTGGACCCACGCGCCGTATCTCAAGCAGCTGCGCCACCCGCCCCGGATGCACTTTCTGCTGCTCGCGCCGGTGCCGCTGCTGATCGGTGCGGGACTCACGGCGCTGAGTCGTAGGAAACGAGCGGCCGCGGCGATCCTTCTGGGCGCTATGGCCGTGGAATTGACGGCGACGGGCTGGCGCTTCCAGCCGACGATCGCCGCGGACTATTTCGCCGAGAAAGGGCCGTTGGTGAAAGACCTGCAGGAGCATCTCGGCGCCAGCCGCTACTTCATGCTGCCGAAGGGCGAAATATGGCCTCTCGTCGAGCGCGAAAGCGACGACCCGCGCTGGGCGCGGCTGCGCGATGCGGCGTACCGGAGCTACAAGCAAAAGCTCTTCGGATTGGCGAATCTGCCGTTCCATCTGGCCAGCGCGACGGGAGTGTATGAGCCGCTCGTTCCCGCGGAGAGCGAGATCGTGGCGAAGATGATCGAAAAGAACCACGAGACGACGAGGCTCGCGGCGATGCTCGCGTGGACAGGCTGCCGTTTCGTCCTGTCGAAGGACGAACTGCCGCCGTACGTCGTCGGACATGAGGCGGCGCTCCTGCCGGGGCGCCTGCTCGATCGCGGACTCCAGCTGTGGCGGATATACGAGACTCCGGACGGCAAGAGCCGTGCGCGTTGGCTGCCCGAGAAGGAAGCGCAGAGGCTCAGGGAAAGGGATGTGGGGGGGATCGGAGAGGTCCGCGGGACCGAATGGAGCTATAAGAGGCTCCGGGAAGATCGCTTCGACGTCGAGGGCGAAGCGCCGGAGGGCGGCGCCGTCTTCGTCGCCGAACCTTTTTTCCCTGGCTGGAAGGCCTATTCGAGGGGGAAAACCCAGCCGTTCGAGCGCGCTCTGGGCGCGTTTCTTCAGGTCCGGGTGCCCAAGGGGTTCTCCAGGCTTATCTTCGTCTACCGGCCGGTCTCTTTTGTGATCGGGGTCGCCGTCACGCTCGCGACCCTGTTCGCGCTGATCCTCTTTTCGTTGCGGTTGCATCGCAGATCGAGTTTGGCGTAGGATGAGCTGAGGGGCGTTTCGTCGGTTTCTTCTAGCATGGCCAAAAAACACAAGCGAACAGAATCTCTCCCGGCTGCGGTGGTCGAATCTGAGCCGGTTTTTTCCTCCCGGTCGCGCCGCGCGTTCGGGTGGGGGGGGGTCTTGGTTTTTTTGGGGATGGCCCTTTTGACTCGCACCGATCCCTTCGGCTCGAACTTCGCTTCATGGTTTTCTCCCCTCCTGTTGCTCTTGGGGTACTCCGCGGTCGCCTGGGGCTTTTTTATGCCCCCCGGTCCGCCGGTTTCCGGCTCCTGAGCTCCCCCTTCCCTTCCTGGTCTTTTTGGACCTGAGCCGGATCTGCGCCTGTACCGGGTTCCCTCTACCCTCCCCTTTCTTGGTTCTTTCCGTCCAGTTGCGATCCGGCCCGGGGCTTGGGTCCGGCCGGCCTGTCGGCGGCCTCTTGGGGGCTCGGGCTTCCATGGCCTGCCCGAAATCGCCGCTCAGGACCTGGTCGCCGGTCCTGTTTCCTGCCTCCCGCCAGCCGGCCCTTTGATGGTCTTTTTCGGGCACCCCTGACCTCCAGTCTCCCTGCATGGAGTTGCCAGCTTTTCGCTGATCCGGTCCGGCCTCTCCGGATCTGGGCCGCCGTCGGGCTGCGATTTCCCGGAAACTTGCCAACTTCTCGACTGCCAGTTTTGAAAATCTCAGAAGGTGTCTTAAATGGACTTAAATGCGCACGGAGATTCCGTCGGAAATCGCGAAAAGCTTCGAGCGATTCTGAGCCGTCCGGAATGAGCGCTCGACGGCCAGTATGATACATAACATACATTATCATTAGTAACGAGGCGGCCGGCTGGCTTGGCGTTCTGCCTGGGTTTGGGCCCTCCCCCGGGAGTTCACGCTCGTGTTTTGGGGTGGTTTGCCGTCTGTGGGATCGTCTCACGACGACAGGGTCGCCGCCGGTCTTATTGGCGGTCTCGGTCGAAGCGCCGGCTTTCTAGCTCTTTCTCGGCGTGCCGCTGACGGTCTTGGCCAGCTCTTCGGCGAGCAGGAACGCCTTGGCCCGACCCGGGCCCGTGAGCTCATAGCGGCGCGCTCGACGGCTGCCGGAGGCCAGGATATGCCCCTGGTCGAGCGCTTGCGCCAGGACGCGGTCTACGCGGCCGACGGGATAGCCGGACGCCCGCAGCCACCGCGCCAGCTGCGCCGCGGTGGGCTTCGGCGTATTGAGGAGCCGATGCGCCGCGGCCAGAAGCAGCAGGCAGGCGTCTCTTTCAGTGCGTCCGGGCGGTTTGGCGCGAAGCTGGATGCCGCCCGAGCGAGTTTCCGTGATTTCGGCCCATGGCGGTCCCGCCGGCTGGCCCTGTCCGGGCCCTGCCGCGAAGTTTTCAGTCTCCGAGGGTCTTGCCGCCTGCTGGATAAAGGCCCTGCGCTCGGCCTCCACGAACTCCGGCGCGCCCTCCGCTTCCATCTCCGCGCCGCTGGGCAGCTTGAGCCTTAGCCTGAACCGCTCGTTCACGCCGCGCATTATGGCATGAACTCACATTTAAGTCAAACAGCCTGTGGATAGCCTGGGGATTGCGATAATGTCGAGGGGATGTCTGTCTCGGCGGGTGCCAAGAGTGCTGACTCGAAAAATGTGTTTAAGATATTAGTGTCATGTTAAAGTCATGGGGGTGGGGACAACCGGTGGACAGCTTCCTATTCCCCCCTCCCGTGCCTTCGAGGCCGCCGCGCCGGACCCCGGAACGCACCAAGATGGAACGTGGCGCCGTCCCCAAAACGCGTCGCGTGCCGCCCGGTTTGGTGCCCGGAATCTGGCCGTAAGGCTTGTCCGGAAGGGCGCTGATTCCCCCCTCCGTCTCTCAGCAAGTGCGGAGGCAGAGGCCGGGACCGATTTTAGGTCTCGCCGGGGCGTGTGGAGGCCGCCGCGAGCGCACATCTTAACGCGGCGGCCGGAACCGAGTGAGCCGCGCCCAAGGCGCGGCGAACGTCCCCGCCGGACCTAAAATCGGTCTCGGCCGAGGGGGTGTGATGGGTCGCTGAGGAGGAGGTTGGGTTTAGAACCGGCCGGCGAACTCGAGCATGTAGCGCCGGGCGCTGGGCCTCAAGGGATTGGTGGCGGTCCCCGCCGAAAAGAGGGCGGCTGAGGCGGTGATGTTGAAGCGGTCGCGGAACCCGTAGCGGGCGCGGATATCGGTCTCATGGCCCAGGTTGCGGTCGGCCGTGGTGCTCCTATCCGCCTGGAAAAGCCAATAGTCGAAATCGAAGGTGATGCCCTTGTAGGCCGGAGGCGTGAAGCCGATCCCGACCGAGAGGATCCCGCTCACTCCCGGCGTCAACCCGCTCGCCGTGGAGGTTGAATGCCCGCCGAAGGCGTCATACGGCGTCGCCTGGAAAAAATCGCCGAAGCCGGAGCGCTCCAGGCCGTCGAACCGGTGGCCGTGAGACGGGAAGAACGCGGTGTCCGTCGTCGGCCTCGTCACGTTCGCCCCGCTGCCCCGGGCGGCCGTCAGCCGCGCGATGCCGTCCTGACCCTTGATGGGTATCTTCCATTTTGCGCGCAAGACCTCGGCGTTCCCGTTGAACGTGATGCGGTTCGGCGCGCAGAACGGGCCTGCGCCGTTGGCGTCGGTGCACAGAGCCCCTGGCCCGATGGGCGTGGCCGAGCCCTTCTCCATCGCCGCCTCGCCGTCGAAGAACATCGGCCCATAGCTGATCTGGTAATGCACGCTCGTGAAGCTCCGCACGGCCTTGCTGACCGGGTAGCCGTTCAGGCTGCTGGAAGGGTAGAAAGGGGCGTTTTGAGCGCGCGGCGATGGGAGCTCGATCAGTTGCCCGTTCATCTCCCGCTCCACCATCTCATTGAACTGCCAGGTTCCCTCGGAAGGCACCTCGAGCGAGATGCCGTAGATCATGAGGCTTCCCGGCGTGTTTCCGGCGTTGAACGGCGCGGCGTGCGGTTGGAAGACGTAGCCGTCCAACTTCATGTCCCACCACGGCAGCGCGCCGCGGGCGCTCACGCCCGGCAGGCCGACGCCGTCGTCAGCGAGCAGGAGCCCGCTGCCCACGGTGTAGGGCTGCTGGCCGATCGTGAGATCCACGGGATAGCCGAAAAGGCCGTGGGTCCGGACGTACGCGTTCTCGATGAACGGGATGAAGTTTGCGTTCGGATAGAACTGGGCGATGCGGTCGAAGGGGTGTCCGAGTGGTCCGGTGGAGGCCGCGATCGGCCCGGTCAGCCCGACCGCCCGCAGAGAGAGAGCCATGTCCATCGTCGCCGGCTCGGGGCCGGCCCCCCCCGTCAGCTCGATGTTCTTGACGCCGAAGCCGAGCTGGGCGTTCTGGCTCATGTAGGAGAGGTTGGACGGCTTCTCCGTCAGCTCGACGTCCCGGTAGTTGATCGCGCGCAGCTTGTAGGCCGTCGAGACGTCCAACGACGCCGCCAGCGCCCATGGGCCGAGCGAAACGAGGGCCAGGGCGCCGCCAAGGCGCGCGAGCACGGAGCGTGAGGCGCTCATGTCGCGCAATCCTAACAAATTTGTCATTCCTTCTCGCGTCAGCGCCTACGAGTTTATGGGGAATGCCGCTCAGCGTCAAGCCCCTTGTTAGGGCGGGGCGAAGGCCGCTGATTCCGGCGTCCGTGTCGTCCCCGCGCCGACGTCGCGTGCGCGCCGGCACGGCACCCGAGCGCCGAAACGCTTGCGCGCCCGCCATTGGTTATGGGCGCGGCACGCGCGGCGGATATTCTTCGGGTCGTCCGACGGCCCGCCGTCCGCGAAGGGCACGATGTGATCGTACTCCAAGCCGCTGCGCTCCGGGCAGCGGCCGGCCGGTCCGATGAAAGAGCACTGTTCGCCGTCGCGCTTGCGGACTTCTTCTTTCACCCATCGCGGGATGGCCCGGCTTCGGCGAGCCGGAGCGCCCGGTCGGGCTGCGCCCCCGCGCCGCAGTCTCGGCCGCGATGCCCGCTTTGGGCGCTCCAGGCGATCGAGCAGGGCTTCCAGCGCTTCGCTCAGGATATCCTCGAAGCGGCCCTCCGGGTGCTTATGCCACAAGAGCTCCCGCGCTCGCCCGATCATGCGCTCGACGTGCTCGGTGCAGGTGAAGGTGCGCTTGGAGCGGAGTTCGATATCGGGAGCGCCCGCTGCGCCGGATGCGAACACGAGAGCCGCCTGGAGTGCGTCGATGGCTGGGACCTCGACCGGGCGCGGCGCCGGTTCCCTGGAAGGACATGGGAGAGCCATGGAGACATCCGCGCCGGCCGGACCCGCCGGCGCCGACGGGCGGGATGACGCCGCGCCGTCTTTCGCGACGGCGATGAAGGTGACCCGCTCCGCCGGCGGCCTCGCTTGCGGCGACAAGGACGCAACCAGACGCTCCACATCGCGCGAGCTTCGGCCCTTTGCTTGCGAGATCAGCCGGCGGCAGTTCTCGCGCGTGAGGTGTTGGGCCAGCAGCGCGACCGCCGTGACCGAGATGTCGCCGTCTTCGATCAGATCGAAGATGAAGGTGAATCGGCGGCAAGCCTCGGCCGCTTTCGTTCGCCTCCAGGCCGTGGCTTCGCAATAGCGGAGCTTGCGCAGGCAGAAGAGGTATAGCGACGAAAAGCCCTGCTCCTCCGCCAGCTCGCGGACATCCATCTCCGAAAGCCGCGCCAAGACGCGGACGAGTCCGGAGCGCTCCCGTGCGGAGAGTTCCGCAAGGTCGCGCAGCAAGTCGGCGTTCGAGAGCCGCCGGCAATCTTCGATCAACGCGTCGCCGCGTTCCATATTCCCCCCCCCACATACAAGTACGAACGAGCGCCCGAAAAGTTCCGCTTCCCGACTCGGGCGGCGAGGAAACGGAAACGGCGGGCAGTTGGGGCGAAGAGATCTGCCGGCGAGCAAGCGAGAGAAAGCGCAGCAACGCGCATTCGTGCAACTCGGATATAACCGTGAATTCTTTAAAAAATAACGCCGGCATTTTCATTGCAATTCACTTTCAACGCTGGAAGTGAATTCCGCCGCAACTGCAAAGACTATTTCTTGAAATATTCACGGTTTATTCGAGAGCCGGTGCCGGCCGATGCGCAATGTCGCTCGATGAAGAGTCTCTTGCGGCAGGCGAGCTGGCACGTGAGGCAACATATCGCCTGTCTGCTAAGTGCCCGCCGTTAGAAAGCCTATGCAGGAGCGAAGCACCCTTCATGACCCGTCGCTTCGCATGCACAAAGAAAAACCCCCCGGCCGAAGCCGGGGGGTCTCTCTTTGCGTTAGTCGGCTTAGAACTTGATGCCGAGGTCCGCGAACAGCATGTTGACGGAGTTGGTTCCGGTGACCGGGCTGGTCGTCCGGTTCTGCTCCTTCACATAGCCGCCGGGGTTGAACACCGCCCAGCCGGCGTCGAGAACCACGTTCTCGGAGTGCGCCCAGTCGATCTGGAGGTCGAACTCGGAGCCGATGTGGCGGTTGCCGTTGGCGGCAGAGACGCCAGTCGCGCCGAGGGTCGCGTACTGGTAGTTGAAGTCCCAGTACGAGACGCCAGCGGTGAGCTTGGACAGCCCCGCCGGGGTGGCCTTCAGGCCCGCGCCCCAGATCTGGCGGTTTCCGATCTGGCGGTTTCCAAGACCCGCAGTCGACACGCCGCCGCCGGGGAGTTGGCCGGCGAGGCCGGAGCCGCCGAGGGCCAGCGCGCCCGAGTTGAACCGGCCGTAGATAACGCCAGGCCGATAGTCCGACGCGATGGCCGTGAAGCCCTCGTTCTTGTTGGACCGCGCGTCATGCCGACCGGAGCCCCAACCGAAGTTGGCCCACGGGGTGATCCCACCGACGTTGCTGATGTCAGCCTTGTAACCAAGGTCGAGCAGCAGTGCCTTGCCGCTGTAGTTGGCGCTGGCGGCGGTCGGGTACGTGATGCCCGCGGTAACGGTGCGGTTCGTGCCGGCGTTCAGGGCGACGGTCGCGTTGATCCACGCGCCCATGCCCTCAGCGCGCAGCTTCGCGCCGTAGACCCACAGGTTGTCATTGAGGCCAGGAGTGGACGCCGTGCCAGGAGCCGTGCCGAGCTGGCCATTGGCATGAGTGACAGCGTTCCAGATGAAGACATTCGCCTTCACCGGGAGCTTCTTGACGCCGACGTCGATGCCGGTGGCGGTGGTGTCGTTCACGATGGCGGCATTGGCTGCGGTTCCGATGGTGGCGGGAGCTTCTTGACGCCGACGTCGATGCCGGTGGCGGTGGTGTCGTTCACGATGGCGGCATTGGCTGCGGTTCCGATGGGGGCGTCAACGGCCTTTCCAGCGATGCCCGCGAACTCGATCATGTCGTTCGCATACATGGCCGAGACGGCGTCGATGGCGGTTACGTACAGGCCGTAGTTGTTCTTCGGGCCCCAGGCGGCGATGAGGTCGCCAGAGTTGCCCCAGAACTGCCGGCCGACCGTGGTGTCGAGCGCTCCGAAGAGCTTGTCGACCTTCACGCTGGCTTCGTTGATGAACGTAGTCCCGAAGAGGCCGGTGGCGCCACTGATGGCCTGGTCGTTCGTTGTCGTGTTCATCTGTCCCGCGGCGCCTTGAGTGCCCCACGCGCGGTCGTTCTTGCGCAGGGTGATCTTGGCATGGACGTCATCGAGCAGGTCCCAGCCGAGTCCCGCGACGACGCGCGTCATAACGGTGCT
>JAPLKK010000154.1 GCA_026388115.1 Elusimicrobiota bacterium | reverse complement strand
ACCGTGACGTCCATCTGATTGCCGACTGAGACGCAATAGGCGGGCTTGAGCCATGCCATGCGGCTGATGACCGAGATGACGAAGGCGCCGCTTTGGCTGATGAAGGCGGTGCGGGCGATGACGGGGTTCTCCTCCGACGGCATGTGCAGCTTGTTCTTGGGGATGAAGAACGTGTTGACCTTGGCCGGGATGGAGACGATGCCGAGCGAGTTGCCGCCGCTGACGGCGAAATCCGGGTTGAGCGTGCGGCCCTCTTTGATGACGGCGAGGACCTCTTCGTGGACGCGCTCGCTGCCGCTCTTCTCTCCCATGCCGCCGCTGATGAGGACCACGCCGCGCACCTTGCCCGAGCGAGCGGCGTCTTTCAGCATGGCGGGCACCTCCGCCGATGGGACCGCTACCACGAACATGTCCACGGGCTTCGGGAAGGACGCGCAGTCGGCGAAGCAACGGGCGCCCTCGATATCCCCTTGGAAGTCCTTGAGCACGAAAAGATTCTCCTTCGGGAACCCCGCCTCGACGACGTTGCGCAGGATGATCCTGCCCATGTTCATCTTCTTCTCGCTCACGCCGGCCACGGCGACCGTAGCCGGCTTGAGCAGGCTCCAGATCGCCTTGGCGCTCGGTACGTCGCGGCGAGGCGCGGCGGCCTCTCGGAAGCGCAGCACCCCGTCGAGGGCGACGAGCCTGCCGCCGCTCACCGCGAGCGGGTTCACCTCGACCTCGTCGATCGTCCAGCGCGAGTTCTCGCCGTCGCAGCGCGTCATCAGCGCGGCGAAGCCCTCGAGCCAGCGGAGCATGGCGGCGTCCTCCGCCAGGCGGCGGCCGCCGCGCACGTTGCCCGAGACGTATCTCCAGACCCAGGCGCCGTCGAGAAAATCCTGCCAGGAGCCCGCCTCGCCCGCCAGGCGCACCGGCAATACGGCGGGGACCAGCCCGGGCTTGAGCGATGCGGTGAGCTGCTCGGCGTCGGTGCCGCCGAGCCCCAGAGTCATGATGGATGGGGCCGTAGCCCTCGTCGGCGCGCGCGCCGAGCAGGAGCTCCTGTCCCATCGAGAAGACGGCGTGCTCGACGAACTCGCACACCAGCGCGCCCTCGGCCTCCGGAAAGGCCCGCTTGAAGGCGGCGAGCGTCGCGCCGGCCTCACGCTTGGAGCACACCTTCCCCCCGCCGAGCTCCGTCTTGTGCAGGACCTTGTGGGAGGAGACCTTCAGGACGACCTTATCGCCGGGGAGTCCCGCGAGGAGCTTCTCGAGCTCGGGCTCCCGGAGCGGGACGTCGGCCAGGGCGACGACCGCGCGCTTCGGCGTGTCGAGCCCGAGCTTGTCGAAGAGGTCGTAGACCTCGGCCTCGATGAGGGACTTGCGGCCTTCCTTCCAGGCTCGGGCCAAAATCGCGTCGATCTCTTGGAGCATGGGGAGAGCATACCAAGGATGCGCGACGCGACGGAAGCCGCCGCTTTTTCTGTGGAATCGGCCCGATGGGAAAAGTTCTGCCCGCGCTTGCGGCGGCCGCCTTGATCTAGCGGACCAGCGGGCTGGCGCGGGCAGCTTCGCAGTGGCGCGGCAGGATGCGGTCGCTGCGGACGCTCCAGGTGTTATTGAGGAGATTCGGCTCGGGGGCGTTGAGGTGCCTGCCCTCGCGGGTCAGGACGTGCAGCATCTCATGCGCCAGGAGACTGTACGGCGAGGCCGCGTTCTCGCTGCGGTAAGCCTCCGAAGTCGCGTAATCGCTCAGAAAGACCGTATCGTAGAGCGCCGGGGCGAGATCCTTGCCGTTGCTCCACTCTGCCCGGGAGAATCCGGCGCCGTCCGCGTCGTCGGGGAACGTTCCGGTCAGCAGCACGACCAGCTTTCCCGCCGCGGGCACCAGCCTTCGCAGCCCGATGAACGAGTCGGGACCTTCCTTCTCGTAGCGGAGCCATCGCGTCCGTCCGCCCGGGGCGCGCACGGCCGCCAGTTCCACGCGCCGCAAAGCCATGCCGCACTGAGAGAATACTCGCGCGGCCTCCTGGAACTTCCGTAGGGCCTGTTCAGCCGTCCAGCCGCTGCCCTTCACCATGACCGCGGTCACGTCCAGTCCGGGTCCGGCGACGCCCTCGCCTCCAAGCAAGTCGGCCTCTGAATAGGTGCGCAGCTCGACTTCGCTGAAGTCCTTCCAACCGGCGGCGCCCGTCTCTCCTTTGCCGCCGCACTCGCGGAGCGCGGCGGCGTCAGCGGCCGGGTCCGGTGTTTCTCCCGCGCGGATGAGCCGGCCGTCATCGTCGAAGTCCGAAGGCTGGACCGCCGGCTTGTAGGGGCCCGCTGTCGCCGCGGGCGTGCCGCGGTCGGCAAGCAGGCGATGGACATTGAGCCAGCGCACGCGAGCGGAAGGATGGGGAGAGGAGGCCGGGCCGGGCTGGTCGTTGCGGATAATATCACAGGACAGCAGCTCTTCCAGGCCCTTGGCGGCGAGCGACGGGGGGTAGCCGGCGCGGGACAGAAGGTCGATCGCGACCGCGTCGGCGTGGGCTTCAAAATGGCGGGAGACGCGGTCCTGCTCCTGCTCGGGCGCGGCCGGATCCCAGTCGGAGACGCGGCGGGCCTGGACGGCGTGGCCGAGCTCGTGCGCCATGCTGAACAGCACCGCGGGCGAAGGCGAGGGAAACCGCGTGAGAAACGGCACCGTGACGATCACGAGGTTGGCCTGGGGGGCGGACAGGTACATGTTCTCGTACTGCGAGAAGCGCTGCAGGCCGATGAGCCAAGAAGTCACCGGGATGCCGGCGGCTTCCTTCAGGGCGTTGAGGGGAGGGATATAAGAAAGGATGGCCGCGCAGGCGGGGTCGCTCGCGGGAAGAGCACGGCCGAAGAAGCCGCCGCCGCCGTCCACATCAGGCACGGGGCACGGCTGGCCGCCTCCATAGTCCCCGCCTACCGCTTCCCGCGCCGCTTGCAAGACCATGCGGACGTCGGCGCCCCGGCCGTCCGGCTCAAAGGCGGCCGGCGTCTGGGCGAGCGCTGATGCGGCCGACGCGCACCAAGCCGCCCATAAGGCGGCAAAGAGCAAACGCACGAGGAAAGGGTAGCGTTCCGGGCGGGGCCGGGCGAGAGGCATTGGTCCCAATCCTCGACGGACGGGAGGCCCTTCAGGCCTGGGCCCAAAGACTGCGGGCGCGCTGGGCCCTTGGACAAAGGCGGCGATGGTGCGGCGCGGCTATCCTGAGGCCACGACCCGATCTGCATGAGTGCGAACCTTGTGATTCTCGCCGCCCTGGCGCTGAGCGCGCGCGCGCAAAGCGTGCCTGTCGATTTTGACCAAGGCACGCGGACGAAGGCCGTGCTGCAAGCGGCGCGCGAAGCGGTCGCCGCTTCGGTCCCCATGCCGGATGTCGCCGTTTCGCGAGGCGCTGACGGCGGCCTGTTCCTGTATGGCGCGGACTGCGGGAGTCTGCAAGAGCAGGTCTCGGCGCTGGCGAGCTGGAAAGCGCGGCTCGGAGAGACCCCTTCGGCCGCGCCGGCCTGCCGCTGCGACGGCGGTTCCTGCTCCGTCGCGGTCGACGGCGTGGTCCCGGAAACGGTGGACGCGCTTCACGGCCTGCGCGCCGGGCGCTGGGGCCCCAACTGCTGGAACGCTGCGTTGGTGTCGGCGAAGATACTTCCGGTCGCCCGCTTCTCGCCGCCCGAGGAGATGACGTTCTGGATGGGCTCGCCGCTGTGCCGCGAGCTTGCCGGCGCAGAAGAGCCGCGCCCCGGCGACATCGTCGCCATCCGCGATAAGGCCGCCGCGGAGGTCCATGGCTTCGTCTACATCAGCGACGAGTTGGCGTTCTCGAAGAATTATTTGACGACCGTCGCGCCGTACGCGCTGCAGAGCCCCGAGGAGGTGTTCGGCGAGTTCCCCGTGGCGGCGCCGTGCCGCAAGCTCGCGGGATCGTCGAGTCCGGATTGCCCCGCCTACGCCAACGTCTTCCGATGCCGCAGCCTCGGCGAGTATGTCGTGTCGCTGGGCAGGGCGCTCTCGCGGGAGTATGTGTCGGCCGACAGCGAGGTCCTCGCGGCCGAACGCGAGGTGAGCGCTTTGGAATTCGGGTGGAAGAGCGACCCGGCCCTGCGCGCGCGCGGCCCGGAGATCCTCGCCGCCATCGTATCGAGGCTTCCGGCGTTGCGCACGCGGGTCGAGGCCGAGATGAAGGCTCCGGCCGTCCCGGAGGGCGAGCGCCTGCTCTGGTCCGGCCTCCTGCATCGTATCGACGGGATACAGGCTTCCATCGCCTGGTTCTGACATTCCGGACGGGAAAGCCGGCGGCTCAGCGCTTGGCGGCGGAAGGCGCGGCGGGAACCAGATAA
Organism: Elusimicrobiota bacterium; assembly: GCA_026388115.1. GTDB lineage: Bacteria > Elusimicrobiota > Elusimicrobia > UBA1565 > JACRDR01 > JAPLKK01. Next base: position 8,796 of record JAPLKK010000154.1, on the reverse strand, counting down.
TCGGACGGGTTGGCGCGCGAGCGCCAGAACACCTCGTCGTCTTTCGCGAAGTCCAAGAGGTACTGCGTGTCGTTGGCCTGCGGGGGTCCGAAGCCTAGGTGCGCCAGCATCCGTCGCCAGGCAGTGGACAACGTCCACCGGTCGTCCCAGAACGGCGTGCCGACGACAGGATCGGCGCCCACCTGTGAAACGTAGCGCTCGAGCGCGATCCTCTTCTCCTTCGCCGACCAGCCGTTTCGAGACAGGGGGACCACTAGATCGGGGGGGATATGGCCGGCCGGGCTCTTCCATCTCAACGAGGCGTAAGGCCAGGCCGGTTCTTTCTGCTCCCAATGGATAAGGTACTCCCAGTGCTCCGCCCGCGAATGGGTCTCCGACAGAGCTTCCTTGACGAAGTTCCGCACGGAGGAGTGGTCGAGGTGGCAGTCGGTCACGGTCGGCGTGTAGACCGCTGTGGGCTGAAAAGCCGTCAGCACCCGCCGCAGGTCGCGCAGGACGCTCTCGCGCTGGTATGGCGCGCCGGGGCTCTGGGCGAAAGGGTAGGGCACCCGCTCGGCGCGTGTGAGAGGGCCGCGAAAGGTGCCGGGCTTGGCCGGGATCTTGTCGAGCCCCCCGTCCGGGTAGCCAAGGAAGACGACCTTGCCGCGCGGGACCCCGATGGAGCTCAGAGCCTTCAGCGACTCTCGGCAGCGCATGATGCCGAGGTCGATGAAATCGAAGCGGCGGTTTCCGTCCAGATCCTGGGCCAGGCCGCCGCGAAAGAGATAGGCGACGGCATCCGGATAGCCGTCGCCGCAGGTGAAGAGGACGACGCGGTAATCGACATCCTCGCCGCCGGCGGCCCGGAGCGCCGCGTCTCGCAGGATTCCTCCGGCGCCGAGCATCTCGTCGTCGGGATGCGGAGCGAACACGAGGATCCGTTCTTTCGCGCTCGCCGCAGCAGCAGCGCCGCGAGCGCCGGCATCTTGAGCACGCGAGCCATCAGGAGCCCAAATGGTACGATATCGGGCCCGTGGCGCGCTGTCTTCCATTTCCTCTGCCGCTGCTCTTGGCGCTGACTTTTTTGTCCGCCGGCCGCGCCCGCGCCGCTCAAACCTTGCCGGAGCCGGGCTCGCCCGTGGTGCTGCGGGAAGGCTGGGCCCTGCGATCGGCGGCCCGGGTCGCCGCGGACGGAGCAGCGTTGTCGCGGCCGGGCTTCGCGGCTGAAGGCTGGTACCCGGCTCGCGTTCCCTCGACGGTCCTGGGCACGCTCGTGGACCACGGCGTTTACAGCGACCCCTTTTTCGCCAGGAACTTGGAGTCCATCTCCACGGAGCCCTTCCAGGGCTCCTGGTGGTACCGCAAGGAATTCGAGCTCGAAGCGCCGGGGCCGGGGGCGCGGACCCGCCTGGTCTTCGACGGGATCAACTACAGCGCCGACCTCTGGCTCAACGGCCGCAAGCTCGCCGGCCGGGACTCCGTCTACGGCGTCTGGCGGACGTTCGATCTCGACGTGACGGAGTTCGTGCGGCCTGGGCGCAATGCGCTCGCGATCGAGGTGTTCCCGCCGCGCCGGGGCGATTTCACCATGGGCTTCGTCGACTGGAACCCGTGGCCGCCGGACGGGAACATGGGGCTGTTCCGGGAAGTGCGGCTGCGCCGATCGGGCTCCGTCTCCTTGGAGGACGTGTTCGTGCAGACGTCCGTCGACACGGAGACCCTCCGGGAAGCGTCGCTCATCATCACGGCGGACCTCGTCAACCACGGCGCGGAGGCGGCATCCGGGACGGTCAGCGGCCGGGTGGCCGGCGTGGAGTTTCGGACGGACTACGCATTGGCCTTGGGGGAGAGGAAGAGCATCCGTTTCTCGCCGGAGCAGTTCCCGGAGCTGCGGCTGCGCGAGCCGCGCCTGTGGTGGCCGCGGAACATGGGCAAGCCGGAGCTTTACACGCTGACGATGCGGGTGACGCAAGGAGGCGTCGCCAGCGACGCGCAAGCGGTGGATTTCGGGATCCGGCAGGTCGGCGATTACCTCGATGCGCAAGGCCGCCGCGGCTACACCGTGAACGGCCAAAAGGTCCTCATCCGGGGAGGCGGCTGGAGCGACGACATGTTCCTGCGCGAGGACGAGAAGAACCTCGAGGCGCAGTTCCGCTATATCAAGCATCTGAACCTCAATGCCATACGGCTCGAGGGCTTCTGGGGCAGCAGCCAGCGGCTGTACGAGCTCGCGGATCGCGACGGCATCCTCGTCATGGCGGGCTTCAGCTGCCAGTGGGAGTGGCCCGAGTATCTGGGCAAGCCCCAGCCCGACGAGAAGTACGGCATGGCTTTCGAGGCTTCGGAGAGGAGCCTCCTGAGCGCCTACCTGCGAGACCAGGTGCGCTGGCTGCGCAACCACCCGAGCATCTTCGTGTGGCTGGTGGGCAGCGACAAGATGCCGGCGCCGGAGGCGGAAACGCTCTACCGGGCGGACTTGGCCGCGCTCGACCCCAGCCGGCCCGTGCTGCTCTCCGCCGGCGGCTGGGTGAGCACGGTCAGCGGGCCTTCCGGCGTGAAGATGCGGGGGCCTTACGACTATGTGACGCCGAACTACTGGTACGTGGACACCACGCGCGGCGGAGCCTACGGCTTCAACACGGAGACCAGCGCCGGGCCGGAGATCCCGCCGCTATGGAGCCTGAAGAAGATGCTCGGCGCGGATCATTTGTGGCCGATCGGCCCGGCGTGGGACTTTCATTGCGGCCGCTTCAGCTTCGGGACCCTGACCGCTTACATGAACGCGTACCGCAACCGCTACGGCGAGGCTCGCGGCGTGGAGGAGTTCGCCTTCAAGGCCCAGGCCGCCAACTATGAGACGACCCGCGCCATGTTCGAGGCCTTCGGCGCGCGCAAGCCCGCGACGACGGGCATCATCCAATGGATGCTCAACAGCGCCTGGCCCAGGCTGATCTGGCAGCTCTATGACTATTTCCTCATGCCGAACGGGGCTTTTTACGGCGCCCGGAACGGCTCGCGGCCGGTCAGCGTGGTCTACGACTACGGCGAGCACGCGGTATCTGTGGTCAACGAGACGCTCGTCGACCTCCCGAATGCCGCCGTCCGCGCGCGGCTGTACGACCGCGACTCCAGGCTGGTATTCGAGGGCGGCGCCAAGATGCCTTGCCTCAAGAACGCCGCCGCCAGGGCCCTCAAGCTTCCGCCATTGGCCGCAAAGAGCCCCGTCTACTTCCTGGCCCTGGAGCTCGAGCCGGGCGACAGCCGCCCGCCGGTCCGGAACTTCTACTGGCTCTCGGCGAAGCCGGACGTCTTGGACTTCGAAAAGGCCGACTGGAGGGTGACGCCGAACCAATCGTTCGCCGACCTCACCGCCTTGTCCTCGCTCCCTCGAGCCAAGGTCGGCTTCGCGGGCAAGCTCCGGAGCCCGGGAGAGTACGAGGTCGCGCTGACCAACGCCTCGGACAAGGTCGCCTTTTTCATCGAGCTCCGTCTGATGCGCAAGCGCGCCAAAGAGCCGGTCTTGCCGGTGCTGTGGGACGACAATTACATCTCGCTGCTGCCCCGCGAGTCCCGGGCCATCATGGCTCGTTTCGACGAAACGGACCTGCGGGGCGACAAGCCCGCGCTCGAATGGACCGGCTGGAATCTGAAAGGCCCGTGAGGGCGGAGGAGGATCAGTGAAGAGAAGCGTTCCCATCGTCCTGCTCGTGATGCTCATCTTCGTCGTCATCTCGCTCATCACGAACATCCTCGGCTCGCTCATCCCGGATATCACGGACTCCTTCCACCTGAGCCTAGCGCTCGCGGGGTTCTTGCTCACCTCCTTCTTCGTCGCCTACGCCGTGATGAGCATCCCCGCCGGCATGCTCATCGAGCGCTTCGAGGCCAAGGCCGTCCTTGTGGCCGCCTTCGTCTTGGCCCTGCTGGGCGCGGGCCTGTTCGCCTCGCGGCCGGTCTATGTCGTCGCCCTGCTCTCGCTGTTCACCATCGGCGTGGGCATGGCGATGCTGCAGGTGGTCATCAATCCGCTCTTGCGCGTCGCCGGCGGCGAGGAGCATTACGCGTTCTTCGGCAACCTCTCGCAGTTGGTGTTCGGCTCGGCTTCTTTTTTGAGCCCCTACGTCTATTCCTACCTTGTCCTGCATCTCAAAGACCCTTCTTTGCCGCAGAACGTGGCGACGAGGACCCTGGCGAGGCTGGTCCCGCCCTCGATGCCGTGGGTCTCCCTCTACTGGGTCTTCACCTTGGTGACCCTGGCGATGATCGTCGTGGTCTCGCTGGCGAGGATGCCCAAGGTCGAACTGCAGGAGAGCGAGGCGGCGGGGACGGTGGAGACCCACCTGGCGTTGTTGCGCAACAGGACGGTCCTGCTGTTCTTCATCGGCATCTTCTGTTACGTCGGCACCGAGCAGGGCATCGCGAACTGGATCTCTAAGTTCCTGCAGACCTACCACGGGCTCGATCCCGAAAAGGAGGGGGCGCGGGCGGTGGCGCGGTTCTGGGGCTTGATGACCGTGGGCTGCGGTTTGGGGCTCGGGCTCCTCAAGCTCTTCGACTCGCGAAAGATACTTGCAGTCTTCGGCTTGGGCGCCGTCCTGACGCTGCTCCCCGCTCTCTTCGGCCCCAAGGCGGTCGCCGTCGCCGCTTTCCCGATGATGGGCTTCTGGTGCTCGGTGATGTGGCCGATCATCTTTGCGCTGGCGCTCAATTCGCTGGAGAAGCACCACGGTTCTTTCGCCGGGATACTCTGCACGGGCATCGTGGGCGGTGCGATCTTGCCGCCGGTCATCGGACGTCTGGGCGACGCCTTCGGCCTCCGGTTCGGCATGCTGACCCTCTTGGCGACCTTGGCCTACATCATCGGTATCGCGTTCTGGGCCCGTCCGCTCATCGGCAACGCCACCTTGGGCCAGGAGAAGCCGGCATGACGCGGCGAGCGATCCTTGGCGTAGACCTCGGAGGCACGCACGTGCGGGCCGGGCGGGTGGAGGGGCAGGCTATTCGCGCTCACGCGGCCAGGGCGATCTCCTCGCGCGCGGCGGCACAGGTCGTCATCGACGAGATCTGCGCCACGATCGACGAGGTCTTTCTGCAGGGCGAGACCTCCGGCATCGGCATCGGCGTCCCCAGCATCGTGGATACGGAAGCCGGCATCGTTTACAGCGTGGAGAACATCCCCTCGTGGAAAGAGGTGCATCTCAAGGAGCTCCTCGAGGCACGCTACGTGGTGCCGGTCCGGGTGAATAATGACGCCAATTGCTTTGCCCTTGGCGAGCTCCACTTCGGCAAGGGGCGGGGCTGCCGCCATCTCGTGGGCCTCGTCGTCGGGACGGGTATGGGCGCCGGGGTCATCGCCAACGGACATCTCTACTCCGGCGCCAACTGCGGCGCCGGCGAACTCGGGGCCATCCCCTATCGCGACAAGACGATCGAGGGTTATGTGAGCGGGACGGGTCTCAAGAACGTCTATGGATCGAGCCGCACTGCGCGAGGAGCTGCGCTCCTTCGCCTACCCGCACGCCCTGCGGCGCCTGCGCATCGAGGTCAGCGAGGAGCCTCGCATCGCCATCCTGGGCGCTGCGGCGCTCTGTTTGGACGCCAAGGCCTGAGCGGCGCGGCAGAAAAGCGTGGGGCGCGCGCCCGAAGGCGCGCGCCCCGTTGTCCGGCGTCTGCGCGGCTCTAGTAGCGGTTCGCGCTTCCGAGGACCTTCTCGTTCTTGTCCATGTACATCTTGATAAGCTCCTCGCGCGCCGGTCCGAGGTATTTGCGCGGGTCGAACTCGCCCGGCTTCTCCGCGAAGACCTTGCGGATGAGGGCGGTCATGACGAGCCGCCCGTCGGAGTCGATGTTGATCTTGCACACCGCCGACTTGGCGGCCTTGCGCAGCTGCTCCTCCGGGATGCCGGCCGCGCCTTCCATCTTGCCGCCGTACTTGTTGATCATGTCGATGTACGAGGTGAGGACGCTGGAGGCGCCGTGGAGGACGATGGGGAAGCCCGGGATGCGCTTCTCGCACTGCTCGAGGATATCGAAGCGCAGGGGCGGCACGGTCTCGCCCGGCTTGAGCTTGAACTTGTAGGCCCCGTGGCTGGTGCCGATGGAGATGGCCAGCGAGTCCACGCCGGTCTGCTTGACGAATTTCTCGACGTCGGCGGGGTTGGTGTAGTGCGACTTCTCGGCCGAGACCTCGTCCTCGATGCCGGCCAGCACGCCCAGCTCGCCTTCGACCGTGACGTCGCGCTGGTGCGCGTATTCCACCACCTTCTTGGTGAGGGCTACGTTCTCGTCGAAGGGCTTGGAGGAGGCGTCGATCATGACCGAGGAGAAGCCGCTGTCGATGCAGGACTTGCACAGCTCGAAGCTGTCGCCGTGGTCGAGGTGCAGCGCCACGGGCACGGGCTTGCCCAGCTCCTTCATCATCTCGAGGGCGCCTCGTCCCATCCAGCGCAGCAAGGTCGCGTTCGCGTAATCGCGCGCGCCCTTGGAGACCTGGAGGATGACCGGCGAGCGGCTCTTCACGCAGGCGGTGATGATGGCCTGGAGCTGCTCCATGTTGTTGAAGTTGTAGGCCGGCACCGCATAGCCTTCCTTCATGGCCTTCTTGAACATCTCGCGGGTGTTCACGAAGCCCAGCTCTTTGTATGAAACCGCTTGCGCCGGGGACGTCTCGAGTGTGGTTGGCATGCTTTAATCCTATAATTTTCACGCGCCGGATGCAGGGGTCTCCACCATGTCCATGTCGATCGTATCGCGGGTAAAGCGTTCATGGCCGTTCGCGGCGCTGTTGCCGGCGGCCGCGCTTGTCTTCGCCGCCGCGGCCTCGCCCGGCGTCCCTCTGGAGCAAAACGACGCCGGCCGGGCCGCGAGCATCCGCAAGACCGCGGTGGAGTATGACACGCCGCTCAAGCACCTCGCCGCGAGGAAGGGCGTCAGGTTCTACAAGGACTGGACCCGGGGCAAATGGGGCTGGGCCGGGATGCCGGTCGCCGCGGCCGATGGCGACAAGACCTACCTCGCGACGCTGGATAACATCGGCTCGTTCTTCGAGCCCATCGCCACGGCGGACCAGGCCTACGAGCTCGTGACCTTCCTTCCCTCCTACTGGAGCTTCTCGAAAAGGTCCGTCAAGCGCAAGGGCGACGGCTGGGTCGTGAAGCTGGACGCGGTGGGGATGAACAAGACCCAGAAGACGACGTTGACCTATGAGGTCGCGCGCGACGGCAGGTGCTCGCGGACCGGCAACTCGAACCCAAAGGCCGATCCGACCTCCGGGATCATGTTCTAGAAGAAGCCGCGGACGATCCCTCTGACGTTATCGGCGGGCACGCAGGGGGCCGGCGCCCCGGAGGAGTCCTTCCACACGCTCGAGTCGTTCGACTCGTCGCGATTGTCGCCCAGGACGAAGTAGCAGCCCTTCGGGACCTCAAGAGGCCCGAGATTGTCGCCGACCAGCTTCTCCTCGGCGCGGCTGTGCCGGACGTACCGCTCGCGCTGCTCGACGCCGTTGAGCACGACCTTCTTGTCTCGGAGCTCGACGGTGTCTCCGGGCACGGCGATCACCCGCTTGACCAGCTCCTCGGGCGCGCCGGCGGGGGCTTTGAAGACGATGATGTCCCCGCGGGCGGGAGCGCGCAAGCGATAGGTCACCTTGTCCAGGAAGCAATGCGTGCCCACGGGCAGCTTCGGCTCCATCGAGGCGGTCGGGATCACGATCGACTCGAACACGAACAGGTGAAGGGCGCCGAAGACGCAGACGGCGAGCACCGCCAGCTGCAAGAAGCGCCAAAGCGACACCCCCTCGCTCTCGGCCACGTTCGGAACTGTAGCAGGCCTCGCCGGAGGTTTCAACCGCGAGGTCAGGGCCGCTCGAACCCGGCCGGATCGTAGCCAAGCCGGCGGGCCTCTTCGAACAGCGTGGCTTCGAGCGCGGGATCGAGTCTCGGGCTGCGGGAAAGGATCCAGAAGTAGTCCTTCCGGGGGCTTCCGACCATCGCCCATCGATACTCCGGGTCGAGGCCCACGATCCAGTAGTCTCCTTTGAACGGCCAGAAGAAGCACACCTTCAGCCTGGAGTTCGTGGGATGGATGCTCCATGCCTTGGCGCTGGCGGTCTTGGCCTTCGGGGGCGTTCCTTTCTCGCAGGCATTCAGGACGGCGACCTTCCCGCCGGGGAGCAGGGCATAGTCGGCGGTGACGTTCCGGCAGCCGCGTTCGAAGGAATGGGGATAGCGCACGATCTCATGCCAGCGGCCCATGTAGCGCGAGAGGTCGACCTGGGGCATCGGCTGAGAATCGAACACCGGATGGGTCGCGCAAGCGCCGCAAAGGAAGGCGGAAACGACGGCCAAGCCGCTTCCGAGGATGGCGAGGATCCGAGTCATGCCGGCATCCTATGATCAGGCGGTCTTGCGGTTCCAGAACCCGCAGGCGATCGGCTTGTGGACGATGTCCTCAGGCATCTTGTGCCCGTAACACTTCCCGTCGCCATCCAAGTTCTTGCACTCGTCGCACTTCACGCGCCACTTTCCCGTCAAGAAGCCCAGCAGGGCGCAGACGTATCTCATGTTCAGCAATATACAACAGAGTGGGGAGAACGGCTATCGGCGGGCAAGCGTCAGCCATGCGGCCGCCGCCAGCGCTTGCGCTAGGGCCGTGCCGTAGAGGGGGATCAGCGCGATCCACGCGCGGTCGCCGGACTGCAGCCAGCGGCGGACCGGAGGCAGCATCGGGACCTTCCATATCCACGGCTCGGCGTCATGGATGGCGGCGGCGCCGTGGACGGCGATGAGCCAGCAGGCAAGGCCGACCGCGGCCTTC
>JAPLKK010000035.1:130459-142933 GCA_026388115.1 Elusimicrobiota bacterium | reverse complement strand
CAAGGCCGCCAACGCTTTCGTGCGCCACGGCTTCCACGCCACCTCGGTCGCGCATGTGTTGCGCGAGGCGGACATGGCCGGGGGAAGCTTCTACCAGTACTTCCGGGACAAGGATGACGTCTTCCAGGCGCTATTGGCGCGGATGCGCGAAGGATTCTTGCGCGTCCTCGGAGACGAGCGCACGCCGGAGGGCGTCTGCGAGCGGCTCTTCGACTTCTTCGAGGCGTACGGCCGCGAGTACCAGGCCTTCCGCGAGACCGAGTTCCTGAGCGTAGAGGGCTCGTGCCGGGCGTTCTACACCGAGGCGATGTCCCGCCTGCAGGAACTGCTCTCCATCGACGAGCCTACCGCTTGGGCCTTCTTCGGCGCGCAAAGCATGGTCGCCGTGCGCTTCGGCATCTGGAAGAGGAATCGCGTCACCCCCGCCGTGCGCGCCGCCTTCGCGAAGATCGCCCTGCACGGGATCTCCCGCGTGCCCACCGAGCGATGGAAAGACCTTACCCTGCCCCACCCATGGACCGACCTGGAGATGCCCGAGCCGAGTGGCAAGGGCGAGCGCACCCGAGGCGCCATCGTGCGCGCCGCGCGGGACCTGTTCGCGCGGCGAGGCTATTCCCCGTCCCACGTCTCCCACATCGCGGCCGCGGCCGGCGTCGCTCAGGGCACCTTCTACGTCCATTTCCGCAGCAAGCGGGAAGTGCTGGCGTGCATCGTGGAGGAATACCGGCGCAGGCTTCTCGATGGAGGCATCCAGGTCACGACGGGGGTCACCGACCGGCTGGAGCGCGAACGGTGCGCCGCGATCTATTTCCTAGACTTCGCCCGCCGAGTCCAAGGTCTGTACCGCATCGTGCGGGAAGCCGAGTTCGCCGAGCCCGACATCGGCCGCGGACACTACCTTTGGATCGCCAAAACGAACAGCGTGCGGCTACGGGAAGCCATGGACAAGGGACAGCTCCGGCGCACGGACCCCGAGGTGATGGCGTGTTTCCTCATGGGCGTCCTCGTCAACGCCGGCATGCGCTGGGCGCTATGGGGCGAAGACAAGATTCCCCCAGGCGCCATCCGCCGGACGTTGCGCTTCGAGATGAACGGGCTTAAGAGCCCCTAAGGACGAGTGAGCTCAGCCGGCTTTTCCAGGAGGAAGCCCTCGAGCACCCGCGCGAACGTCTCAGGGGCCTCGATGTTCCCGCAGTGCCCGCAGCCTTCGAGCTCAAGATAGCGCCCGTTGGGCAAGAGCGACGCCAGCTGCCGGGACTCGGCTTTCGGGAGCAGGGTGTCGAACTCGCCGTGCAAGACCAGGACTTGCTGGCGCAAGGAGCGCAAAGATCGCGTCAGGTCCAGGCCTTCGAGCGCCTCCAACAGCCACAGCCCCTGCGCTCGGACCGCCCGATAGGCGTCCTCAACGATGACCTCCCTGAAGAACGCGCTTTGCGGGTCGTTTCCCCGGATGGTCGAGCCGATGACGGTCGCGGTCAACGCCTTGTCCGAGGCCATCGCCCGGAATGCGGCCTTCATCTCGTCTCCGAAGCGGACGCCGACCACGCCCACGGAATCAAGGAGCACGGCCTTGCGCACCTTTGCCGGCTCAAGGCACATGGCGGAGAGCGCGATCGTCCCGCCCGTCGAATGCCCCACGACGTCGGCCTGAGCGATGCCGAGATGGTCGAGCAGGCGCAGGTAGTCCCCTGCGAGCGTCTCCATCCGCAGCTCGGCGGGACCACGCGGGTCCGACGACCTCCCGCAGCCGCGCCAGTCGGCGAGGATCAAAGACCCTGAACGGCTCGTGCCCGGGCGGTGCTTGCGCCAGGTCTCGATCAGCGGGCCCCACCAACGGCTCGACGCCAGGTTGCCGTGGATGAGAACGAGATCCACGGGCGACACGTCCCGATGGACTTCGAAATGCAGCTTGAAGCCATCGGGGAGGAGAAGTTCGCTCATAGAGAGGGGAGTATATGTCAATTCTCCCGAAGGCATCCCAGGTCCCCTGGCTTGCGCGGCCATGGGCCATAAAACCGCGCTCCGGGGGCCTGGGGGCCTATGCACTTGCGCGCGGCGAATTATATCATCACATATGAGAAGTGAGTCAGTTATCACAATCACGGCACGGAGGCTTGATGTTCCGGACTCGATCTCTTCAGACTTTCCTGGCGGCTCTCGCGATGATGCCCGCCGCGTCGGCAGCCGGCCAGACGGTGCGGGCGCCGGCGGCGCCTCGGACGGCTGTCGCCCCCCCCGCCGGACCGGTGAGACCGGACCTTTCCTTCCTCTTCGGCTTGTCCATACTGCGCCTCTCTCCCGGACCCTTCGGCATCCCTCTGAGCCCGAGCACGGACCTCGCGCTGCCGGCTCCAGCCCCGGCGGCGGCTCCCGCCGCCGCGCCCGCGGAGATCGCCGCCGGCGCTTCAAAGGAAAGAGCGGAAGGCCGGGCGTCGCGGCGGCCGCTGGCGCTGCCGCTCGAACTGATACTAAAGGAGGGGGCGCCACAGCCCTCGGTTCGCTGAAAGCGATCGAGGAGTCAGGCCAGCGCCTGACCAGCAACGCCTCCGACGGAGCGCCGGCGGAGAACCTAAGCGCGCAGGCGTCCGTCCGGTTCGACGGCGCGGCGCCGCGCAAGGAGGATGCTGGTGACTGGAGGGATGCCGTCTTTCAGAGTCCGGCGGGCGGCGACATCCATTACCGCTTTCGCATGCCCGAGCTCTCGCGGGGCCGCGTCCCGACGGTCCATGTGGGCGGCCTGGCTTTGGCCGAAAGCTTCGAGCCGTATTTCCAGACTCAACCGGCGCAAGCCGGGCAGTTCGTCCTCTGGCTCCGGGGGCTGGCGCCCTCCGAGCTGGGCCCCAAGACGCAGCTCTTGGATGCGGACACGCGAGATATGGCCCACCTCATCGTAACGGCGGCGCGGGAAGCCGGGACGGAGCGCGTCGACCTGGCCCTGCATTCCTATTCGAGCTTGCTCTTCCAGAGGATGCTGGCACTCTATGAGGAGCCCGTCGTGGCCGAAGCGCTGAAGCTGCTGCGCGGCGCTCGCGTGGCCGTCATCGCCGGGTCCACCCACTACGACCGGACGGAGTACGACGTCGGGCTCGAGTTCGTCTTCCGCAAGCATCTGGCCGAGGCGATCGTGGCGATGCAGGGCCTCAACAACAGCATCTCGAACCTGCTATGGTCGATGAGCCTGCTGAACCCCTTCATCAGCCCGATGGCCTATGCGTACGATCTGCATAACCGGATGCAGGAGCTCTTGATCCTGCAGGCGAGCGGCAAGAGCATCGCGGACCAGCTCAAGGCGCACCTGAAAGACCCCTGGGCTCCCTCCATCGAGCCGATCCGCCTCAAGCTCCTGGCGCAGATCGAGGCGGCTTGGCGCCAGGAGGAATGGCAGAAGGCCTCGTTGTGGCGGACGGTCGACATGCACGCGCTGGAATTTTCGCCGCATGACGTGGAGCGGATGCGGGCCCTAGGCGTCCGCCTCGATATCGTCGTCGCCAATCAGGACCAGGTCCTGCCCTGGGCCATCCAACGCGACCTGTTGGCCCGGGTGGGGATTGACACTCCCGAATGGGTGCCGGCGCCCGGCACCATCCTGACCGACCGCAGCGGGATGGTCCGCGCACGGATCGTGGACTCGGATCACTACTTCCCCTTAAGGAAGCCCGCGGAGCTCGCCAGCATCCTGAACGAAGGGCGGACTGAAGAAAGGAACGCGAGACGCTAGAGCCAGAGCGGGGGGCCTGGACGAGTCCCGCTTTCCATTGCTACCCTGATGACGCTTCGCCCGCTAGGACCCGATCATGGCCCGCATCCTGATCATCGATGACGACGCGCCCCTGCGCGCCGGGCTCGCTGAGTGGCTCGAATCGTGCGGCCACAAAGCGGCCCAGGCGCCGGACGCGCAGATGGGCATCCTTCACGCGCGAGCCTATCCGGTCGATCTCATCATCACGGACGTGCAGATGCCGGCCGGCGGGGCTCCGATCCTTCTTCAAAGCCTCCAGGACGACGAAGAGCTGGCGGGGGTCCCCGTGATCATCATCAGCGGCGTGCCCGAGGCCAAGCTGAAGCAATGGTTCCCGGATACGGCGAAGCGCCGCATCCATCCGAAACCCGTCAAGTGGAGCCTCTTAAAGCTGCAGATCGAGCAATTGCTGGGCGCTCAGAAGCCCGCCGATACCGGAGGCGTGCCCGGGTTCACGCCTCTCTTCCCGGACCCCAAAGGCGACGAGCAGAAGGGCTAGGAAGGTCCGGCCGCAGGGCTTTCCGTCAAATCGCCTTCGCCTTCGCCCAGAGCTGCTTGAACGGGGCCGGCAGCTCGCCCTTATGCATCTGAAAGTCGCACCGGTATCCGGCGCACGTGTAAGCCCGCCATTCGTCCGACTTCGGCCGTCCGCCTCCCGTTGTGTGCAGCCATTCCAACAGGTGCGGGCCATCCTCCGACGGTGGCAATGTCCGGATCTCGATGGTCGTCTCGGGATCGCCCCCGACGCCCGATAGCGAGTATTCGAAGCCGTCGTCGAAGTTCATCATGTGGTCGGAGCCGAACGAAAATGTGAACCGCTTGGGGCCTTCGGCCGCGTCGAAATCAAGCGTCGCCACCAGGACCGTCGGCTCGCATTCGGTGCAGTTTTGATAGCTGATGAAGGCCGCCCGCTGCGCGGCTTTCGTCCCGAAGGGGCGCTCGCCGACGAAACGCCCGGCGAGGAAGCGCCCCGCGTAAACGGCGTCGTATCGGTCATGGCCGGGCCTGAGGAGCCAGAACGAAACCTCGGGACTGATGGAATTGCCGGGGTTGTCCACCTGCCCGACGACGAGTTCCCTTCCCGCGGCGCCGCCCGGACCGACGAGCCAGACCGTCAGCGCCTCCTTGTTCAAGGAAGGCGCCAGCCGGCTCACCACGTCGACAAGGCCCTTGAACGCCTTGGGGTCGCACACGTTGGTTTCCTGGTCGTACTCCTCGTCATGGCCGGGCATCTTCACGAGGCGGGGGCATTTCTTCTCCGTGGCGGTCGTCCGGCTCAGCGCGTCACGCAGCTCCCGCTGAAGCTTCTCGTCGCCGAGGTTGAACGGCGGCCGGCTCCGATAGTCTACTTGTGAATAGTCGGGCGGCTCGTCGTTCGTCTCCCCCTTATCTTGAGCGAAAGAGACGAGCGGCAGCGCCAGACACAAGAGAAAAAGGTAGCGCCCCCCGGCTGAGAAGAAGTGGCTGTCCACCCGTCTATTGCGCCGCAGAAGCCGCCACGCCGCGGATCATCGTGTTGATCATGCTACTGCTGCGTCGAGTTCGTCGTCCCGGTGGCCTCCGCGTTGATCATCTCGATGGTCTTCGCACAGTCCGTGCCGCTCCGGCACTTGTCGGAGATGCCCGTGACGTTGTTCTGCTGCAGCTGTTCCTGGAAGGCCGTGTTCTGCTTCCGGATCTTGTCTTTGAGGTCGGCGATCCTCTTCTTGTCCTTGTCCGCCTTCGCGTCCACCAACTGCTTCTCAAGCGAGTGGTTGAATTGCGGCGCGAGCCTGCTGATGATGTCGTCCGACGTGTACTCCGGGTGATCCTCTCTCATCTTGGCGATCGTGCTCTCCCAGCCGACCGCTCCGCCTTTCTCCGGCAGCCGCTTGAGATAGTGGCTGTACAGATAGCAGACCTCGTAGCTCGCCGTGCAGCCGGGGATGATCTTCTTGTCGGCCTTGCTGATCGCGTCGGGCGTGTCCGCGCAGTAGGCCGGCGCTTTCCAGCTTTTGTGGTGCGCGTTCTCGTCGCAGTGCCTGACCCAGACCGTCGCCGGCACCGCGCAGGGAGCCTGCTTGGTGCAGCGCTTGATGCACGTGGTCTCGTCTTTGTCGAAGGCGTCCATGCACGCCGTCCACCCGCTGCCGCCGGGCAAGGAGCATGAGATCTCCTTATGTTCCTCGGTCGGCTTCACTTGCAGGCAGCCGTCGAAACACTCCCCGAAGATCCCCTTGCGGAAACACTCGCCCCAGAACCCGTTGGGGAGCGTGCCCTCCATCAACGCTTTGAGCTCAGCGTCGGTGAAATCGTTGAGGAACGGGTATTCGGCGCGCAGCACCTTCATGGGGTCGGAGGCGGTATCCACCGGCCCGGTCAGCTGGGTCTGGACGTTGTACCCCCCCGCTTCGGACCCGTCCGCGGGCGCCGACGCGGCCGCGCTCGTCTGCGAGCCCGGCGTGTCCCCCCCGCCGCCCAGGTTGACGCTGCCGCCGTGACCCCGGTCTCCCCCGCCGCCTTGGGCGCCCGGTTGGCCGCTCGAATAGGCGGTGCCCTGCCCGCCGCCCCGGCTGCTTTCCGCCGCGCCGCCGCCCATGTTGGTCTCGGTGCGGGTGAACGCCGAATCACGGGAGGACGGCGTCTCGGACGAGGCGGCGCCGGCGCCGCGTGCGGCGGCCGGTCCTGCCCCGCGGAAGGAGCGCCCGTGCTGCAGGATCCGCGCGGTGTCTTTCTCGAGGAAGCGGTGCACCGTCGGCTGGTTCCCGATCGACAGCATGAGCGCCCCCGACCCCGGCGCCTGCATGAACTCGTTCACGATCTTCCGGAAGGCGGGGAGCTCGCGCAAAGCGGCCATAAAACCGGAGGCGGTCGGCCTCTTCCCCTCGTCGGCGCTCTTCCTGAACCCGTCATACGTCTTCTCCAGCTCAGGCTCGGCCTTGAAGTCCGCGGTGAACTTCTCGGCGAGCTTGGCGCCTTTCTCGGAACGGGGTGCCTGCTCGATGGCGGCCAGCAACTGGTCGAAGCTCAGCTCATCGTCTTGCGACCCCGGAGCAGCCTCCGGCGCCGGCTTGAACAGCCGGTCGTCCTTGGATGTCTCGGGACGCCGCGGAGTCACGAAGGGCTGCGGGATGCCGTGGTTGGAAGAGAAAGACGCCTTCGGCGCCCCTTCGCCCCTTCCCGGGCGGCGGGCGAACTCGACGGCCACGACGGCGACCACAAGCGCCAAAACGACGCCTCCGACCACGAACATTGTGCGGCGGCGGCGTGAGAGGTCCATGTGTTGAGTATTACCCGGCGAACCCAGAGCGTCAAGAGGACCTTGCGGGGACTCCTTGAATCTTTCTTTCCTTGAGAATTCGAGGTTTCGGGGCTAGACTGACGACGCGAGGTGACCGCATGAGGACCGCTCTTGCCTTTGGAGTCTCGATCTCCCTGTTCCTGCTGGGCCTGCTTGCCGCCGGCGGACAAGCTGCGTCCCAGAGCGGCACGCCGGCGGCCGCCGGCGGAAGCGGGTACGATTACGAGGACGGAGACAGCTCGTTCGTCAAGCCCTCCTATATCGACGGCTGGGATACCGACGCCAAGAGGCTGATCTACACGAGGAAAGAGGGGCTTACGTTCTTCGGGACCGATGGCAAGGGCCGGCGGATGTATCCGGGCGCGGGGGCGAGGAAATGCGCCGACGGCGGTCTTGCGCCGCGGGAAGGGCGCATGCGGGTCTGGTTCCCGGGGATCCGTTCCGCGGTCCTCGTCGAGAACACGTTCTCGAGCCAGACCTACCGCTATCTGATCGATCCCGGCAGGCACGAGAACGGGAAGGACATCGTCGCTTTCCTCAAAAAGTTCCATATCACGACGCTCGACGCGGTCATCCTCACCCACGCCCACGGCGACCACTACGGCGCCGCCAGGGCGGTGCTGGACGCCTTCGCGGTGAAGGCTCTCTATCACCCCGGCTGGGCGCCGGCATGCGCCAATCACATGGACTGGTTCTTGGGACTTCTGCGCTACGCGCAGCAGAACAAGCGAGTCCCGGTGGCGGTCCTCACTGAAGGCGCTCCCCTTGCTTGGCCCGGGCTGAAGGTGCAGGTCCTCGGCCCGCCCGCCCGGCACCTGGTCCCGTCCGGCTGGAAATGCTCGCCAAAGGACGACCTGCTCAACGCCAATTCACTCGTCCTTCGCGTGAGCAATGGGACCCGCACCGTCCTCTTGCCGGCCGATATCACAGTGGACTCGATGTGGTATCAGCTGAAGCGCCATCCGCAGGACCTCAAGTCGGACGTGCTCCTCGCCCCCCATCACGGCATCTACTACCTGAAGCAGTTCGAGGATGCCGTGGACGCATGGCGAACGATCATCAACTGGGACCATGAGAGCAAGTCGAAAGAGCAGCTCCAGCAGGCCTCGGAAGACAATTGAGCCGCTCGCGGCCGGCCGATGATCGGAAGAACATGAGCCACAGGAGTCCGAATCGGATCCCAGTCGGATGCGCCTTCTTGGGTTTTGCCGGCTGCATTGCGGCGGGGTTACTCCTTTTGCCGGGCAGGCCGTCGGCCGCGGTCCGATACGCGGACCAAGCCGCCAAGGTGCAGGTCCAGCGCAGCTCGATCAACCCGCGTCTCGGCGGCGAGAGCTTCACGTTCGTCCATCTGACCGACATCCATATCGGCGAAGGGATCTTGGATTACGGTCCCAAGGGCTATGACGACGTCGCGCCGAAGGGGGACGTGGGCGACGCCGCGATGACCTTGCGCGCCCAGGTGGACTGGATCAACAAGCACCACATCTCCGAGCACCTGAAGTTCGTCATGATCACCGGCGACCTGACCGCCCATGGGCAGAGGTCGGAGTTCCTGAAAGCCAAGGAGATATTGGATTCGCTCGCGATCCCGTACGTCCCGCTGATCGGCAATCATGACATCTGGCCCTACGCCTTGAAGGGGGGCGCCGACTTCACCGAGACGCCGACCGCCACCGGCGATCAGTATTTCCTCGAAGTGTTCGGCCCGACGTTCGGGGAGCTGGCCAGGATCTTGCCGGATTGGGATGACGGCACCCGCCTCAGGCCGGTCAAGGACCCCACGCGAGGAGGCGCCGTGAGCTATTTCCAGAACTTCGCCTTCAGCTATCGCGGCTACTATTTCATCTGCGTAGACCTCAATTCGCGCCAGCACGCCCCCCTCGGCATCAAGACCAACCCCTGGGTCGCCAAGTATTTGAGGGGAGTGGCCGAACTCCTATTGAAGGCCGGGATCGAGACCGCTCCCGGCACCCTGCCGAACGCCGATCTGCACGACATCCCGGGCGGGACCTTGCCCTGGCTCATCTCGAAGCTCACGCACGGCAAGAAGCTGGAGAATTCCATGAAGCTGGATGAGAGGACATTGGTCTTCGCGCACCATCCTCTCTCGAAGTACGTCCTGGACTTCGTCCTGATGTCCTTTTCCCTCCCCGATTACGACCAGATGTCGAGGGTCGTGCTCACCAAGACCGGCTGGGCCTCCATCGGAGCCTGGGTGGCCGGCCATATCCATCGGAACTCGGTGTACGAGGTCCTGACGCTCGATCAGTTGCACGGGGGAACCAACGGCATCGAGACCGGAGCCGGCTTGGAGGGAAACCTGCGGCTGATCACCGCCTGGGGGGCACCGTCGCCCGGCCGGAAGGTCAAGCTCCCGCCAGGGAGCCAGCCGCCGAGACCCAGGACAGGCAACCAGCGCTAAGCCGCGACCTCAATACTTGGTTTAAGCCAGTTTAAGGAGGCAGGCCCCTTCCTGTATTGTTCTTGTTCTACAAGCGGTTCTTTCGTGAGCATTTCCTTCCTACGCCTTGTCCGGCGGAGCGCGTATACTCAGAATATGCGACACGTATTCAGCTTGGCCATCCTGATCGCGGCGGCGCCTGCCTGGGCGGGAGTCGCCCCGGGGCTCGAGGAGGCAGCCACGCTCGCCTCGGGGGAGGCGAGCCGAGTGGCCGGGAATCTCAAGGCGCGGGCACGAGGCGCGCCGCCCCAGGCTCCGCTGTCGGCGGACCTTTTCGAGTTCACGCGAGCCGCCGGATCCAGAGCTGTCCCGGACGCCGGGCCGCTTGAGGAGGGTGCTCTCTCTTGCGGCACCAGCCGGTCAAAGAGCGACTTCTACTCGATCCAAAAGCGCGCGCAGCACGCCCTGGCTGAAGGGAAGCCGGCTGCCGCCGCATCGTGCTTCAGGCGGATGCTCGTCGCCGCCTCCCCCGAAGGGCAGCTGATGGCCGACTCCTGGTTCACGGCCGCTCTCATGGGCCTGGGGGACGCCTATGCGGCTGCAGGAGACGCAGCGCGCGCGGTCGGGTTCTATGAGAAGGGGGCCGGCGACAACGACCCCTATGGCACGGGCGCGAGCGCCGCAGTCATCGTCGACGCGATGCGCAAGATCTTGAAGCTCCAGCCCTCCCATCCCGTCGCGAAGACGCTGCTCGCTCAAGGACTCGCTCGGCAGGCGTTGGATAAGATCTCCGAGGCCAATTTCGAGTTCGCCGAGACGGACGTGGGCGATCCGGCCAAAGGCGCCGGGTTCGTCCGCGAAGCACTGAAGCTGTTCGCCGAGGCGGACGCCGTGGACAAGGAGCCTCTGGCTCGAGATGCCGGGATCGCCCTAGCGCGTGCCAAGGCGCAGCTGCGTCTGGGCGATGATGCCGCGGCCGCCGCCGCCCTCCGCGACGCTGCCGCCCGCTTCCCGCAAGACAAGCAGATCGCCGAGGCCCTACAGACCACGCTGGGCTTCCAGGCGCTCTGGAAGGCGCTCGGATCGAAGGCAGGCGCGGAACGGTCGGCGGAGCTCAAAGCGGCCGTGGCTGCGCTCCGCCGGGCGCGCGAGCTGGACCCATCGGACGCCGAGGCGGCAACGATGCTCTACCGGGCGCTTCAGGAGATCGATCCCGCCCAGGCCCGCCGGTTCAATGAGGACCTCTGCAAGACGATGATGGATCACGTGCTTCGCGAGCGCGTCTATCCAGCCGGCCCCGCGCGCATCATCGAGGCCCGCGGTGTCGTGATGCTCAAGCCGGCTGGCCTGCCGAACTAGACCTCGACGTGACGGCCCACGCGCCGGCATACGGCTTGTATCGACGCGTATGGATTCATGACGGGTTCTCCCGCGATCTCAGGGCCGACACGCAGGCCAACGAGACCGCGCAGGCTCCGATCATATATAGGGCGACCGGCGCCGGGTCGCCGCCGGATCTCGACAAGAGCCACGTCGCCACAAAGGGAGCCGTCCCGGCCGGTGTAGCGCACCCCGGTGGAGAAGAGCTCCGAGTACAAAGTCCCCAGCACGGCGGTCACAGGCGACCAGAGGACCCCGAGCCCGACGACGGTGGCCAACGTCAGCATGGCCACCGAGTGCATGGCGATGATCTTGAAGTACGGGAAGGAAAACAGCGCGATGGCCAGCGTCCCGCAGACGTAGAGCGGCTTGCGCCCGACTTTATCCGAGAGCCGGCCCATCAGAGGGATGAGGAGGGTCGCCACCGCGGTGCCGACCGTGACGGCGTTGAGGGCCTGCACTTTATTGAAGCCCCCCTGGTTGACCGCGTAGGAGATGATGAAGGTGGAGAAGATGTAGAACGGCGCGGTCTCCACGACCTTGAGCCCCACGGCCAGCCCCACCTCGCGCCAGTGCCGGCGGAAGGTCTCCGCGATGGGGAGCTTGGGGATGGCCCCCGCCTTGCGCGCCGACTCGAATTCCGGGGTCTCGGCGATCCCCTTGCGGATCCAGAGCCCGACGGCGACCAAGATGAAGGAGGCAAGAAACGGCAGCCTCCAGCCCCAAGCCATGAAGCTCTCTTCGGGAAGGAAGCTGACCAAGGTCACCGCCAGCGTCCCCAACAACAACCCGACGGTCACGCCCATCTGCGGGATGGAACCGTACAGCCCCTTGGATTCCGGCGGGGCGTGCTCGACGGCCAAGAGGAGCGCTCCCCCCCACTCGCCGCCGAGGCCGAGGCCCTGCACGAAGCGCAGGAGGATCAAGCACAGCGGCGCCATGAACCCGGCGGTCGCGTAATCGGGCACGCAGCCGATCAGCACGGTCGCCGATCCCATCAGAGCCAAGGTCGCGACCAAGCTGTACTTGCGGCCGAAACGGTCGCCGAAATGGGAGAAGACGATCCCGCCGATCGGCCGTATGAAGAAAGGGATGGCGAAGGTCGCGTAGGCCTGCAAGAGGCTCACGTGGGGGTCGGAGGACGGGAAGAACCTCTTGGCGAATACCAGCGCCGTCACCGTGCCGTAGAGGAAGAAGTCGTACCACTCGATGGAACTGCCGATGAGGCTGGCGATGAGGGCGCGCCGACGCATGTGAGTCCCCATCGGCGGATCCGTCAGCGGCCTTCGCTCCATTGCGGCTCTTGAT
Organism: Elusimicrobiota bacterium; assembly: GCA_026388115.1. Classification (GTDB taxonomy): domain Bacteria; phylum Elusimicrobiota; class Elusimicrobia; order UBA1565; family JACRDR01; genus JAPLKK01. The sequence goes on along the minus strand of JAPLKK010000035.1, from coordinate 130,822 downwards.
CGGCGTTATGCTCGCGTCTGGCCGCCCTGGAGACTTCCGGCTTCAGATAGTCGAAGACGGCGCGAAGGTCGTCGCCTTTTTCCTTTAGCCCCTTCAGGAGGAAGTAGGTGAACAAGCCATGCCCCTTCGCCTCGTAGCTGTTGCTGACCTGGTTCCCGCCGGACGCTGAGATCACGGTCAGGTTCGAAGGGACGGCCTGGAGCGTCACAGTGACGAGAGGTCGCGCGCCCCTGGCGATGACGGACCGGCTGCCGCCTCCGGAGAAACAGGAGTCTAGAACGACGACGACGCGGGCGGCCGGCAGCTTCGCCAGCTGGTCATAGAGCCGCTTGAGGGAGTAACCCGTCTGATCGATGTAGGTCG
>JAPLKK010000035.1:107914-130433 GCA_026388115.1 Elusimicrobiota bacterium | reverse complement strand
TAGGTCGGATCGCCGTCGTAGGGGTCCAGATACGCGTTTCCGTTGGCGGCGTCCGGCGCGCCGTGGCCGGAGTAGTACACGTACACTTGGCCGCCCTTGTCGACGTGGTTCGGCAGCCAGCGCTCGAAGTATTTCTCGAAATCGCCGCGCGTCGCGCGCTCGCCCGTCAGAAGCGCGACGTTCTCCTCCGGCACGCCCAGCACGCGCTTGGCGTACTCCGCGAAGGCGCGGGCATCGGCTTCGGCATAGTCGGCCTTCGGAAGCTGTTCGCGATACCTCTCGACGCCGATGACGACGGCATGGCGGCGCGGCTGGGCCGCGGCCGGCGGCGGGTATTCGTCCACGTCCGAACGACTTTCTGCCGCCGCGGCTGGAGGGGCCGATCGCTGAGCGACCGCGGCGGCGGCTTCGGCGGGCGCGCTCGCCTCGGCGCGCGCGCCCCCCAGCCGCATCCTCGAAGCCTTCATGAGAGCCGAGGGGATGTCGGCCTCCGAGAGCAGCCACCTACTCGCGAAATCCTCCAGCCCGCCGGGGGTAAGCCGCCGCCCGCGTCCCTTCGTTTCCTGGAGGCGCTCGAACGCCGGCGTTCCGGGCTGGAACTCGCGCTGCAGGAGCGGCCCGAGGATCACGACGCCGGGCACGCTTAAGCGACCGGTCGCTGAGCCTTTCCACAGAAGCTCCTGCGTGAAGGCCGAATAGGCCTCAACCTCAAGAGGACGTCGCAGGCGGCTGGGTCGGAATGCTCGCGGGTCAAGAGCCGCAGATCCCGGAATCGGGCGTCGTTTTCAAGGTTCAAGGCCATCCCGACGCCCGTCGGCCCCGCGGCGGCCGCGATGCAGAACGTCGGCTCGTTGCGCGCGGCTTCGATGGGAGGAAGCTCTTTTTCCGCGCGCAGGTGTCCCGGCTCGCCGATGAGGATCACCGGCGGCGCGCAGCCGGCGGCAGCCAGCCCGCCCAGCAGGCAAAGCAACGGGATTCGTCCGGCCATCATCAGTTTCTGTTCTCGCCGACCGCGACTCGAACCTTCCTTCCTACCGGTTCACGTGCACGACCGTCGCCGGCGGGAAGCCGTTGAACCACGTCGAGGACGCATGGCTGTACGCGCCGATGTTCTCGCTGTAGAGGAGCTCGCCCAGCTCCAGGTCCACCGGCAGGTTCTCGGACATCGAGATGACGTCGAGCGCGTCGCAGGTCGGGCCGAAGACGGAGCAGATCTGCTCTTTCCCCTTACGGAAGGCTTTCAGGTGGTAGTGGCAGTGGTCGAAGATGATGCCGGAGTAGGTGTGATAGACCCCGTCGTCCACGTAGTAGCAGAGCTTGCCGTCGCGCACGGCCTTGCCGAGGATCTTGACGACGGAGGTGCCCGCGGTCGCGATCATGAAGCGGCCGGGTTCGGCGAGGATCTCCATCTTCGGGTCGGGGAACAGCCTTTCCAGCTCGGCGTTGATCTTCGCGGCCAGGATGCGGAAGGGTTTGACTGTCTCGTCGTAGGGCGCGGGGAAGCCTCCGCCGAGGTCGAGCAGGTTCATCTTGTTGTAGCCGCGCTCCTTCGCTTCCTTGAAGATGCCTGCCGCCAGGTTGATGGCTTGGACGAAGTTCTCGAAGTTGGTCGTCTGGGACCCCACGTGGAAGCTCAGGCCCTCGACCACGAGGCCCGCGTCGTGCGCGGCCAAGATCAGGTCCACCGCCTCGCCGGGGGCCGCGCCGAACTTGGAGGAAAGCTCGACCATGGCGCCCGTGTTGGCGACCTTGAGCCGCAGAGCGAGGCCCGCGTGCGGAGCGTACTTCTTGATCTTGCGGATCTCTTCCATGTTGTCGTAGGTGACGAGAGGCTTGTAGGGGTCGAGCTGGCGCAGGGTCTCGTTCGCCTTGATGGGGTTGGCGTAGATGATCTTGTCCCAGATCCAGTCCTGACGCTCCTTGGCCGGCTTGTGCTTGATGTACTCGTGCACGATGCGGAACTCGGGCATGGAGGCGACGTCGAAGCTCGCGCCCGCCTTGTAGAGGGTCTCGACGACCTCGGGCAAGGGCTCGGCCTTGACCGCGTAGTACGCCTGGACCCGCGGCAGATACTTCTTGAACTCGGCGTAGTTGCGCCGGATCTGGTCGTGGTCGATGACGAACAGCGGGGTGCCGTGCTTGGCCGCGAGCTTCTGAAGCTGTTTCGGGGATATCATCTGGTTCTCCTCACGCGATGTCGCGAGCCGCATTGTACAAAGTGGTAGGCGAGCGACGCTCAAGACAGGTCAACGCCAGGTGAACGGTCCGCCAACGGGGAGGCAACCCAGGGCCGTTATCCTTTTGCCAAGGGGAAGCGATCCCTTGCCAAGAAAGGAGGTACGGATGAACAGGCGCATCGCAGCCGTGGTCGCAGCAGTCTTGGGGCTATGCCTCATCGCGGAGGTCCCCGCGCGCTGCCAGATGCGCATCGAGGCCATCTACGGCAAGGACGATCGGGTGGACCTCTACCAGGTGCGCGACCCGCGCCTGCGGCGCCTGTCGGACTCCACTGCCGCGTTCTTCCAGTCCGCCGCCGTCCGCGTCAAGGGGAACACGGCTCAGCTCGCTCTCGACACCTACGGCACGAGCTTCGGCCTTTGCAAGGACGAGCCGTTCTACTCCCAGCCCTCCGGCGCCTTCTGCACCGGCTCCCTCGTCGCGCCGAACGTCATCCTCACCGCGGGGCATTGCGTGCACACCGGAGCCGACTGCAGGGACGCCCGGATCGTCTTCGGCTTCTCGGTGTCTCGCGAGGGACAATATCCGACGGCGGTGCCCGCCTCCGACGTCTACCAGTGCGTCAAGATCCTGAGCGTCAGGAAGGAGGAAGAGGGCGAGGACTGGGGCCTCATCGAGCTCGACCGCCCGGTCGAAGGACGCCAGCCTCTCAAGGTCAACGAGTCAGGCGCGATCAAGAAAGGCGCGCCGCTCGTCCTCATGGGCTACCCCTCCGGGCTCCCGTTGAAGGTCGCGGCCGGGGCGTCGGTCAAGCGCGTGTCGAAGGAGGGATACTTCGTCGCCGACGTGGACAGCTACGCCGGCAACTCCGGCTCGCCGGTGTTCAACGCGGAGACGGGCCTCATCGAAGGGGTGCTGGTGCGCGGCGGGGAGGACTTCGAGGATGCGGGCGGCTGCATGAAATCCAAGGTCTACAAGCCGGGCGATGGAGGCGGAGAGGAAGTGACGAGGATCTCCGCCATCTTGCCGGACCTTCCGTCCTCGGCGCCGGCGCGCATGCTGGCGAACTGGAAGCCTGGGACGTCGTTCGGCGAATTGCAGCGGCAGGCGGCGACCGAGCAGTAACGCCGCTAAAGAACGAGCGACGCTTCGAACGGCGTGCCGTGACCGGGATAGACGGTCAGGCTGCCTTGGCCATGCACCATGACCATGTAGGCAGCATGATTTAACAACCACTTGCCCCCGATGCCGAGCTGCGGCTTTTAGCTGGAATCACATGCGTTTTCCTGCTGAAAAAAACATCATTGGAAACCCTTGAGCATCTTCAGCAAGAATCTATTGACGGGTCGTGCCTGAGGGAAGATATGAGAAAGATAACTTTGATCGCACAGGTCGTGATCACCTTCTTCTTTGTTGCCGCTTCTGCGGCGAGGGCTGTCGAGATCTATGCCGTCTACGAGAACGGAGGCAAGGCGGCCATCGGCGGAGACCAGCAAGGGTTCAATAATTTCGTGAATCGGTACCAGAAGAGTCCGCAGACGATGACGGTGTACGTCGACAGACATCCCCTCCAGTTCAAGGTCCTGAATGGTTCCGGTCAGAACGTGACGCAGATCCAGTTCGTCAGCCGCGAATTGAGGATCAACCAGACGTTCACCGGAGCCAACTCGGCTGATGTCATCTCGAAGTGGAAGGATTATGCTCAGCGCAACAATCTCAACGACCGCCTGGTCAGTCTCGTCCTTTTTGGGGGAGACTAGCAGCGGCTTACGGTGCCACTCATCAACTTCCGTGACTTGCTGAACTTATCCGGCGCGGCGCTGAGTTCTCGCTCGACGCTGTCGCCGCCAAGCGCCCCCCGCGGGGCTTAGTAGCTCCTGCGCCTTCAGGCTCATGAAAGCAGGTTCCTTAGGGACCTGCCCTATCGGGCTCCTTAGGGATAAAGTCTGACCATGAACAGACTGCTCTCCCTCGCCGGCGCGCTGGCTGTCATCTTCGTCTCGTTGTCTCGGGCGGAAGCTCAGGAAGTAGGCACCTTCCGTCCCGATCAGGGGTTGGCTGGTTTTGATTTCAGCTCCGCGCGGGCCGCGGCGGGTGGAGTACCCGCAGTCCCGAAAGCGGTCGACCTCAAGCCTCCAGCCGCGCCGTTCGCCCTGGAGAACGCGCCCCTCTTCGCAGGCCTGCCCCCCCACAACTCGCTCTACGACAACCCGTTCCCCCTGGTCAATTGGATACGCGACCAGGGGGTGCAAGACGGGGAACTGACGCCCGCGCACCGCATGAGCGCCTGCGGTCTGTACGCCGCCGAGGCGCTCGAGCGGTTCTGGGTGGCCGACGCCAACCTCAACAAGATCGGCGACATCCTCGAGTTCGCGCGGGACCGCGGCTGGTGGGCCGACGGCATGAAAGGAGCGGGCTCGGAGCAGCAGCTCATGTGGCATCTCGGGGCGAAGAGGAGCCCGCCCCTGCTCAGCATCAACGTCAGCCTCGAGTGGGTCGGCAGCGCGAACAACGACGACCCGGCCGTGGTTCACATGCATGCGAGCCTCAGGAACGGCTATCCCGTGATCATCAGCACGCTGCGCCATTACTTCTTCGTCCAGGGCTATAACTCCAGGACCGGCCGGTACTTCGTCGGCCCGAGCGGCAGGATCATGGGGAACTACGGGGGCAGGGAGTGGATGACGCTTCCTGAGATCGGCAGCGCCGGCAACTGGAGCATGGCCATCCTCGTGCCCCAGCCGTAGTCGTGATCACCTCCTTGAGATCCTTGAAGTCGGTGAGCAGGACAAAGACCGTAGTAGCCTCCAGGCCGATCGCCTCATGCCCGCCTGGGGTCAAGGTCTCATGCATGATCCTGGGTCCGTCTGCTAATGTTCCAGGAACATGAAGTCTCGGACTCAGCACCGGAACGGGAGAGGTAGGATGAAATTCACGACAGTCGTTGCGGCGATTCTGCTCACTGGAACGATCGGAGGAGCCTGGAGCCTGGCCGAGGAAGCAGCTCCGGAGTTGACCGGGATGTCCTTTGATAGCCTCGCGACGCAGGCCAAGAGCAACAGCGAGATTCCCGCTCTCGGCGGGGCGCAGCCGGCGTTCCCCTGTTCCGCTTATCCGATGAATCCGGGCTGTCCCGCATGGTGCCACCATCATCATGGCTACCCGGGCTGCTCTCCTCATCGCATGACGAGCTTGGAGAGCGAGGCGGAGGCCCTCTCGGCTGTGGTCAAGTGCGAGGCATATCCGGCCGCGCCGGGATGTCCTGAGTTCTGCCGCGATTTTCCCGACTTCCCGAGCTGCCGGGCCGGGTACAAGGCCTTGATGGAGCCTCTCTCGACTCCGGTCGATTGCCGGGCATATCCAGCCGCGCCAGGCTGCCCTGCCTTCTGTCGCCACCATCACGGCTTCCCGGGCTGCTCTCCTCATCGCATGACGAGCTTGGAGAACGAGCCCGCGAACGCCGGGACCGAGGTGGAGGCGCTATCGGCCGTGGTCGATTGCCAGGCATATCCCGACGCGCCGGGATGTCCTGACTTCTGCCGCCATCACCATGGCTTCCCTGGGTGCACTCCTTATCGCGCGACGGACTTGGAGAGCGGGTCCGCGGACGCCTGGACCCAGGCAGAGACCTTCTCGGTCAAGGCCGACTGCCGGGCATATCCCGCGGCCCCGGGATGTCCTGCCTTCTGTCGCCATCACCACGGCTTCCCAGGCTGTCGGTAGACTCAAGAAGCCGCAGCCTTCGGCGTTCCTGAGAGGCCGAAGGAAAGGCTGAAGCCCCTGGTCCCCAGGTGACCAGAACCGGCCCGTCGGGGCCTCGCCACTGATCCGATCCCGCTACTCCCGGGCGGCGGTCTCTTCCAGGCCGTAGCGGCGGATCTTCGAGCGCAGGGTCTTGCGGTCGACGCCCAGCACCTCAGCGGCGCGGCTATTGCGGAGTCACGAACACCGGTGATCCGGAGACTCTCACCGCTCGGGCCGGCGCGGTTTCCGGGATGATGTTCAAGGCGGACTTGCCCGGCTCCAAGGCGAAGCGTTCGACTTTGACTTTTGCCTGACTCACGGCGGCCGACAGATCCGCCGTCTTATCTCCCGACTCACTCCATAGGATGAAGACCGGACGTCCGCCCGCGAAATCGAAGCGGTAATAGCGTTCTCTCGGATCGATCCTGACGACGGACTTGAAGCGATTGATTCGGAGGTTCAGGAGTTTATAGGCGTCATAGGCCGGTTTCTTCGCGTACGATCTCTCCCGGCCCTCCAAGAGAGCCGCGTTGAGGAACGGCTGCGGCCATCCCACCGTCGGGATGAGGGAGCTCCAGAAGGATTTTTCGACGCCGCCGGCAAAGAGCACGACCTGGAGTTTGACGACCTCCTCCGCGTGCCTCATGAGTTTCTCCGGGCTGTCGAACGGCTCCTTGCTCATCGGGCCGCCCGCCTCCAGCGCCCAGACCGGCTTTCCGGATCGCATGAGCCAATCCACTTTTTTGAGCTTATCCTCCAGCTCGGCGTAATCGCCGTAGAAGTGGATATCCACCGCGTCGAAATAGGCGGAATATTCCGCCAAGAACTTCCTCTGATGGCTCGTTCCGCGGTCAGGATCATCGAATATGTCGCCGAGGATGACGGTCATCTCCGGACTGGCCTTTTTGACGACGGAATAGGTGATCCTCACGAGTTCGCCGTAGCTTCTCCAGGCGCTCTCCAGGTTCCGTTGCCTCCAGTCACGCACTTGGCGCGGCGTCTTGAGGGCCGGCGGAGGATCACCGTACCACTGCCAGAAGATCTCGTTGCCTATCTGGATGTGGCGTATCGGACACTTCAGCTCAGGGTAGTCGCCTTTGCCGTCGCCGTCTATCCCTTCGACCAGCTTCTCGAGCTCCGCCTTATAGGCGTCGATGTCCCTGGGAAAACCGCAGATGCCTTGGCGGCCGGGAATCCTACGCAGGTCCAGCGAGGCGATCACGGCATTGCCCCACCTCGGGCCGTTCGGGGTCACGGTCAGGACCGTGTTGATGCCCGCGTTCTGGAAAACGCCGAGCCACCTTCTTAGTTGCCTTTCGCCGTCGAAATGGTAGATGCCTCTCACGAAATGCACGCCGAGGTCCCGCGTCTCTTCTGTCCTGTCCCAGATGGCGTGCAGCCCGAACCTGTCGCCGGCGAAGTCCGCGCAGCTCTCCGCGCGGATGCCGGCCGCGGCTCGGGCGCCGGACGGCAGCGCCGCCAACGACGCCAGGGCGGCCAGAAGAGCGAGCGCCGGCCTCATCATCATTGTCCGGGCCCGCTCCCTGTAAATGTTTGATTCAGCATGAACCACTCGATCGCCCTTAGAGCACGAGCGACGCTTCGAACGGCGTGCCGTGACCGGGATAGATGGTCTTGACGCTCATCCCCCGCAACCTGGCGAGGCTCTTCTCCAGTTCGGCGGCGTCAAGGATGATCTCGGCGGGAACGGGAGTCTTGCGGTTGACGAAGGTGTCGCCCGCGAAGAGGTCGCCCGAATCGGTCAGGACCGCTATCGACCCTTTCGTATGCCCGGGGATATGGATGACCTTGGCGGCGAAGCCGTATTCGGCGAGGCTCTGCCCGTCGCGCAGGAGCACCTCGGGCTTGAACCCGCGGAATTCGACGGCGTTCTTGCGCAGGCGCATCATCAGGCGGAGGATCGCGAACTGGATGCGGCGAGAGAAACTCCTCACGGTGCGTTCCAGGAAGACGAGCCGCTCGGCCATGAAGGCATCGTCGGGATGCATGGCGATGGGCGCTCCGTACTTTTCCCTCAGCTTCGCCCCGTTGCCGGTGTGGTCCCAATCGCCGTGGGTGATGACGACGAGCTTGAGCTTTCCGGGCACGCAGCCGGCGGCCGCCAGCGCCTTGTCGAGCTTCTCCCAATGCGCAGGGATGCCGGTGTCGATGAGGACATAGCCGCCCTCGACTTCGACCAGGAAAGCATTCACGAAATCGAGGCTGATGGTTCGGATCATGCCGGACGGCTCACTGCGCGCTGACGGTGCGCTCTTTCGCCCAATCGCGCAAAGCGTCGATCTGCTCGCGCATGGTGCGCGAGAGCGGGCAGGTGAGCGCGATCTCCTTCTGGAGGGCTTGCGTCGTCAGCTCCGTCTTGGCGGCGAAGACGGTGTAGAGCGCCGACACGACGGCCTGCTCGATCTCGGCCCCGCTGAAGCCCTCGCAGGCCCGCACCAGCGCGGGGATGTCGAAGCGGGCGGGGTCCTTGCCGCGCTTTTTCAGGTGGATCTCGAGGATGGCGCGGCGGGCCTCCTCGTTCGGCAGGTCCACGAAGAAGATCTCGTCGAAGCGGCCCTTGCGGATGAACTCGGGTGGCAGACGCTGGATATTATTGGCCGTCGCCACCACGAACACATCGCCTTGGCGGTCCTGCAGCCAAGAAAGGAAGGTGCCGAAGATGCGCTGGGAGACGCCGCCGTCCTCGTCGCCGCCCTGGGCGAAGGCCTTCTCGATCTCGTCGATCCACAGCACGACCGGCGCCATCTGCTCGGCCGTCTTGATGGCCCGCTGGAAGTTGTGCTCGCTCTCGCCGACGTACTTGTTGTAGAGGTTGGAGGGGTCGAGCTTGAGGAGCGGCAGGCCCCACTCGGAGGCCACGGCTTTGGCGCACAGGCTCTTGCCGCAGCCCTGCACGCCGAGCAGGAGGACGCCGCGCGGGAAGGACAACCCGCTGCGTCGGGCGCCCTCGGGATCGGTGATGATGCCGCGACGCTTGGCGAGCCAAGCCTTGAGGCCCGCGAGATCCGCGATATCGCCCATCGCGGCCTCGGCCGGATAATACTCGAGGAGCCCTTCCCGCTCGATGATCGCCTTCTTGGCCTCGAGCGCCTTGCCGATGGCGTCGCGCGAGAGGCAGCCGGTCTCGACGATCGCGAGCGTCAGGACCTTGCCCGCCTCCATCAGCGTGAGACCCCGGAGGCTGTTGAGGAGCTGGGCCAGATCCGAGTCGGTCAGCTGCATCCCGACGTTCATCCTCTGGGAAAGGTCGCGCAGGGTCTGCTGCACCAAGTCGCGATATTCCGGGGTCCCGGGAGGCGGAAGCTTCAGCGTGGCGACGATGGGGCGCAATTGGGGCGGCAGCTCGACGTCGGGGCCCGTGAGGATCAGCGCGCCCGGACCCTTCGTGAACAGCTCCGCGGCGTCGGCAAGCTTGGCGGCGACGCGCTTGTCATCCAGAAAGGCTCCCAGCCCCTGAAACTGGTAAACGGCGGGCAGGTTGGCCTCCTCGGTGTGCCCGAGAGCGATGACCGGGTCTTGGCTCGCGTAAACGAAGGGGATCTCGCCGGATGAGCCCGCCTTCTCGACCTCCGCCAAATTGCGCAGGCCCTTCGTGCAGGACCAAGTGAACATCGGCAAACCCAGCTTGTCGGCCAAGTGGCGAAGGAGGGCTGTGGTACGGACTTCCTCGACGCTTTCGAGGAAGATCGCGCCGTAGCGCGACCGGATCAACAGCTCGAGGTCCTTCAGCGGGTCGGAAGTCGACGGAGCCGTCGCTTCGCCGGCGGCGGTCTTTTCCACGCCCTGTAATCTAGCATTTCGTCTGCGCGACGGACTTTCCGTTGCCGGAATCAACAGGTTTGATATGATGGGCTCTGGAAGAGTGACCCATGCCTGAAGATACCTATCCGCTGGAAGAGATCGTCGCGAGGATCGAAGAGTCCGTGCGCCGCGATACCGGCATCGACGCCAAGCGTCGGGACGAGCTGCTTGGCCTGCTCGCCCGGCTCAAAGGCGAGCTGCAGCGCCTGGAGCGCACTCGTCGCGACGCCGCTCACAGCATCGCCGGGCTCGCCGGCGTGGCCGCGCACGAGGCGCGGCGGACGGACAAGCCCGAAGGCCTGCTGACTCACGCCGTCGAAGGCTTGGCGATGTCGGCGGAGGGGCTCGAAGCGTCCCATCCCGACTTGGTGAGGACCGTGAACGACCTGTGCACGATCCTCGCCAACATGGGCATCTAACCCTAAGGGCGCGCGGCCAGCTTCTCCATCTCGGCGACCGTCTCGTCCAGGAGGCGCGCCGCGGCGTTGACCGCGTCGGGCCTGGTGAGGTCCACCCCGGCTTCCTTCATGGTGTCGACAGGGGCCGCCTCGCGGGGCTTCTGCAGCATGGCGAGGTAGCGATCGCGGGCGGCCTCATCTCCGGCGGCGATCTTCTCCGAGATGGCGATCGAACTGGTAAGCGCGCACGCGTAGCTGTAGACGTAATGCTTCCAGTAGAAGTGCGGGATGTAGGCCCACTCGACCCCGTCGTCCGGGCCGACGGTGAAGCCCGGGCCGTAATAGAGCCGGACAAGGTCCGCATAGGTCTTGTCGAGGAGCTCGGCCGTGACCGGCGTGCCCTGCTCGACGAAGGCGTGGAGCTTCAGCTCGAACTCGGTGAACAGCGCCTGGCGGTAGATGGTCGTGCGGATCTTGTCGGCCAGCTCGCCCAACAGGTAAAGCCGCGTCTTGTCGTCGCCCTTGTACTTCTTGAGGAGATACCTGGACATGAGCATCTCGTTCAAGGTGGAGGCGGTCTCGGCCGTGAGCGTGGAGTAGCCGGAGTCGGGGTACGGCTGGGCCCTCATGTTGAGCCGGCTGTGCATCGCATGGCCCAGCTCGTGCGCGGCGGTCGAGGCATCGTCCAGCTCGTCCATATAGTTGAGCAGGACGAAGGGCCGGGTGCCCCAGATCGACTCGGAGAAGGCGCCGCTCTGCTTTCCCTTGTTGGGATAGACGTCGACCATGCGGCTGCCGAGCATCTCGGGGCCGAAGAGCGCCGCGACGTAGTCGGCCCCCAGGGGCTTCAGGGCCTCGCGCACGATCTCGAGCCCCTCGGCGTACGGGATCTCTTTCTCGACGGTCGGGACCAGGGCGGGGTAGAGGTCGGCGAGGCGCGCCTGGGCGACGCCGAGGAGCTTCTTGCGCAGCTCGACATAGCGGTGGAGCGGCTTCAGGTTCTCGTGGACCGAGGCGACGAGGTTCTCCGCGACCGAAGCGGGGACGTTCTCCCGGTCCAGGTAGGCGTCCACCGACCGGGCGTAGCCGCGGGCGCGGGCCATGAACACGTCGCGCTTGAACTCGGCGACCAGCGTCGCGGCCTGGATATCCTGATATTTCTTTAGCGCGCCGAAGAAGGCGTCGACGGTCTCGCGGCGCACCCGAAGGTCCTTGGAGGCGCGGTACTTGTTGTAGTTGGCGAGCGTGAGCTGCACTTCCTTGTCTTGCTCGTCTTTGATCTTCGGAAGCTGGATGTCCCTGGTCGCGGCCTTGAAGATCAGCTCGACCTCCGAGGGCATCTCGTCGAGGTCCGTCTCCGACCACAGGTTGTCGCCCGCGATGCCCAACACCCGCTCCGCCTCCTCGCCCAGGACATGCGCGCGCCTGCGGCGCAGGTCCAGGATGTAGGCGCGGTAGGGAGCCAACGACGCGTCATCAAGCATGGCGTTCGCCGCCGGGTCGTCGAGGCGCAGCAGCTCTTGGCGGATGAAGGAGGTGCCGGAGCGGAAGTCGTTTTGGAGGGCCAACGAACGCTGCTGGAGCTCCTGGTACTTGGCGACGCCGTCGTCCACGACGGCCGAGTGGTTCGCATAGGAAGCGATGCGGTCCGTCATCTTGCGCAAGGCGAAATAGTCTTCAAGGCAGCTCTTGACCTCCGCCCCCGTGGTCAGCTTGCCCTTGTGAGCGGCGATGGAGCCGAGCTTGGCCTTGGCGTCGGCAAACCCCGCCTCCCAGGCAGCGTCGTCTTTGAAGACGTTCGTGAGATCCCAGCGGTACTCCTCGGGGACGGACGCGCGCGGCGCGTTGGCGTCGGGCTTGTAGGCTTTCGGCGCGGCGGCGAAGGCCGCAGGCGCGGCGAAGAGGATGAGCGCGAGCGGGCGGATGATCTTCATCAATGGTCCCTCAGTTTTGCCTTTTCCACCATCATGAGCACCTCGGCGGCGCTCAACTGTCGGTTCTTCAGCCAGGCCATGTACGTGAAATAGGTCTGCTCGAACTCGTGCGCTGCGTCCCCCAAGGCGACGATCTTGACCGGTCCGTGCGGGCGCGTGCGCAACAGCTCCCGGTACAGCTGTGCCGGCGAGGCCCCCGGCAGGCGCAGGGTCTTCAGCCACTCTGGACGCGGCACGCCCTTGTCCGGAAGGGTCGTAGCGGTGGCCGAGCTCCCGTCCTCGTAGCGGGTCACCAGTTCGGCCCATATGCCGCCTTTCGGGTGATCGTGGATGTTCGCCGTCACGCCGTTGGCGGTGTTCACCATCAGCCGCAGCAGCACGGCGAGCTCATCGACCGAGTAATCGCCGGCAACGGCAAGGCCCTCGGCGGCCAGTTCGCGGGTCATCCGGTTTATGCGCTCCGGATCGCTCCACTGCGCGTCTTTGACCAGCACGAGCGTGATCGATTCGTTCTGCTTGAGGATCGCCCCCTGGACCACCGGCGTCACCTTCACCACCAGCGCCTTGCGCAGATAAAGGACCGCCGCGAGGAGCACCACGAACGCCGCGACGATCCATAAAGTCGTCATGCCGCAACATTAGCAAATCGCCCCAGACCTAGCGGCCGCCGCCCGTTGCTTGTTACGATACCGAAATGAACGTCCTCGTCCTCTCCCCCCACTTCCCGCCGAACTTCGAGAGGTTCTCCATCGCGCTCAGAGACGCGGGCGCGGGCGTGCTGGCCATCGGCGACGCGCCTTACGACTCCTTGAGCGGCGAGCTCAAGGGTGCTTTGTGGGAGTACTATTACCTCGACAACATGAGCGACTACGAGTCGCTCTACCGGGCGGCGGCGTTCCTCATCCACAAGCACGGCAGGGTGGACCGCATCGAGTCGCACAACGAGCACTGGCTGGGCATGGAGGCGCGGCTGCGCGAGGATTTCAACGTCTTCGGCCAGAAGTCCGCCGACCTCGATTTCAACCGCCGCAAATCCGGCATGAAGCAGGTGTTCCGCGCGGCCGGCGTCCCCGTCGCGCCCGGCGAGCCGGTGACCTCGGCGGACCAGATCCGCGATTTCGTCCGCCGGGAGGGCTTCCCCGTCGTCTTCAAGCCCGACGTCGGCGTGGGCGCCCAGAGCATCTTCCGCGTGAACGATGAACAGAGGCTGGCGGGCGTGCTCGCCTATCCGCCGAAGGACTACTTCATCGAGAAGTTCGTGCCCGGGACGGTGGTCTCTTTCGACGGCCTGACCGACCGCGAGGGGAACATCATCTTCTGCGCCTCCCACCGCGTGAACTTGGGCATCATGGAGATCATCACCGAGCAGAAGCCCATCCATTACTACTACCTGCGCGACATCCCGCCGGAGATCGAGGAGCTGGGGCGCAAGGCCGTCCGCGCCTTCCATATCCGCGAGCGCTTCTTCCACACCGAGTTTCTTGTCGACGGCGAGGGCTGCGTCGCGCTGGAGATGAACGTCCGGCCGCCTGGCGGCTTGTCGCTGGACATGATGAACTGGGCCTGCGATATCGATCTCTACCGCCTGTGGGCGCGCTCGGTGGTGTGCGGGGAAAGCCACTTCGACTACGAGCGACCGTACAACGTGGCGCACGTCGGCAGGCGCAACAGCATCCGGTACCGGCGCTCGCACGAGGATATCCTGCGCGAGCTCTCTCCCGTGCTGGTGGCACACATGCAGTTCCCGACGCTTTTCAGGGTCGCCATGGGCGACTACGTGTACTTCCTGCGCCATCCCGAGCTCGAGACCCTCAAGAGCGCCATCGCCCTGGTCGAAGAACAGGCGTAAGTTGTAAAGTTGCGGCCTATGACCGAAGGACGCGGGCAGGAGAAGAAGATCGGCGACGTGCGGCTCAAGGTGGACGGCAAGCCTGTGGGGATGAAGGGCTTCGTCCAGGACTTCGTGGGATTCGCCGTGCTGGGGATGCTGTCCACGCTCAGGGGCGTGAAGGACCCGCAGGAAATAGAGCTCACCATCAAGGTCAAGTAAGACCTGCGCGTCGCCCTCGCACAACCACTCCGGGGCTTCCCGGCATTGGACAAATGGGACGTCCGATGGACATTTAAGGACATCTCGACTATCATAGCCTCCCCATGCAGTTGACGGTCCGCAAAGTCGCCAAGCTTTTTAACGTCTCCGAGAAAACGATCTACCGCTGGATCAAGGACAACAGCATCCCCGCCTACCGGGTCAACGAACAGTACCGGTTCCACCGGGCCGAGCTGCTGGAGTGGGCCACCGCGAACAAGATCGGCGTGTCTCCGGAGATCCTAAAGGAAGAAACCGGCTCCGCGGTCCGCATGCCGAGCCTCGTCGAGGCCCTGCAGGCGGGTGGGGTCGTCTACCGGCTCGGCGGGACCGACAAGGACTCGGTGCTTCGCGCGGTCGTGGAGGCGATGCGCCTGCCGGAAGAGGTGGACCGCGAGTTCCTCTTCCGGGTCCTCGCGGCGCGCGAGGCGCTGGCCTCCACGGGCATCGGCGACGGCATCGCGATCCCGCACGTGCGCAACCCCATCGTGCTCCATGTGCCTTCGGCCACGGTCACGCTTTGCTTTCTCGAGCGGCCCGTCGATTTCAACGCCATCGACGGACAGCCCGTGCGCTGCCTGTTCACCGTGGTGAGCCCGACGGTGCGCGCGCACCTTCACCTGCTTTCCAGGCTGGCGTTCGCTCTAAGAGACGCCCGCTTCATGGAAACGATCCGCCGCTCGGCCTTGCGCGAAGATATCCTGGCCGGGCTCCAGCGGATCGAGACGGCCATGGACCGCAAGGCAGGGACGACGGGCGGCTGATGGTCCCCCTCCTCTTCTCGACCGGGGTCCTGCTCCTGGGCGGCTTCGCCGCGCTCCTGTCCGGAAAGAGACGGCGCTGGGCCTCCGCTTTTGGAGCCGGCGGCGCGGTACTCGGGTGCGCGGCGGGCCTCGCGCCGGCGGTGAGCGCCGCCTTGGGCGCTCCGAGCCAAGCCCTCCGCTTCGCTTGGCCGCTGCCTGGGGCGTCTCTCAGCGTGGGGTTGGACCCCATCTCCGGCTTCTTCCTCATCCCGACGCTCTTGCTCTCCGCTCTGGCGGCCGTATACGGGATCGGGTATCTGCGCGACTCCAAGAAGCCAGCGGGACCCGCGTGGTTCCACTTCAACGTGCTGGTCGCCAGCATGATGCTCGTCCTCCTGGCTCGGAACGGCATCCTCTTCCTCATCGCCTGGGAAACGATGGCGCTGTCCTCGTTCTTCCTGGTCGTCTTCGAGGACGAGAAGGCCGCGGCGCGCGAGGCGGGCTGGGTGTACCTCGTGGCGACGCACCTGGGCGGCGCGTTCCTCCTCGTCATGTTCGTCCTTCTGGCGTCGAGCGCGGGCTCCTACGATTTCAGCTCCTGGGAGCGGCTTCCGATGAGCCCCGCGTTCGCGGGCCTTGTCTTCATTTTCGCCGTCATCGGCTTCGGGACGAAGGCGGGATTCCTCCCGCTGCACGTCTGGCTTCCCGAGGCGCATCCGGCCGCGCCGAGCCACGTCTCGGCGGTGATGTCCGGCGTCATGATCAAGACGGGCATCTACGGCCTCGTGCGCTTCCACGCCATGCTCGGGAGCCCGCCGCAGTCCGGCCCGCTCTTTCTGGCCATCGGCCTCACCTCCGGCATCCTGGGAGTGCTGTTCGCGCTCGCCCAGCACGACCTCAAGCGCCTTCTGGCTTATCACAGCGTCGAGAACATCGGCATCATCAGCCTCGGGCTCGGCCTCGGCATGACCGGAGTGACCTGCGGCTCTCCGGCGCTCGCCGTGCTCGGCTTCGGCGGCGGGCTGCTGCATGTGATGAACCACGCGATCTTCAAGGGACTGCTGTTCATGGGCGCGGGGTCGATCCAGCATGCGACCGGCCTGCGCGAGATGGACCACCTGGGAGGGCTGCTCAAGCGCATGCCCTGGACGGGCTCCACGTTCCTCGTCGGCGCGGCGGCGATCTCGGGCCTCCCGCCGCTCAACGGTTTCGTGAGCGAGTTCCTGCTGTACCTGGGCGCCTTCATGAGCGCCGTCGGGGCGCGTTCACCCGCGACGGCCGCCCCCGGCCTGGCCGCCCTCGCCGGGCTCGCCCTCATCGGCGGGCTGGCCTCGGCTTGCTTCGCCAAGGCGTTCGGCATCGTATTCCTCGGCGAGCCGCGCTCGAGCCGCGCCGAGCAGGCGCATGAATCGGGCGCGGCCATGCTCGTGCCGATGGCGCTCCTGGCCGCCGCCTGCGTCCTCATCGGGCTTCTGCCGTGGCTCGTCATCGGAGCCATGGGACCGCTGCTCGCGTCAGTGACGCACTTGCCGGCCGCCGAGGTGACGCCGGTCTTGGCCGAGGCCGCCGCTATCTTGCGCTGGGTCGCGGCGGCGGCCGGCGTCCTGATCGCGGCCGTCCTCATGCTGGCAGGCGTGCGCCGGGCGCTCTTGTCCGGGCGGCGGGTGGAGACCGCGGTCACCTGGGATTGCGGCTACGCCTTCCCGACCGCCCGCATGCAGTACACCGCCTCCTCCTTCGCCCAGCCGCTGCTCGCTTTCTTCTCGCCGTTCTTGCGCACGCGCGAGCGGAAAGCGGGGCTGCAAGGCCACTTCCCGGGAGCGTCCTCTTGGGCGAGCGAGACGGGCGACACCTACCGAGAGCTAATCTTCGAGCCGCTCTTCGGCGGCTGCCGCCGGCTGCTCGGCAGGCTGCGCGGGCTGCAAGAAGGCCGCATGCAGATCTACGTGCTCTATGTCGGCCTCGCGCTGGTGGCCCTCCTCATTTGGACGCTGGGAGCCGGGCAATGATCCGGGCTCTGCTGCCTCCGGCCGTGGGCCTCGCCGCTTCCCCGCTGCTGTTCGCGGTGATCAATCGGACCAAGGCGTTCTTCGCCGGCCGCAGAGGGCCGCCGCTGCTTCAGCCTTATTTCGACCTCTGGAAGCTGCTTCAAAAAGGCGCCACCTACAGCCGCACGACGACGTGGGTGTTCCGCGCCGGGCCGGTCGTGGGCCTCGCGTGCTCCGCGACGGCGCTGCTTCTCCTGCCGTGGGGGAACCTGCCCGCCCTCGTCGCCTTCCCCGGAGATTTCGTGCTCTTCGCCTATCTCTTGTCCGTCGGGCGATTCTTCACCGTGCTGGCGGCGCTCGACACGGGCTCGAGCTTCGAAGGGATGGGCGCCAGCCGCGAGGTGTTCTTCTCGGCCCTCTCGGAGCCGGCCCTCTTCCTCGGCCTCGCCGCGGTCGCCGTGCGGACAAGGACCCTCTGTTTGTCCGAGATGGTGGGCGCGATCTCACCCTCCGCCTGGGCCGCCGAGGGCCCCTCTCTGGTTCTGGTCTGCGCCGCGCTCTTCGCGGTCCTTCTGGCCGAAAACGCCCGCATCCCGGTGGACGACCCCACCACGCACCTGGAGCTCACGATGATCCACGAGGTCATGGTGCTCGACCACTCGGGGCCGGACCTGGCTTTCATCCAGTGGGGAGCGGCCGTGAAGTTGTGGCTCTTCGGGAGCCTCCTGGTCGGCCTTGCCGTCCCCGTGCGGACCGGCGACGCCTGGCTCGACGGCGCCGCCTTTGCCGCCGGCATGCTCGCCGTGGCGGTCCTCGTGGGCGTCGTCGAGTCCTGCATGGCCCGGGTACGGCTCGTCCGAGTGCCCGTCTTGATCTTGGGCGCGGCCGCGCTGACGGTCGTGGCGCTGGTGCTGGTGGTGCGATGAGGCCATGGGCAATCTGATCGACGGCGTCACGGCGCTTCTGCTCATCACCAACCTCATGCTGCTGGGGTCGAGCTTCTTGAGCTCGTGCATCCGCATCGTGGCGCTGCAAGGCGTCGCGGTGGGCCTGCTCCCGATCCTCATGCACGAGCGCGGGCCTCTGTGGCGGCCGCTGCTGCTGGGCGTCGCGGTCATGATCTTGAAGGGCGGGGTCTTCCCGTTCGTGTTGTCGCGGGCCATGCGCGAGGCGGACGTGCGCCGCGAGGTCGAGCCGTTCGTGGGCGCGACGCTGTCCATCGTCTGCGGGGTGCTGGCGCTCATGCTGTCGATGTGGCTGGCGGCGCGGCTGGGATTGTCCGCCATCGCGCCCGGCACGCTGATCGTCCCGGCGGGGCTCGCCACCATGCTCATCGGCCTGTTCGTGATCGCCAGCCGCCGCAAGGCGGTGACCCAGGTCCTCGGCTACATCGTGATGGAGAACGGGATCTTCGCCCTGGGCGTGGCCCTGGCGGGAGGCATCCCGCTCCTGGTCGAGCTCGGCATCCTGCTCGACGCCTTCGTCGCGGTCTTCATCATGAGCATCGCGACCTATCACATCAACCGCGAGTTCGACCACATCGACGTGGACCAATTGAACAAGCTGAAGGGATGACATGATCGCGACCCTGCTGCTCGTCGCGCTGCTCGCTCCGGTCCTCGCCTCGGGCCTGTGCCTGCTCATGCCCCGGCCCGGCGCGGTGTTGGCGGTCGTCCGGACGGGAGGGCTGATCCTGGGAGCCTGGCTGGCCTCGCTCGCGTGCGTCGCCTTCAAGGCCGGAGCCTTGTACGGTGCGGGCGGCTGGCTTTACATGGACCCGCTCTCCGCTTTTCACGCGCTGGTCCTGGCGGTGGTGTACGCCGCCAGCTCGGTATACGCGGACATCTATTTCCAGGCGGAGCTCGCCGACGGCTCCTTCGGCCTCGAGCAGGCCCGGCGCTTCGGCAGCCTCTGGTTCGGGGCGCTTGCAGCCATGACGATGGTGCTCGTCAGCGGCAACCTCGGGCTGATGTGGGTCGGCATGGAGGCGACGACCCTCATCACGGCCTTCCTCATCTGCGTGCACGTGCGGCCGCTGGCCCTCGAGGCCATGTGGAAGTACCTCGTCGTCTGCTCGGTCGGCGTCGCCTTCGCCTTCGTCGGCACGATCCTGATCGGCGCCTCGGCCCAGAAGCTCAATCTCAACGCCTACGAGCTGCTGCTTTGGACGCGCCTGCGCGGATCGGCCGCGAGCCTTGACCCCGCGTTCATGAAGCTGGCCTTCGTGTTCCTTCTCGTGGGCTACGGGACGAAGGCGGGGCTGGCTCCCATGCACAACTGGCTGCCGGACGCGCACAGCCAGGCGCCCGCCCCTGTGTCGGCGCTCTTTTCCGGCTTCATGCTCAACGCGGGGCTCTACTGCATCATGCGCTGCCTGCCCCTGGTGGAAGGCGCGCTGGGCGGCTCGGGCTGGGCCATGCACCTCTTGATCGTCATGGGCTGCATCTCGATCGTCGTGGCGGCCGCCTTCATCGCTTTCCAGCATGATTCCAAGCGCCTGCTGGCCTACAGCAGCGTCGAGCACATGGGCATCATCGCCCTGGGGACCGGCCTGGGCGGCGCGGGCGTGTTCGCCGCGCTCTGGCATACCCTGAACCATGCCCTGTGCAAGCCGCTGGCCTTCTTCGCCGCCGGCAGGCTGGGGCAGGTGTACGGCAGCCACGACCTGCGCCAGATGGCGGGCTCCTTGCGCAAGACCCCGTGGTGGGGAGCGGGCCTGTTCGGCAGCCTGCTCGCCCTCATCGGCGTGGCGCCTTTCGCCATCTTCATGAGCGAGCTCCAGATACTCAAGGCCGCCGCGAACGCGCGCGCCTTCTGGGCGATGGGAATCTTCCTCGCCGCCACCTGCATCGTCTTCGTCGGCGTCTTGAGGCACGCCATCGAGGCGGCCTGGGGAGAAAGCCCCGTCGAGCCGCAAGTCGAGAACGCGGGGCGGGCGTCCCAAGCGCTCGTCCTCGGGGGCCTGGGCATCCTCCTCCTGCTCGGCCTGTGGCTGCCGGGCCCGCTCAGCCGCGCGATCGAGCAGGCCGCCGCCGTGGTGAGGGGCGGATGACCGCGCTGCGCTTGCAGAATTGCGGGCGGGTGCGCCTGCGCGACATCCCCGACCTTCCGATGTCCGCGTTCTGCGCGGGCTTGGTCCAAGCGACGGGAAACGGCGCGCGCATCGCGAGCCTCTTCGGCGATCCGGACGGCAACGCTTTGCGCCTGTACGCGATCCTCGCGCACCCGGACACCGGCGAGCTTTCGGTCCGCAGCGCGCGGGCGGCCGATCCCTACCCCTCCCTCACCCGCGATTGCCCGCAGGCCCACTGGTTCGAGCGCGAGATCTTCGAGCAGTGGGGTTTGCGGCCCGAAGGCCACCCGTGGCTGAAACCCATCCGCGCCCATTCTTCCTACACCGATTTCTTCTCGGTCGAAGGCGAGGAGATCCACGAGGTGGCGGTCGGTCCGGTCCACGCCGGCGTCATCGAGCCCGGCCACTTCCGGTTCCAATGCCACGGCGAGAAAGTCCTGCATCTGGAGATCTCGCTCGGCTACCAGCACCGCGGCGCCGAAGAGGCGCTCGTGGGCGGACCGAGCCCCCGGACCCTGCGGCTCGCCGAGACGCTGGCCGGCGACTCCACCATCGCGCACACCACCGCCTATTGCGAGGTCGTGGAGTCGTTGCGCGGCGCGCACGTCCCCGCCCAGGCGCAGGTGCTGCGCGGGGTGGCGCTCGAGCTGGAGCGGCTGGCGAACCATACCGGCGACCTCGGCGCGCTCGCCGGAGACGTGGGTTTCCTCTCCACCTCCGCTTTTTGCGGCCGCCTGCGCGGCGATCTCTTGAACCTGACGGCGCTGTGCTGCGGCAGCAGGTTCGGACGCGGCTGGCTCAAGCCGGGCGGCGTGGCCTTCGACGTGGAGGACGCCCGCGCGAAAGAGCTCCTGCAAAAGCTCGACGCGACGCTCAAGGATGTCTCGGCCGCGGCCAACCTCTTATGGAGCACGCCCTCAGTGCTCGCCCGCTTCGAGGACACCGGAAAGCTCTCGAAGGAGACGGCCGAGGAGCTGGGCTTGGTCGGCCCGGCCGCGCGCGCCTGCGGCCTGGAGCGCGACGCGCGCTATGAGTTCCCTTCCGGCATCTACCGGCTGACGCAGGTCCCGGTCTCCCTCTGGAGAACGGGAGACGTCTTCGCCCGCGCCTACCTGCGCTGGCTGGAGATCCAGCGCTCGGCCGCGTTCGTGCGCGAGCAGGCCGCCTCGCTGCCGGCCGGGCCGATCGCCGACGGCGAGGCCCCCCTCGAGCCGGACTCGCTGGCCGTTTCTCTCGTGGAAGGGTGGCGCGGAGAGGTGTGCCACGCGGCGCTCACCGACGCCTCGGGGCGGCTACGCCGCTACAAGGTCGTGGACCCGTCCTTCCACAACTGGATGGGCCTCGCCATGGCGCTACGCGGCGAGCAGATCTCGGACTTCCCGCTGTGCAACAAGAGCTTCAATCTCTCTTACTGCGGGCACGACCTATGAGGCGCATCGCATGCTGAAGGCGTTGACGGCTCGGCTGAAGCAGGGGTTTCGCACGATGTCCTATCCGGACGGCGAGCCCGCCTTGCCCGACAGGTTCCGCGGCCGGCCGGAGGTGGACTTTTCCCATTGCTCGGCTGACTGCGCGAAGGGACACCCCGCCTGTCCCGCCGGCGCGTTGAGCGCCGCGGATGGCATGCCGAGGCTCGACCTCGGGCGCTGCCTCTTCTGCCCCGACTGCCCCGCCGCCTGCGCGCACGACGCGGTGAAGTTCACCCGCGACCATCGCCTGGCGGCTTTCTCGCGCGAGGATCTCGTCGTCGGCGGGCCGGCGCGCGAGCCGAAAGGCAGGCCCGACGAGCCGCGTTTCCGCGTCGTGCGGCGTTCGCTCCAGATCCGCTTCGTCAGCGCCGGCGATTGCAGCGCCTGCGGAGCGGACGTGAACGTCTTGGGCACCGTCGGATTCGACATGGGCCGCTTCGGCATCCAGGTCGTCGCCTCGCCCCGCCACGCCGACGCCCTGATCGTCACCGGGCCGGTCCCGCGGAACATGGAGCTGGCCCTCAAGAAGACTTACCTGGCGATGCCCGCCCCCCGCATCGTCATCGCGGTGGGAGCCTGCGCGATCTCGGGCGGCGTCTACGCCGGCAATGCGGAGGTCTTGAACGGCGCCGCCGCCGTCGTGCCCGTCGATCTCTTCATCCCGGGCTGCCCCCCGCACCCGCTCACCATCCTCGACGGCCTGCTGAGGCTGACCGGCAGGCTCTAGCCTCTCTGGATCCCGTTCGTTGACAGCCGTCGCGACGACTCGACGACCGCGGGGTACGGAGCGCTGGCCCAGCTCATGGGCGGGGTCATGCCCCACGACTCCGCCGACTTCATCAATCGCTCCTTGGCCGATAACCACTTCGCGAGGAAAGTCCGCGAGTGGCGGCAGCACGCCTCCGCGGTCCTGAAGGCCGAGGACGCTGCGTTCAAGCTGGCCATGCGGACCGCGCGGCTTCAGCGGATCCTGACCGGTGCGGCGGTACTGCTGACCGGCCTGCTGGTGGTGGTGCTGTTGTCTTGGCGGCGTGCGGCTAAGGCCAGGGTTAGGCTCCAGAGAGGCGCCTCCAGGCTCGCC
>JAPLKK010000035.1:69167-107873 GCA_026388115.1 Elusimicrobiota bacterium | reverse complement strand
TCGCCGAAGCCTTGGCGTCGCTTTCGAGGCGACGGACCTAAGAAGTCGGTGCCAGGCCAGCGCCGCGCGAGCGTCGATCGAGAGGGATCCAAGCGGCCGTTACGGTCAGGGAGCGCTAGCGACGAGGGAGCTATCGCTCCCGCTTGGCGATGCGTGGTAGACGAGAAGCGCCGCCCCGCCTTCGAGCTCGTTCATGATGTGGTCGCGGTAGCGGTAATCGACCGCCGTGCAGCCCCAAGAACGCCCGACCTGCCCGTTGTCGGCCACGTAGCTGTCGGAGACGTACTTCGCCCCATGCATTACCACGCTGCGCGACTCGGCGTCTTGGTTGGAGGACTCCATCCCGATGAGCTTGAGCGAGCGGCCGTGCTCGCCGTCGTATTGCGGCCCCGTCTCGTAGATGCCGAGCGAGCTCTCATGGCTGCCCGGATCGTCGGAGAAGTTGGTCGCGTAAAGCCCGCCGGAGCCCGCGCCGTGCGCCACCAGATACGACTCGACGCTGCCGTCTTCCAGATTGATGATGCTCAAGCGGCGCTCGTTGGAAGGGCGGTCGAAATCGGCGATGGCCGCGTACTGGGTGTTCGGGACATCGTGGTCTTGCATGTATTGGAACAGTTTGTGGACCGCGTTCTGCGGGATCTCCGGGTGCTCGCGTTTGAGCTGGTCGGCCAGCGCGTCGTAGTGAGCCTTCTTCGCGTCGGCCTCCGAGAGTGGAGTCGCGCCGGCGCCCGAACAATCCGTGGTCACCTTCCCGCCCACCGCCCGGATCGTGCAGCCCTCGACGCCCTGCGTCAGCCTGAAGTCGGATCCGCACGGGTCGATGTCGACCTTGCTGGCGCCGGTATTCTTCATGGCGCTGAGGATCTTCTGCTTCGTATCGGACGCCGCCTTCTTGCCGGCGGCGCAGCGGGCTTGAGAACCGCCCTGCTTCAGCGTGCCTTGTCCCCGGCAAAGCGTCGGCAGAAAGGCGGCCAGAGCCGCCGCCAGCCACACCAGGAGAACCGGATGCTTTCGTTCCATGGGCCTCGACCGAAGTATGGGCCGAAGCCGCGTCCAATCGCCACTGACATTTTCTTCAGCGTCAATTAGCATGAGAATCCAACGGATTATCCGCACAAAGGGGGCGTGGGATGAACGGCGGCTGAGCGGGTGCTGCATCAGCACGATATTGGCCTCGGCCCATTCGCCCCCGATAATGCTTTGTTTGACGGCATTATCTTGCTGAGAAAAGCATCAGTGGCGGGACCGCCGGGATTCCGGCTAGACTGTCGATATGGGAGGCATCATGCCCAGCAGATCGTTGGTATTGGCAATCGCTATGGCGCTGTTCGCGGTGCTGTCGCTGAAGCGGTCCACCGTGGCGCAGGTCGTGACCTCGAGCACGACCGTGGACACATCGAGCTCGCCGAGCACGGGGAACCAGACGCAGCCGGATAGTGGAAGCGGCTGCTGCGGATAAGCGCCGAACTAAACCGCATCCCCCGCTCCACGACCCACGAGTAAACTCAATGGTTTGGGCCCTAAGACCCTAGCCTCGTGGCCCTTTGGACCTTTACGCTCCTCCGGGCTGAAGCTACTCTTCTATATAGGATGAAGAAATCAGCAGCGTGGCTCCTCGCGTGCTTCGTGTTCGCGCCCCTCTACGGCCAGGAGGTCGCCCCGGTCCGGGTGCAGGTCCCGCTCGCTCCGGCCGGAGCGGCCGCAGCCGCGGTCCAGGGCTATTTCTCCATCGGGGCCGTGCAGGGCCCGGCTTTGGGGAGCCTTCCCTCCGCTTCCCTCTCCCTGCCGCTGACCCCCTCCGCGCTGACGCCCTCCCTCATCCCCTCGGCATCGGCGCTGCGCGCCCTGCCGGTCGAGAGCGCGGTCTCGGCCCGGGTCTTGGCACAGCCGGCTATTACCGCTCTTCCCGCGGCCCAGGGCGTGGGCGCGGCCGAGGAGGCCGGCGCGCGGCAGCAAACGCCGGAAAAGCAGAAGGGATCCGCCGCCGCCATGGACTCGCTCAAGAGCTTCACCGCGGGCATGGAGGAGTCCCGCCGCGGAGGGGCCGACGCCTCGGCGGAGCTATCCGAACGCTTCTTCAACCAAGCCGCCAAGTCCCCGGCCGCGACCGGCGAAGCCCTGGACCTCGCCGCGGTCCGCCTGCCGCCGGGCATCGAAAGGGTCTCGGTGGATACGGTGCGCACGGCCGCCGATATCGATCGGCTCCTGCCGGACCCGCGCCACAGCCACAACCCCTACGTCCGCGAATACCTCGAAGGGCTCATCGCGGGGCTCAAGAGCAACCTCTCCGACATGACGCCATACCGCATCTACACCTACTACGACCACCGCGGCGGACGCCTCGTAGGCATCGACCTGGCGGCCTCTCCTGCGATCATGAGCCGGGTCCCGGGCCTAGAGCCGCACGAGGTGACCTTGATCCGCAAGCTCGCGCGCATGGATCCCGACATCCGGGTGCTCGTGCGCGAGGACGGCAAGACCCCGGATCTGGTCATCGGCGGCCGGATCGTGGAGATGAAGACCTTCCTGGGCGAGCAGATGACGCTCGAACAGATCATCGACAAAGCCGACCACCAAGTCTACGAGCACGCCCGCATCCATGGCCTGGGCCACGGAGCGGCCGCGGTGGACCTGGCGAAGGAGTCCCACCTCCCTCTCTCCCTGCTCCAGCAGACCCTCGACTCCTGGCAGGCCGGGTCCAAGCAGGTGGCGCTCGACCAGGTGATCTTCTTCGCGGGCGACGAGATGAAGGTCTTCCAGCGCCGGAGCGACGGGACTTATGAGCCGACGGACCGCGCCTCCTTCGGTCAGATAGCGGCCCAAGACCGGCCGCTGGCGCCCGGAGAGCGGGGCTTGGCGCAGTCCCTCCTGCGCCAAAGCAAGCCGGTCGGAACGGGCATCGCCCCGGCGATCAGCGACCCAAAGCGGGCCGAGGCCATCCAGCAGTTGATCTCAGATATCAAGGCGGGAAATCCTCTGTCCCACAAACAGGATGGCGGGGTTTGGAAGAACGCCGAGGGGCTACTGCCCGCCCAGCCCGTCGGTTACTACCGAGAGTACACGTTCATCCCGCCGCACGGCAGCCTGGCCGTCTTCAAAGTCGGCGACAAGGTCTGCCAACCGGACCACAACGGCGGCCCCCGCGGGGCGGAGCGGCTCATCATCGGCGGCGGCCACGAGATCTACTACACCTCGGATCATTACCGCAGCTTCACCCGCCTGACGATCCTCCCATAAAGCGCGGCGGCGTCAATGCCCTATCACCCGGAATAGTCCCGCGCTAGCCTAGCGGCTCTTGGCCGAGCCGCCGATGCTCCAGCCCCGCGGCGTCAGCCTCAGCGGGTTCCGGGTCAGCGCGTCGACGTCGCTGATCCCTCTCCCCTGCTGGCCGCAGGCGGCTGCCGTGTCGGGAGGGGTCGCGGAGCCTGCTGGCGCATTGAAGACGGAGGCATGCTTCAGCGCGCCGCCGGCGTACAGCTCCCAGCGCACCAAGCCCCACTCCTTGCTGAAGAAGAAGCGCTCATAATTGCCATGGAAGTAATCGTACTTGAGCACGATGACATCCTGACCGGCCAGGGCGCCGCCCACGTCGTAGGACTCGTAACGACCCTCGAGGGTCATGCGATAAGGGTACAGTTGAGCGCCCGTGGCGCGGCAGCGGCCGTCGAAATCGACGCTCATCGTGCCTTCGGCCTCCACGCTATCGCCGATCCTCATCGAGCGCTTCATCAACTTGCCCGGGTCGAGGGAGTAGGGATGGCCGCCGCTGTGGACCTCCTTCAAATAGACGTACTCGTCGTCCCAGGCGTACACGTCGAACACGTCGGCGGCCCACTTGACGTAGTAGGCGGTCTGACCGATGACCGTCATGCTGATCGGATGGGTCCCGGTCAAGGCTTGGCCGGGGTGCTTGCTGAGAAGATAGCTTAGCGTGTCGATCCACTCCGACGCCGCCTCTCGCGACATCCAGCCCGCGCCGCTGTCCGCGCTCGCCTGCGCGGGCGAGTATGCGGCCGAGGCGGGGTTCGCGCCGGGCAAGCTGCCGTTGGCCGCCGGGGCCAGGGAGTCGCGGACGGGACCGATATCGGATGACGCGGAAGACACGGCCGCCTCGCGCCTGGGAAACTGGAAGACGCCGCTCGCGGCCGCGACGTGAGCGGAGGCTGCGTCGTCCACCTGGCTCCAGTTGCCCTCGGGGCCGAGAGTCAGGACAGCCGCGCCCAGAAGCGCGGCTCCAGCAGTCGCTCCAAAAAGTTGAATGGTTGAGTTGCCGAAATCAAGTTTCATAGCCGCCTGCACCGACAGTATGCCCGGATGATCCATCGGAGGCGACTAATTCTTTATTTAAGGAAAAGATGCCGTAAAAATCGGTGTCTTTCCATCCGTGTGGAGCGAATAAGGGGCGCCTTAAACGCCTAAAGTCCCCTGTCAGCAGCCCGACTTAGGGGCAGTTCACCACGCAGCCGGGCGGAACGGTCCCAGTGTAGCCGCAGGGCAGGACGCACGCCTCTTGACCTTTTCCGTCGTCCGCGCCGCTGGTGTTGGTCCCGTTGTTGTCCGCGCCGATCGGCGGGCCGATGCCGTCTCCTATCTGCTGTTTCGTGCTGTTGCCGGCGGTGCCGTTGTACTGGTCGCAAGGAGGATTGTGGTCTCCCTCGCACGCCTGCCGGCAGGCTCCGAAGCTGCCGGCGCCGTAGAGACAGAAGCCCTTGATGTTCGCGTGGTTCGGGCCGTCGTAATCGTTCTGCGGCCCACCGCAGCCGATCGTCACGCCGTTGCTGTACGGATACTTGTGGTAGCAGTAGACGCAGTGCTTGCCGCAGCTCCTGACCTGGCACCAAGCGCCCGAGCAGCCGCCGCTCGCGATGCCGGGCTGCTCCGGGCCGGGCTGATTATGATCTTCGGTCTCCAGGTCCTTCAATGACTGGCGGTCCGCCTCATTCATGGCGGCCCAGGCGTGGGGCTTCCAGCCGAAGTCGTCTGGCGTCGCCCCCCCGGCCTGGGCGAGCTGGGTGTTCCATTGGCCGCCGTTGAGCCGGGTCTGCGTGTAAGGGGCGTCCACGGGCGCCCCGTAGCGCCGCGCGTTGGAGCGCGTCTGGCGCGTCGCGGGGCCCGAGGGGCCGGAGCCCGGCATGAAGGTCGCGTGCTGCGAAGAGCCCACGCTCTCGAAGCGGCCCCCGGGACCCGAGGAAGCGGCGGAGCCCGACTGGTTGGCGCCGAACCTTCCGACCGAGCCGAAGGCGCCCATCGAGCCATCGGAGACGACTCCGCCGACTGAACCGAGCCCGCCGCCCGCCGCACGGGCCGAGGCGAAGGCGCCCGGGGCGGCGCCGAATTTAGCCCCCATTCCGTCGAGGCCTCCGTGCGAGTTGAGGGCCGCCAGCCCGTCCGCCGCGGAGAATCGCCCGCCCCTGGCCTTGGTGAGTCCCTCGAGGGTCGAGCGCATGGCGGGATCCTTCTGCACGGCATCGAGGAACGCCGCGCGCTTGTCCTCGGAGACGCGCGAGCCCAGGATGTCCAAGAACGCGCTCAAGGTGATGGGAGCGTCGATGTCCGCGTTTCCGGTGGAGGCGCCGGCCCGCTCCGCCACGGCACCCGCGGCCGCCGAGGGGCCGGCTCCCGCGCCTCCCCCGCCCCCGGCGAACTTGCCTGCCCACCACGACTTCTGCGGCGCCATGGGGGCGCTTGGCCCGGTGGCCGCGGTCACCATGGCATCGGTGGCGCCCCGGCGTCGCGCGACCAGCACGAAGGTCAAGACGGCGGCGAGCACGGCGACGACGACTCCGATGATCAGCGGCCTGTTGTCGTTTTTTTGCGGCGGGGGAACGGACGCCGGGCCCACGCCCATCGCCAACTCCGGGATGCCTTCTTGGTCGGGCTCGCGTTGAGACATTTCCCTACCTCACCACTCTATCTGTATAGACCCTGTTTGGGCTCGACGCAAGGCCTGTTTTGAGCACGTAACGGGTCATCATTTCAGATCTTTCAACTCCTGCTTCGCGCGCGCGACGGCGGCCGGATTCTTCGCCTGGGAGATGACGCCTTCGTACTCCCCGCGGGCCTCCTCATTGCGGCCCAGGGCCGCGCACGCCCGCGCCCGCTCGATCGTCGCCTGCTTGGTGACCGCATAAGCGGCGTCGTAGTCGGCGAGCGCTTCCTTATATTCTTGCTTGGCGGCGTGGACCAGGCCGCGGTTGAAATGCGCGGCCGCGACGACCGCCGGCTTGCGGGCGAGCGATATCCCCGTGGAAAGACGCTGGATGGCGGAATCGAACTGCCCGACCTTGTAGGCGGCGAGGCCGCCGTTGATCAGGGAAAGCAGGTCTTTGGGCTCGATCTGGAGCGCAGCGGAATACGCCGCCTCCGCCTTTCCCCAGTCCTCGGCGGCCGCCTGATCGCCCTTGGACTTGCGGTCCTGTTCCGCGAAGCTGCCCCAAAGCCAGCCGTTCTGGAACTGGGCGGCCAGGCAATGGGGAAAATTCTCAACAGCCGCCGCCGAGCACTTCAGCGCATTGCGGATCTTGCCCGTCTGCTGGAGATGGTCGCACACTTTCGCCGTGGTGACGCATGCCGCGGTATCCTTGGAGCCGATCGAGCTCGGGGACGCGGAGTTTTCGAACTTCGTCGGGGCGTGAGGCTTCAACCGGCTTGCGTCGAGCTCGCCCTGCGGCCGGACGGGCCCGGAGCCGGGGCCGCCGGCGGCCCTTCCCCTGCCGGCTGAGGCCGCGCCTGAATACGCGCCCGTCTCCCCGGCGCGCGCGCGGTCCGCCTGGGCGGCCCTCGCGTCCCCGGCGCGCTCGTACACATTGGCGCGGTAGCCATACATATCCGGCGTCGGCGAGGCGGCGATCGCCTGGTTCATCTCGTCCTTCGCCTGGTCGTGGTTCCCCTTCAAGCTTTGGACATGGGCGCGGCCCTCGTGGGCCCAAGCCTTGGTCTCCCCATCCTTGGCGCCGAGCGCCTTCGTATATTCCGAGTACGCCGGATCGAGCTTGCCGGTCGCAAAGAGCGAATTGGCGCGCATGAGCATCAAATTGAACGCCGCCGGGTTGGCGGCCTCCGCCATCCCGAGAAGGCGAATGGCCTCCGTGTACTGATTCTGGGCGGAGTTGTCCTCGCCGGCGTTCGCCGCCAGCTCCGCTTTGGCATATATCTCCTCAGCGTACCTGCCGATGCAGCCGTTGGGGCTGCCGTCGGCGGCGGCGGAGAACAGCGATTGGACGCATTGCTGGGACGCCGCGGAGTCGCCGTTGGTCTTGGAGCACTCCGACATCGCCGACTCGCAGGTATCTCCCTTCGGCTGGTGCTGGCTCGGCGGCGGCATGCAGTTCGCCGCTTTGACCCTGGCGTCGACGCAAGCCTGAGGGCAGACGCGGCTGCCACCAGACGTATAGCAGCAGCTCGCCCCGGCCGAGTAGCAGGCGTCCTGGGCGAGCGTCGGCCGCGCCGATACGGCGAGGAGAAAAAGCATCAGGGTATGCATTAGGAGTATAGTTTAGCGCCGCTCGCGCAAACCCGCAAGGTCCCGAATCCAATTCCAGAAATGTCCTGTAGTTACGGGCTTGCTTGCGCCTTCGGAGCCCGCGGGGCTAGACTATCGTCAGCCCTCCCCTTCCATGCGATCAAAGAGCCTTGCCGCGTTCCTGACGACGGCGGTGATGCTCGCGGCGTCGGCGTTCGCCGGCTCGCGAGCGGCATCCGAAGGCGCCCCGCTGGTGCTCGGGAAGACCGGCTGGACCGTCATCGTCCCCTCGGGGTATGAGCGCAGCGGCTGGCGGGAACCCTCGAAGACCGCCGGCAACGGCTACGTCAACTCCCTGCCTGCCGACCTCGGCAACGCAAGCTGTGGATGGGTCTCCGCGGGGAAAAACCGCAGCGCAGGGACGAGCCTCGCTGGGGTGGCCCGCGTCGAGCACCACATCGACTCCAGCGTTGAAGCCCTGGAATGGAAGCCGGGCAAACCTCCGCCGTTCTACGACATCTATTGCAGGAAGACGCCTCCCGGCGCGGGCAGGACGGAGCCTAAAGCGACGCTGATCAAAGGCGTGCTTTATGGACGCATGACTTTCAGCTGGGACTGTCCCTCGGGCTGGCAGAGGCACGACATCGAGACGGTCGATGCGCGGCGAGGGATCAAGAACGACCATGGCTGGAGAGGCGAGACGCCGTCATCGCATTTCGTGGTCGTCTTGGGGACGACCGCTTGGACGCCCCACTCGCCGTTGTGGCTCATGAAAGCGCTCGAGGTCATCCACGTGGAATACAAGACGGAGTGGATCAACGTCTTCGATCGGACTCCCCTGTCCGCGAGAAGCAGGGCGGCCGCCGATTTCCATCGGCTCTGCTCCACGCTCGCGCCGCCCAAGGGACACGAGATGAACGCGCCGGCGAGCGCGCGCGAACCGCCGGCCCTCCTCCAGCCCGGCGCGCCGCCGGTGCAGGTCGGAGATCTCTATCCGTGGCTGGTGACGCCGCCCGAAGGCTTTCCGGACCGCTCCGGCGAGGAGCAGTCCATCGTTTGGCGGCGCCAGGGCGCCGGCGGAACCGAGATCGTGTCGGTGGAGGGCGACTTCAGGAACTTCACGGTGGCGGGGACATGGCCCGTTCTCTGCAGGGACAAGCCGGCCGGCCGAGTCGAGGAGTGCACGCACCTCGGCCGACGCGCGGTCCGCTACGCCTGCGACGACAGCGCCCAGACCCAGCGGGGCGGATACAGGCTCACCTGGCACTACGACGTCCTGCAGTCCTACAATCCCGCCGCCAGCGGGGGCCAGGTCGTCGGCCTAGCCTACGAGACGAACTGGGTGGGAGGCGCCAAGCCCTCATGGCCGGCGCCCGGCAAGAAGCTGGAATTCCCGCCCGTGTTCGAGAAGTTTTGCGCTTCGCTGACGCCTATGCAGCGCGAGGAACCGAGGGCGCGGACCCCGCCGGCAGGCCCGCCGGCGACCTCTCAGGAACCGGAAACCCCTCTCCCCGACGACGCCGGTTCGCGGCCCATCCCCCTCCTGCGCTGAGACGCGCGTCGGGCGATGATGGCCGCGCAATTCAGCGGCAGGAGATGCCTTGCCGCGTCAAGCGAAGCTTGACCTCGGCTAGGCTGGAGGCGGCCAGGCCCGGTTCGGGCCGCAAGAGCGGCTCCCGGTCGA
Organism: Elusimicrobiota bacterium; assembly: GCA_026388115.1. Taxonomy (GTDB): domain Bacteria; phylum Elusimicrobiota; class Elusimicrobia; order UBA1565; family JACRDR01; genus JAPLKK01. The sequence continues at coordinate 98,727 of JAPLKK010000035.1, read as the reverse complement.
GACCATCCCACTTGCCCAGTCCCAGCGGATGGTAGGCCAGCAGCTCGACGGTCTCGAGCCCCGTTTCGTGGAGCAGGCCGGCGAAGGCCGAGACGTTCTCCTCCGAATCGGAAACGCCGGGGATCACCGTCAGGCGCGCCGTGACCTTGTCCGGACAGCGTGAGGCCAGACGGTGGAAATTATCCAGGATGAGACCGTTGTCCTGGCCGGTGAGACGGCAGTGCGCCTGCGCGTCCAAGACCTTGAGGTCGAATAGGAACAGGTCGATCGAGGGTTCCAGCGCCAGCAGGATATCCGTCCGAGCGTGGCCGCAGGTCTCGACGGCGGCATGGATCCCCCGGCTGCGGCAGCCGGCGAGCAGCTCGCCCAAGAACTCCGGCTGGAAGAACGGCTCGCCTCCCGAAAAAGTCGCACCGCCGCCCGAGTTGCGGTAGAAGTCGCGGTCCTGCTCGATCTCAAAGAGAAGCTCGCCGGCGTCCGCCTCGCGGCCGACCCGGCTGATGGCGTCGTGCGGGCAGGCCTGGACGCAGGCGAAGTCCGCGCAGGCGGCGCAACGCTCGCGGTCCAAGACCGGTCCGCCGCGGCCGTCGCGCTTGCCGGCGCCGGCCGGGCAGGCGGAGGCGCAGGTCCTGCAAGCAGCGCAAAGCGCCGGCCGGCGCATCGGCTCGGGGCGCGCCTGCTGGGACTCGGGATTGCAGCACCAGGCGCAGCGCAGCGGGCAGCCCTTGAGGAACACGAGGGTCCTGATCCCCGGGCCGTCGTGGACCGCGTACCGCTGGACGTCGAAGACCAGTCCGCGGCTCAAAGTCCGTGCTCGGTGCGCCAGATGACCTGGTCCTGCAGGGCCTTGCTCATCTCGACCCAATAGGCCGAAAAACCCGCCACGCGCACGACCAGGTCGCGGTAGGCCTCGGGGCGCTCTTGGGCGTCGCGCAGCATGCGCGAATCCACGACGTTGAACTGCACATGGAAGCCCGGCTTCTCGAAATACGTCTTGATGAAGGCCAGGAGGTTGCGCGAGCCGGCCTCGCCGCGCAAGGCCGAGGGATGGAACTTCAGATTCAAGAGCCCGCCGCGGATGCGGGTGTGGTCCACTTTGGCGCTCGAGCGCGCGACCGCCGTCGGGCCGCGCCGGTCGGTGCCGGGAAAAGGCGAAGTGACGCCGTCGGCCAGCGGCTCGCCCGCGCGCCGGCCGTCGGGGAACGCGGCGCATGCCTTGCCGAAGGGGACCGGCGTGGAGATGGCGAGCATGGAAGGATCATAGGGCTCGCCAAGATAGTTCATCTCTCCCGGCACCCACCGGCAATACTCGTCGAAAAGACCCAGGAAGACGTCGTCGGCGCGGTCGTCGTCGTTGCCCCATTTGGGAGCGGCGAGGGCGGCTTTGCGCAACGCCTCGTGGCCCTTCCAATCGGCGTCGAGCGCCGCTTTCAGCTCCCCCAAGCCGCACGCCTTGTCCTCGAAGCACAGCTTCTTGATCGCGGCGAGCGAGTTCGCGACATTGACGAGGCCCGAGGACAGCGTGGTCGGGGTCCCGTTGAGCACCGCGCCGCCGTCGTCCATGCACAGGCCGCGGCCCACGCAGTCGCGCACGAACACGGAGCAGAATACGAGCGGCACCGTTTCGCGGTGCGCCGCCATGACGTGGTTCCAGTACCTCTGCCAAAGCCTCACGGAGACGCGCATCTTGTCGAGGTAGGAGGCGCGGATGTCCTCGTAGCTCTTGGGCTTGCGCGGCTCGAACAGGCGGTCGCCAGTCACGGGATCGACGCCGTCGTTGAGCGTCAGGTCGAGGAGCTTGCCGTGGTTGACGAAGCCCGCCTGCACCACGCCGTAAGACATACCCTGCAGGACCGGCTCGGTGCAGCCGCCCATCGCCGCGTGCTTGCGCACGGTCTCGATGGGGAGGCCGCTCGCCGCGGTCTCATGGGCGATGTAGGTCTTGAGGTTGAAGAAGGCGGGATAGCCGACGCCCGTCTTGACGCACTCCGCCGCCTTGAGCAGGAACTTCTCGGAGAGCGAGTCGTCGTGCCAGACCGAGAGCGTCGGCTGGGTCATCTGCATGCGGATCTGAGCGTCGAGGATGGCGAGCGACAGCTCGTTGTCCGCCGGCCTGCCGCGCTCGTCGAGCCCGCCGAGGATGAGGTTCTGGTAGAGATTGCCGTGGCCCAGGCCCTGCCAGCTCAGGCTGGCCAGGTACTCGATCTGGGTCATCTTGACGAAGAGCTCCTCGAACAGCTCCACCGCCTCCTCGTAGGTCACGCCGCCGGCCTGGTAATAGGGCCACAAGGTCTGGTCCAGCCGCCCCGGCGAGTAGCCGAGGTGCGAGCCCTCAAGGTGACCAAGGATGTAGGTGAACCAGAAGGACTGGACCGCCTCCCTGAAGTCGCGCGGCGGCTGGGCGGGGACGCGGCGGCAGGCGGCCGCCATCCGTCCCAGCCTCTTGCGGCGCTCGGGGTCCGGCTCGGCGGCCGCCAGGCGCTCAGCCTCCTTGGCGTAGTTCTCGGCGAAGGCCAAGGCGCCTCCGAGCACGCGCTTCGCCGCGCGCCAGAACTCGGCGCGCCGGCCGTCGCGGCGGTCCGGCGAGGCCAAGCGCTGCTCGATCTCGTCCAGCATCCGCCAGTAGCCTTTGGCCAGCGCGGTCTCGAAGTCCAGGATCAAGCGGCCTTCGGGGCAGGGCTCATGCGGGGCGGTGTAGAGGCCGGCGGCCCAGCCCTTCTCGATGAAGCCCGCCTCGAGCATGCGCGCCTTCCAGAGCCTCTGTCCCGAGGACATGAAGCACTTGCCTTCCCAGTACTCGCACGCCTCGCGCAGGGTCTCGTAGTCCTGCGGCGAGATGAGGAACTTGCCCGAGAAGACCCTACAGCCTTCCTTTCGCGCCCGCTCCAGCGCGCCGGCGATGCCTCCTCCCCGGCCCTGCTCGACGTGCTTCTGCTGGGCGTCCTGCACCTGGCGCCGCATCTCCTTGAGGAAGGGCCCCGCGGCATAATTGGCGTAGGGGATGGCGCCGCGGATGTAGCGCGTCTTGTTCGCCGCGATCTCATCATGCGGGTGGATGACCGGCGTGAGCCGCTCGAGGGCGTAGGCGTGATCCTCGGCCCGCCGCTCGAGCACCGGCAGGCCGCCGGTGCGCCGGTGCGACTCGGTGAGCAGGCGGAGGTAGTCGACGTCCACCCGCAGCGGCTCCTCAAGGTAGCGCCTCTTAAGGAAGGCGGTCCGTTCCGTCGATGGGCTCGCCGCGACCTCGCGCGGCGTGAACGCGGTCTCCGTCCGGGCCGTGGTCATCTTGACCTCTTTGGTGAGGTCAAAAGATTAACACTTCCGACGACCGTCAGCCAAACGTGAAGGCGTACTCCCGCGCGGTGGAGAGGGAAGCTAATAATCGCCGGAGAAGTAGTTGCCCTGCCCGAGCAAGACGGCGCCTATCCCGTCGATCTCCCCGGCGATCTTGCCCAACAGCCCGCACGGCGAGCCGCACTTGCCGGAGAACAGCTTATCGCCGAAATTGCCGACCTTGCCGCCGCAGCCGAGCGCGTCGCCGGAGGCGCACGGGTCGGGAGGCCGGGTCGTCGTGGCGGTGACACTCGTCGACGTCATCGTGGTCGTCTGTCCGCACGCCGGTTGTCCGACACCCCCGCAGTTCTGCTGGGCCGTCGGCGTGGTGAGGCCCGCCGAATTGCCCGCCACTCTGCAGTCCCTCTGCAGCGGGTTGCAGTTGGTGGCGACGCAGAATTTCAGATAAGACTGGCACTCGATGGGATTCATCGACGTCGGGCAGCCGACCTTGGCGTCCTCCTGTGCCATCACCAGCGCGGCGTCGGCGTTCTGCTCCTGGGTCCCGCCGACCAGCGTCCCGTTGTCGTAGCAGGTGCACGGGCCTTGCGGGCAGGGACAGGAGTGCGGGTTGCAGTCCTGCGACTTCAGGCAATACTCGCAGGAGACGCCATTGCTCTTGCAGTTGCCGTCCCATATCTTGGGATCGATGGTCGCCATGCAGGCGTCGGTATCCTGCGCGTGCTGCTGCGAAGGGAGGGCGGCCGAAGTCCGCGTGCAGCTCTTGATGCAGGAAGGGTCGTCCTCGCCCGTGTGGGACTTGGCCTTGCGGCAGGAGTCCCAATAGCTGTCCAGCCCGCCGTTGCAATGGGCGGGGTCCTGCGCGCAGAACTCCTCGCATTTCTTGTAGTAGCCGGTTTCGTAGCACGCCCCGGAGATGTCATCGCCGTTGCCGTCCGGGCCGAGGCCGTTCAGCGCGCCGGGACAGGAATAGTCCTTCCCGTTCGTGGTCTTCTCCGGCTTCCACCCCATCGCGCACTCCATGTTCGCGCGCGAGACGCCGGTCTGGTCTTGGACGTTCATCCACTTGAGGACCAGCTGGATGTAGTTCTTCGGGTCGAAGCTCGCTGCCTGCCCCTGGTTGGTGTACTCCTTCTTGTTCGAATCGATGTTCGACTGCAGAGCGCCGCTGCCCGACAGGTGGTCGTTGACGTCATAGCCCCCGCCGCCCGCGTCCCCGCCCTTGTTCTTCTCGGCTTTGCCGCTGGGAAGCGGGGCTCCGCCGAAGCTGTTCTGGTCCGAGCCCTCCTTCGACGCGTTCCCCCCTCCGAGCTGGACGTCCGCCGATCCCTTGGGGCCGGCACCGCCCGCCGGCGGCTCGGTCGTCCCGATCGCGCCCGGCGGCCCGTAGGCGGTGAGGGCCCCTGCGCTCGCCGGCGCCCGCGCGGTGAGGACGCCCGGTCCGCCGGACGACGCGACGGCGCTCACGCTACCGACTCCCGCGGACGGGTTCGAGCGGGGCTTAGCGGCCCACTGGCGCGCCGCCGAGCCCGACGGCGTCTGGCTCGTGTAGTTGGCGAGCCCGCCCTTGACGATGGCGCCGGTCTGCGGGTTCTTCATCACGTCGGAGTAGGCGGCGTTGAAGGCGGCGTTGCTGCTGAACTGCTGCGTGAGCTTGCGGAACTCGGAGATGCGCGTGATGTAATTCACGAACTCCTTCGCCTCCGCGTACGGCCCGCGGTTGCGCCGGTAGTAGGTGAGCGCGTGCTTGAGCGCCGGCTGCTTCATGAACTCGGTCGTGAAATTCTTCGAGACGGACTTCGGCACCCGGTCGTCGAGGACCTTGAGGAATTCGTCGAGGGTGAGCTCTTGCTCCTTCTGGGTGGCCATCGCCGGCGCCTGGTAGAGAGCCGATCCGCGCAGCTCCCGAGGGGTGAGCGACCTCGCTTGGGCCGCCGCGGCGAGCTTCGCCTTTCCGCTCTCATCGGCGCGGCCGGGGAAGACCGTTGTCGCTCTCCCCGCCGGCAGAGCCAGGAGCAACCCTATCGCACCGACGAGGAAAGCCGCCGCTAGGAACGCCGGGATCAACCATAGCGCCGACGGCCTCCTCGGCTTGTCCTCACCATTTCCCTCATCCTCATGGCCCGGCATGCGAGTTATGAGCATGGCCCCCCCGGCTTTTCGCGCCATATCAGGTTAACCCCGAACTACCGGGGCGTCAAGTCAGCATCCGGCACCAACCGCGCGCCGATGGACATGAACCGCTTCGTTTCGTACAGTGGCTCGAACGCGTGCATCAGGCGCAACGATGCGGAGGTCCGCGGCCATGGGATTCCTGCTCTTCCTTCTCGCCCTGCCGGCGTCGGCCAAGAAGCCGCCGGCGCGCCCGCTGCCCCCGTCCGCCCAGCCGTATTGCTCGACCCCCGTCGTGTGGATCGATCTCTACGGCGCCCTCTTTCGCGACGGCAAGCGCCTGAGCGACGGCACCGCCGCCAGCTTCCTCGCTTCCTGCTCCGGCGACGTGGCGTGGGTCGACTCCAACCACGCCCTGCGCAAGAACGACGCGACGCTCGGCCAGTACTACGTCGCCGATTACGCGATCGCGGAGCGCACCGGCGACGTGATGTGGAAGGACAGCGAAGGCACGCTGTACAAGAACGACCGGCGGCTGGGCGTCTACGCCGCGCGCCATGCGCTGTCGGATTGGACGGGCCGCGTGGCGTGGATGGACCGGAGCAGGGTCATGTACCGCGACGGCGAGCAGCTCGGCGTCAACGCAAAGGATTTCCAGCTCAACGACTACACGGGCGACGTGGCCTGGATCGACACCGACCGCGTCCTATACAAGAACAGCCGCCGTCTCGGAGCCAACGCGGCGCGCTACTCGTTCGCGACGGCCTCCGGCGACGTGATCTGGATCGACACCAACCGCGTGATCTATAAGGACGAGCGGCAGCTCGGCTCCGACGCCGTGGACTTCACCGTCCAGCCCGACGGCCGCGGCGAGTGGACGGACGGACAGCGTCCGAGCCGGCGAAGAGCGCCGACTCCGCCAGGAAGAGATAGACCCGGCCCTGCCTCACCATCACGCGTTGGGCGGGGTCGAGGGGATTGGCGCGGCGCAGGAGGGCGATCGTCTCGAGGCCGATCCAGATGGGCCAGACGCAGGCCAGACGCACCCTTCTCAGCGACGGCGGGATGCTCAACGTGTAGCGCCAGCCGGAGTCCAGATGCTCCAGCGCCGCGTCGAGCCAGCGGGCGTACTCGGGCGCGAACAGGTCGCGGCGCGCGGAATCGAGCAGCCGCTCGGGATCGGGGAACGGCAGGTAGCAGCGGCCGATGCGCAGGTCCGCCGCCACGTCGCGCAGGACGTTGACGAGCTGGAGCCCCTTGCCGAAGCGCACGCCCAGGCGGATCATCTCTTCCTGGTCGAGCGCGGCGAAGGCCGGCAGGTGCAGGGCGCACATCCTCGTCCAGAACTCGCCCACGCAGCCGGCGACGAGGTAGGTGTAGCGGTCGAGCTCGGCGGCGTCCTTGAGGGTCTCCACGCCCTTGCCGGGGAAGCGTTCCAGGTCGAAGATCTGGCCGGAGACGATGGTGTCGAGCAAGGCGTCGATCAGCTCGCGGTCGCGGGGCGCCAGCCGCTCCTTCTCCCGCGCGCAGTCGTCGAGCCGCTCGAGAAGGGTCCGCTCCGCCGACAAGGCCTGCCCGGTCGCCAGCTCGCGCACGGAGGCGAAGTCGCCCTTGCGCATCCTCGCCAGCAGCTCCAGCCGGCGCTCGCGCGGCACGGCCTTCGTGTCGGCGACCGTGTCGCTGGCGCGAGCGAGCAGGTAGGCGAGGCCCACCTGCGGCCGGACCTCGGCCGGCAGCACGCGCAAAGACAGGTAGAAGGAGCGCGAGACGTCGTGCAGGAGCCCGCTGAGGTCCACTCCAGCAACTTTAACAACCTCGCTCCCCTCGTTGCAATCGCCGTTCGCATGCTATGATGCCGCGATGCTATCGGGCACGCTGCTTTTGGCCTGCGCCCCCGCGTTCGCCGCAACGCGCGCGCCGCGGCCGCCCGCCGTCGCCGCTCCCGCTCAGCTCGAGGCGATACGCGCCTACATCCATGGCGCCTGGGATACCCTCACCCGGTCCAACGCCTCGCTAGCCCTTGCCGCCGCCGACCCGAAGCTCCAGGCGAAAGGCGCCGAGCCGGTCGTCTACCTTCCGGCCGATGAGGACCCGGTTGCCGTCCGCGCCCGGCTCAAGGCCGAGATGCGACCCGACGATTGGGCCCGCATCGACCTGCGGGTCCTGCCGGACGGCCGCGCGGACGCGCCTGCGGGGCTGCTCTACGTGCCCAAGCCGTACGTCGTGCCGGGGGGGCGATTCAACGAGCTTTACGGCTGGGACAGCTACTTCATCTTGGTCGGCTTGGTGCGCGACGGGCGGCTCCAGCTTGCCAAAGACGTCACCGACGATTTCCTTTACGAGGTACGGCATTACGGCCGGGTGCTCAACGCCAACCGGACGTACTACCTGACGCGCTCCCAGCCGCCGTTCCTCGCCGCGATGGTGCGGGCAGTGTATGCCCGGACGAAAGACAGGCCCTGGCTCGAGAACGCGCTCCCGGCGCTTGAGAGCACCTACCGCTATTGGACCGAGGCGCCGCACCTCGTCGCCGCGACCGGGCTGTCCCGCTACTACGACTCAGGCGAGGGGCCCGCTCCGGAGGTGCTCGCCGGCGAGAAGGATGCCGAGGGGCGCACGCACTACGACCGCGTCAAGGAGCATCTCAAGACGCACAAGCTCCCGGAGTATCCGCTTGACAAGGAATACGACGCCAAGACGGACAGCCTGACGCCGTTCTTCTACAAGAACGACCGCTCCATGCGCGAGTCCGGCTTCGACCCGTCGGATCGCTTCGGCCCCTTCAACTCGGAGGTCATCGACATCAACCCCGTGTGCCTCAACTCGCTGCTCTTCCGCATGGAAACGGATATGGCGGCCATCGAGCGGGAGCTGGGAGACGGCGGGAAGGCGGGCGAGTGGCTTGGCCGCGCGGCGGCGCGGCGCGAGCGGGTCAATCGCCTCTTGTGGGACGAGAAGGACGGCCTCTATTACGACTACGACTTCACGCGCAAGGCGCTGCGGCCATATCCGTTCGTGACGACGTTCTACCCGCTCTGGGCCGGACTCGCCGACACGCGCCAAGCCGCCCGCGTGCGGGCCAACCTGCCGCTCTTCGAGCGCCCCGGCGGCTTGGTGACCAGCGCCCGGACAACGGGCGAGCAGTGGGACGCCCCTTTCGGCTGGGCCCCCATGCAGCTCATCGGCGTCGAAGGCCTGCGGCGGTACGGCTTCCACGAGGACGCCGACCGCGTCTCCATCCATTTCTTGTCGATGGTCCTCAAGGAGTTCATCGCCCACCACGCCATCGTGGAGAAGTACGACGTGGTCCGGCGGACCTCGCAGCTCGCCGCCGGGCTCAAGTTCGGCTACGGTTCCAACGAGATCGGCTTCGGCTGGACGAACGCGGTCTTCGAGGAGCTGTACGCCCGCCTGCCGAAGCGCCGCCAAGCCCGCGTGCTCGACCTGAACCCGGGCCAATAGCCGCTTCACCCTCTGGGTGCCGGTGTAAGACGTCTCGGGAGGCCTACAACTCCATCACGTACGCCCTGTCGCAGCACTTGGACAGGTCCGCGTGCTCCTGCGGGCGGAACCCGCAGCTGGTGTACAGCCCGATCGCTTCCTTGAGCACCGAGGCCGTCTCTAGGCGGATGCGGGAGAAGCCGAGCGCCTTAGCCCGCTCCACGGTGTGCTTGAGCAGGCGCTTGCCTAGGCCTTTCCCCCGCCAGGAGGCCTTCAAGTACATCCTGCGCAGCTCGCAGGCCGGACCGGCCGCGGGCCGAAGCCCGACGCAGCCGGCGATCTCTCCCTGCGCGCCCTCCAGGACGTCGAAGAATCCGCCAGCCGCTTCGTAGCTCCCGCGGATGTCGCTGAGGTCCGAATCCATCGTGTCCAAGTACAGCGGCAGGCCGTACTCCTGAAGGGCGTCGGAGATGAGCCGGATGATCGCGTCCCGGTCTTGGTCCGTCGCAGGCCTGAGCTTCAGCTGCGCGATGTCCATCCGCGGGGAGAGCGGCCGCGCCGACTTACGCCTGGCCTTCGGGCGCGACGGAGACCGCCTCTTCGTTGAGGATCGCCTGGACCTGCGGCGTGCATTTGATGAAAGCATCGGTGACCATGGGGTCGAAGAGGCGGCCGGACTGGTCCTGCATGTAACGGAAGGTCTCGTCCAGGCTCCACGCGCCCTTGTACACGCGGCGGGTGGTGAGCGCGTCGAAGACGTCCACGACGCTGACGATGCGGGCCTCGAGCGGTATCTGCTCGCCGCGCAGGCCGTTGGGATAACCCGAGCCGTCGAAATGCTCGTGGTGCGCGATGGCGATCCGGCAGGCGAGCTGCAAGAGCCGCGTCTCGGCGTTCTCCAGCATGCGCGCGCCGTAGATCGGGTGCTTCTTCATCTCCTCGTACTCGTCGGGCGTGAGCTTGCCGGGCTTGAGCAGGATCGAGTCCGGGATCGCCACCTTGCCGATGTCGTGCAGCGGGCTCGCGTAGCGGATGTCCTCGACCACCTCGTAGGGCATGCCCAGTTGGGCCGCCATGATCGCGGAGTATTTCGAGATGTGGCGCAGGTGCTTGGCGGTGTCCGTCTGGTCGCGGTATTCCGCCACCATGGCCAGGCGATAGATCGTCTCCAGGTGAGACTTGCGCAGGTTCTCGTAAAGCTGGGCGTTCTCGATCGCCGAGGCGGCGATGGTGGCCAGAATGCGCAGGAAGCCCTCGTCCTCCTCGTTGAAGGAGCCCTTCGTCTTGTTCAGTATCTCGAAGACGCCGAGCGCCTTGCCGTCGCGGTCCTTGAGCGGCACGGCCAGGACGCTCTTGGTCTGGTAGCCGGTGATCTTGTCGAGGTCCTGCGCGAAGCGCGTGTCGCGGTACGCGTCGCGGATGTTGACGGCCGAGCCGGTCTTGGCCACGAAGCCCGCGATGCCGTGGCCGAGCGGGATGCGCAGGACCTTCTCGCCCATGCCGAGGGCGACCTTGGTCCAAAGCTCGTTCTTGTTGGGATCGACCAGAAAGACGGAGCAGCGGTCGGCCTGCAGGATATGGCGCACCTCTTCCGCGATGAGGGAAAGGAGGTTGTCTAGGCGGGTCTCGCTCGATATGCGCCGCCCGAATCGGGCGAGTAGCATCTGCCGCCGCTCTAGATCTTGTCGTCGTCCCATGGCGTCACTATTAAACCAGGCCTGAGTTACTACTTCATGACCTGGCTCGGTACCTCTCGACCGCCGGGCGGGGAGCAGCGGCTTCCTTTATCTTAGCACCCGTTCCGCTCAATTGCCAGAGTTTTCCGGACCAAGGCATTTCAAGCCCGCTTTCGCGGGCGCCGTCACGCTCCGCAGGTCTCGCGCTCGGCATCCTTTGCAATCAGGGCGTCGAGCAAGAAAGTTCAGATTCTTTTCACCTGCCGTCTTCTTTCAGGGAGCGATGCTCGAGACACGGGCATACTCCCAGCAACGGGATCGTATGAAGGAAAAGAGATACGTTGTCGCAGGGAGAACGCTCGGGGCAGCGGCCGCTCTGGCCCTATGGTTCGCCCTGCCAATCACCGCCTCGGCCCAGACTGCGTTCGAGCAACTCAAGGCCTTGAGCCTCGGCGACACGCTGCCGGTCCCTGTCATCTCAGGCACCGTGGACGCCATGCCGAACCGCGCGGCGGCTCGCTCTCAGCAGCGCGACGCCAGCCTTGCCGGCTTCTACAACAACTCGGAGGGCTCGCCCATCCTCTCCCTAATCGGAGGGACGCAAGCCACCTTGGACATCGAGATCTATCAGATGGGCGATTCGGCCGTGCGCGCCGCCATCCGCCAGGCCCTCAAGCGCGGGGTCCGCGTGCGGATCGTCAAGGAGCCCGATCCCGTGGGCGGCGCCTGCCGAGTCTTCGACGCCTCGGGCGCGACGCTGTCCGACCCCGGCGCCGCGGCCGACTGCGCGGATGAGAAACGCCTGGTCCGGCAGGTCCGGGCCGCCGGAGGGGCCTATGTCCCCTTCAAGAAGGACCAGCTGTGCCAGAACGAACCCTGCTGGGAGCACGGCAAGATGGTCATCTCGGATGGCGCCGTCGCCCTGATGAGCACCGGCAACTTCGACAAGTCAAATCTCTGCGATGTCGCCGAATCGCCGGAGAAATGCAATCGCGACTACACGATGGTCCTCGACGATCCGCAGATCACGGCGACGCTTACGGCGATCTTTGAGAAGGACCTCGCCGGCGTCCGCTACGACATGAGCGCGGTCCTCACCGGACCGGCGGCCAAGAGATTGACCGTGGGCCCGCTGATCCTGGACCCCTTGCTCCGCCTCATCCGCTCCGCGAAGCGCACGATCGAGCTGCAGAACCAGTACCTCAAAGAGCCCGAGATCAACGCCGCTCTGATCACGGCCGCGCACAGGGGAGTGCGCGTCAACCTCAATATCACCAGCCTCTGCGCCTTCGGGATGCCCAATGAACAAGAGGCCGCGAAGGCCACCGCGACCTACTCGGCCTTCGACGCCGCGGGGATAGAGACCAAGATGTTCAACAGCAGCATCCTGATCAACGGCTTCCCCGGCTATTTGCACGCCAAGGCGATCGTGGTCGACGGCGAACGCGCCTGGGTCGGCTCCGCCAACGGGTCCGTGTCCGCGGTCTCGAACAACCGGGAGTTCGGCCTCCTCTTCGGGGAGCGGCAATGGGTCCAGAAGCTCTCGGCCACCATGAAGGCGGACTTCATGGATCCCAGAGAGCAGACTTGGCGCGAGGGCATCAACTGCAAGACCGCCCAGATGTGAGGGCGCGCAAGCACCGACCCCTTCCCGCGAGGGCAACAGCCGCGTGCCCGTCGGTCGCGGAAAAGTCCTATTTCGGGAGATTCTCGGCAGCCAACTCGGAGACGTGCGCGACGCGGCACTCCGGGTAGTATTTTGCCAAGCCGTGCGCGAGGTGCAGGAGGCAGGAGGTAGCGCTGGCCGCGACGACGCGCGCCTGCGTGGACGCGATGTTGGAGACCTTGCGACGAAGCACGGCGTCGGAAAGGTCCGGATGGACGAAGGCGAAGGCGCCCGCGCCGCCGCAGCATGAGTCCGACTCCGCCATCTCGCGAAAGTCCCGCCCCGCCAGCGCCGCGCGCGGCTCCTTGGAGATACCCTGGCCGTGCTTGGCGCGGCAGGAGTCGTGGTATGTGAGTCTTCCAGGCGGGGTCTTCGAGGAAGAGCTGAGGATAGCCCTTCATGTGCGCGACGCGGGATGAGCAGTCTCCCGCCAGCACCGCCGCCTTGTCGGCCTTGGCGAAGGCCGTCTCGGCGCGCTCGATGACCCGCCGCGCGAACTCGCGCGCTTGCCCCACGTCGCCGTAGTTGTAGGCCAAGAGCCCGCAGCAGCCGATGTCCGCGAAAGCGGTCTTGCCGCGCGCGCTGAGCACCCGCACCGTCGCGCGGCCCACGCGCGGCAGGACGAAGTTCGGCCCGCACGGGGCGAAATACAGGAAGCTCGCCTGCGCGGGCGAGCGGAGCTCAGGCCGCGCCCGAAGCTCCGGGGCGAGCAAGGAGCGCGGCGCCTCCGAGACCTGCTCTTCAGCGACCGCCAAGCCGGGCAAACCGACGAGGGAGGGAAGGCCGAGGCGGCAAGCGAGCCGGGCGAGGCCCAGGCGCTTGAAGAAGTACGACACCTTCAGCAGCGACTCGAAGGCGCGCGGATGCTCCAGGAGCAGCCAGCCGAGCAGCCGCGCGAGCGGCGGCGCCTGCCCCTCGCGCAGGAGCCTGCGCCCTTCAAGGACGAGGTCCGGCGTGCGGACGTGCGCGTAGCACGTCGTCGAGCACGCGCCGCACAAGAGGCAGGTGGACAAAAGCTGCTCGGCCGTCTGCGCCCGGGCGATCTTGCGCTCCAGCAGCATGCGCACCGCCTGATTCCTACCGCGCGGGTTGAAGCCCTCGCGGCCCGTGGCGAGGTACGTGGGGCACGCCTGCTCGCAGTCGCCGCAGCGGCGGCACTGAGCGACCGCGTCGTAGGTCGAGCGCTCGCCTAGACCTGTGGAGAGCCGGCCGAGTATATCCATGGATTCAAACGGTTGTCCGGGTCGAAAGCGTGCTTCAGCGTCCGGTGCCAGCGGCCGGGGACGAAGCGCCTCGCTGTCTCCGGCGTCTCGAGCCAAGCGGGCGGCTTCGCCGCAAGGCGCAGCGTGACCTCGAGGATAGCGGCGTAAGCTCCCCAGGAGCCGAGCAGGACTTTGATGAGGTCGTAGCCCGCCACGTTCTTGACCACCTTGCCGCCCAGCTCGACCACCTCGCCCGAGGCCAGCGCGGCGCGCAGGCCGAGGACCGCGTAGCGAAGTCCCTCCACCGACTTGGCCGCAATGGCCCCGCCGAGCGTGCCCGCGCCGCGGCCGAGCGGCAGGTGGAAGCCCTCGGCGGCGAGAGCGTGGCGCAGGTCCTCGAGCTTCATGCCCGCCTCGACCGTCGCGCTGTAGTTCGCGCGGTCGAGCTCCAAGACGCGGCCGAGGCCGGCGAGCGAAAGGTCCTTTCCCCCCCGGGCCTCCCCGTCGTCCAATTTCGTCTTCGAGCCTCTTAAGGCGAGCGGCGAGCCCGACCGCGCCGCTTCGCGCAGAGCCTCGACGACGCCGCGCGCCTCGGCGGACAGCTCGCGCCGGGGCCCGCGCACCGGCGCCGCCTGGGGCTTGTCGGGCAGCTTCTTGTCCGGGTTGGAGATCCCCGTGGGGTCGAAGGCGTCTTTGACGCGGCGGAACAAGGCGAGCGTTTCCGGCGTGAACAGCCAAGCCATCGCCCCGCGCTTATTGGTGCCGATGCCGTGCTCGCCCGAGATCGAGCCGCCCAGCTCCACGCAGATCGAGAGCACCTCATGGCCGGCGCTCTGTACGCGGCGCGTCTGCTCGGCGTCGCGCTCGTCGTAGGCCATGTTCGGGTGGAGGTTGCCGTCGCCCGCGTGGAACAACAGCGGCACCGTGATCTTCGCCTTCTCCGCCATGGCGCGCAGGCGGCGCACGGCTTCGGGAAGCTGGCCACGCGGGACGACCCCGTCTTCGACCATCACGTTCGGCGCGATGCGCGCCACCGCCGCGTAGGCGCCCCGCCGGCCCTCCCACAGCCGCTCGCGCTCGGCCTCCGCCGTGGCGCGGCGCAGCTCCACGGCGCCCAACCGCCTCACAATCTCCTCGACTCGCGCCGCCTCGGCCTCCGCCTGCCGGGGTTCTCCGTCGAGCTCGATGAGGAGGACCGCCTCCGTCTTCGGATAACCCGCGTGGCAATAGGCCTCGATGGACTCCACGGTCATCCGGTCCATCGCCTCGAGCACGCGCGGGACGATGCCCGCGGCGATGATGTCCGAGACGCACTGGATGGACGCCTCGATCGTCGGAAAGCCCGCGAGGAGAGTGACGATGCACGGGGGAGCCGGCAGCGTTCGGACCGTGATGCGCGTCGCGACCCCGAGCGTGCCCTCGGCGCCGACGAGCAGGCCGACGAGGTCGGGGCCCGGCTCGGAGGTCGAGAAGCGCTCCACCGTCCCGTCCGGCATCACGGCCTCGAGCGCGAGGATGTGGTCGCTGGTCACGCCGTACTTGAGGCAGCGCGGCCCGCCGGCGTTCTGGGCGACGTTGCCCCCCAGCGTGCAGACGCGATAGGACGCCGGGTCGGGGCCGTAGAAGCGTCCGACCTTGTCGAGCTGCTTCTGCAGCTCGAGGTTCACCACCCCCGGCTCGAGCACGGCCGTGCCCGCCGCGGCGTCGATGGACAACACGCGGTTCATGCCGACCGTGGCGATGACGACGCCGCCGCGCGAGGCGATCGCCGCGCCGCAGAGGTTGGTGCCGGCGCCGCGCGCGACGAACGGCACGCCGCGGCGCGCGCACCATTCGACCGCCGCGTGCACCTCCTCGGCTCGGCGCGCGAGCAGCACGGCATCGGGGCGCGCGCGGTCGAGCGCCCCGTCGTACGAATAAGAGAGGAGGTCGGCCTCCGAGGTGAGGAGCGAGGCTCCCGGCGCCAGCCCGGCGAGGTCCATCAATCTTCTTCGGGCGCCAAGCCGAACGGCCGCGGCTTGGCCTTCGGAGGAGGAGGAGGCACCGCGGGCGGCGGAGGAGGAGGCTGGACCGTGATCGGCCTCGGCGGCGGGCTGGCGGCCGGCGGCGGCGTCTTGACGTCGGGCAGGCCGGGCCGAGGAGCGGGCGGCGGCGCGCCGGGCGGCAAGGGGCGCGGCGCCGGCGTGGCCGCGGGCATCGGCGTGTGCAGCGGCCCGGTGAACGACGGCATGGAGCGGCTGTTGGGCGCGGAGGCGACGGAAGCGGCGACCGGGGCGACGGCCGGCGCGGCGGCCGCGGGGCCGAGCGGCGTGGCGACCGGGGCGGCGGCCGGCGCGGCCTGGGTCGGCGCCGTCAGCGGGATGGGCACCGTGAAGAAGAAGCGCGAGCCCTTGCCGACCTCCGATTCGACGCCGATCGCGCCGCCGTGCGCCTTGATGATCTCCTGGGCGATCTTGAGGCCCAAGCCGAAGCCCGCGCGCCGCATCCTCTGCGCCGCCTCGGTCTGGAAGAAGCGCTGGAACACGCGCGGCAGGTCCTCTTTCGAGATGCCGATGCCGGTGTCGCTCACGCTGATCGTGATCTCGGCGCCCGAGCGCTCCACCGTGAGCGTCACCGTGCCGCCCTCGGGCGTGTACTGCACGGCGTTGGTGCACAGGTTCTGGATCACCTGGCCGAGCCTCAACGGATCGCCCGCGAGCGTCGGGAGCTCCTTCGGCACGTTCACGATGAGCTTCTGCTTGCGGGCGTTCACCACCACCTGGATGCGCGAGCGCACCTCTTCGACCACCTCCAGCAGATTGCAGGGCTCCAGGCTCACGCGCAGCTTGCCGGACTCGATGGCGGCGTAATCGACGAGGTCATTGACCAGGCCCTCGAGCGTCTTGGCCGAAGTCTGGATGTGGCCCACGCACTTGACGATGTCGGGCTCCTTCACCTTCCAGGCCATCAGCTCGGCGTAGCCGCGGATGGCGGTCAGAGGGTTCTTCACGTCGTGCGCCACGGTCGCGAAGAACTTCTGCTGAAAGCCGTTGAGCTGGCCGAGCTTGTCGTTGGAGACCTGCAGCTCGGTCAACAGCCGGCCGTTCTCCAGCAGCAGCCGGCGGCGATCCAGCGCGCGCTGGAGCGCGATGCGCAGGCGCTGCGGCTCGGCGGGCTTGAGCAGGCAGTCGTCCAGGCCGAACTCCACCGCCTGGCTCACGCCCTTGAGCGCCGCCTCGGCCGGGAAGCGGTCCACCATCAAGATGAGCCGCAGGTCCGGGTCGATCTCGCGCAGACGGTGCGCCAGCTCGATGCCGGTGCGCTTGGCGAAGGCGATGGCGGCACCGACGAGAGCGACGTAGTAGCGGTCCGTCTCGGCCAGCTCGAAAGCTTCCTCGGCCTTCGTCGTCGCGGCCACTTCGAAGCCCTCGGCCATGAGGCTCATGGCGAGCTGGACCATATAGAGCTGGTTGTTCTCGACGAGCAGGACCCGGCCCTTCTCGCTCGGGTCCTCGACGGGCTTGCCTTCCAGCAGCGTCGGCACCTTGTCCGCCATTTCTCGCGGCAAGGATGCCGGCTTGTTGCGGCGCAGCGCCTGCTCGGCCAGGTGCAGGGGCCCGGCCGTCGCGATGATAAGGCAGCGCGCCTCGGGGACCGCCTCGCGCAGACGAACGGCCATCGCCTCCGCCTCGGGAAGCGCCCCCTTCCAGCAGGCGACCACGATGCGCGGCCCGCCGGTCCCGCTGACCATGCTCCACAGCACGTTGTCCGGGGAGGCGAGGGCCTCGGCCAAGCCGACCGGCGTCTCGAGCGGCACATGCGGAAGGCCGTTCTGATTGAGCGCCGCCTGCAGCATCCCGGTCGTGAAGACGGTATGGTCGCAGAAGATCACGTGCGGACGATCGGCGTTCGCGCGGATCGACTGCAAGAACGAGGGCTGCAGCGGCCACGCCGTCCGCTCGAGCGCCTCGGCCTGGCCGCCCACGCCGGAGGCATCGAGCTTGAGGAGCTTCGGCGCCTTGGGCCCGTGATGCTGGGCGACAAGGGCGGTCCAGACATCGGGCGGAGCGGTCCCCATGTCCACCACCACGCCGAGGAGCTCGGTGTTCGGGTGGACCAGCAGCGACTTCACCGCTTCCGGCGACGGGGCGACCTCGCAGATGGTCCCGCGCGCCTCGGCCGCGGCGATGAGCTGCTTGTTCAGCGCCTCGTCAGCGCCGAGAAGGATCAGGCGCTTCTTGACCGGCACGGCGGGCGTGCTTGCTTTGGGGGCTTCGGCCATATTCTGCTAGCAAATCGTAACAAACTCTGGAGCACGGATAGGCTAGCCCGCCCCGATGTGCTTGTCAATGACCACCTGAGCACGCATGACCACCTGGGCACGGCCCACGCTGCGGAACCTGTATAATCGCGGACAAGGAAAGGGGGCCGACCGCGCCATGAAGACCAAGACCATCGCCTATCTGGACAAGCCGGGCATCGCCGAGTGCCCGAAGTGCCTCGCCGCCGCCGCTCAGCGCACGGCCGAGCTCAAGCTCGCCCACGCCGTCGTGGCCACCGGCAGCGGCAGGACCGCCCTGGAGCTCGCGCGCGCCTTGCGCAAAGCCGGGAGCCGGGCGAGGGTGATCGGCGTCGGCTATTCGGCGGAGTACGCCGCCAAGTGGGGAGCCCTGCTGCCGCGGTTCACGCGCGAAGCGGAGAAGCTCGGCGCGGTCTTCATCACGGGCGGGCACGCCATGGGCGGGCTCGCCGGCGCCGTCGAGAAGCGGTTCGGCGGAGCGACGCCGAGCAAGACGATCGCGAACACCTACTATACGCTCGGGCAGGGGTTCAAGGTGGCCGTCGAGGTCGCCCTCATGGCCGCCGACCAGGGCGCGCTTCCCCTCAAGAAAGAAGCCCTGGCGCTCGGCGGCAGCGCCAGCGGAGCCGATACCGCGCTCATCCTGGCTCCCGTCTGCTCGTCGGCTTTTTTCGACCTCCGCATCCGCGAGGTCGTCTGCATGCCGCGCGGCGGCTGAGGCCTCAGGCCGTGCTGAGAGGCGCGAGCTTGGCCATGAAGTGGTTCAGGTGCTCGAACCCTTCGACCAAGCGCAGGCCGCGGATGGAGTCCTTGCGCTGCGCGAGGTCGCGGAAGACCTCGATGACGAAGTCGATGTGGCTCTGCGTGTAGACCCGCCGCGGCATCGCCAGGCGCACCAGCTCCATCTTGGCCGGCTCGAAGCGGCCGTTGACGCGGCGGCCGAACATCAAGGAGCCGATCTCGACGGCGCGGATGCCGCCGGCGAGGTACAGCTCGCACACCAGCGCCTGACCCGGGTACTGCTCCGGCGGGATGTGGCTCAAGAACCGTTTGGCGTCCACGTACACGCCGTGGCCGCCGGTGGGCCGGATGATCGGGACGCCCGCCTCCATCAACCCGTCGCCGAGATACTCGACGGAGCGGATGCGGTAGTGGAGGTACTCCTCGTCTAGGACCTCTTCGAGGCCGCGGGCCATGGCCTCGAGGTCGCGGCCGGCGAGGCCGCCGTAGGTCGGGAAGCCCTCGCCCAGGATCAGCTCCTGGCGCGCCTGCTTGGCCCAGTCGAGGTCGTTCAAGGCCAGAAAGCCGCCAATGTTGACGAGCGCGTCCTTCTTGGCGCTCATCATGCAGCCCTGAGCGTACGAGAACATCTCCTGCGCGATCTCGCGGACGGGCTTCTTGGCGTAGACCGCCTCGCGATTCTTGATGAGGTAGGCGTTCTCGGCGAAGCGCGCGCAGTCCAGGAAAAGCGGGATGCGGTACTGCAGGCAGATCTTGGCCGTGTCGCGGATGTTGCGCATCGAGACGGGCTGGCCGCCCAGCGAGTTGTTGGTCACGGTCAGGATCACCAGCGGGATGTTCTTCGCGCCGTATTCCTGGATCGCGCTCTCGAGCCGGCGCAAGTCGATGTCGCCCTTGAACGGGCTCGGGTTCTCGAAATCCCAGGCCTCCGGCACCGGCAGGTCCACGGCCTGCGCCCCGGAGACCTCGATATTGGCGCGCGTCGTGTCGAAATGCGCGTTGGCAAGGACCGTCTTGCCAGCTCCGCCCAAAAACGAGAAGAGGATGCGCTCGGCGGCCCGGCCCTGGTGCACCGGGATGACTTCCCTCATGCCGGTCAGGTCCTTCACCGCCTTCTCGAAAACGTAGAAGCTGCGCGCTCCGGCGTACGACTCGTCGCCGCGCATGATGGCCGCCCACTGCTCGGCCGACATCGCCGACGTCCCGGAGTCGGTCAAGAGGTCGATGAGGACCTTGTCCGCCCGCACGTGAAAAACGTTGAAACCCGCCGCGCGCAGCGCGTCCTCACGCTCCTCGCGCGTCGTGAAGCCCAGCGGCTCGACGCTCTTGATCTTGAACGGCTCGATGATGGTTTCCCAGGGCCATGAAGTCATGGCGCGCATCCTAACACTTTTGCGAAGCGGAGAGGTGGAAGCGGCCGAGTGGAGCGGCTAGATCTTGCCCCAGCCGGTGGGCAAGCCGCAGCCGAACTGCCTGGTGGACATCTCGCGGATGCCGTTGTGGGAGGTCGTGACCATGATCGGCGTGCCGTCAGCCGACCACTCGCCGGTGGCAACGGCCGCGTGGCCCCACTGGCTGCAGCCGATCCAGAACAGCGGCGCGCCGGCGACGACCGATTTGATGTCGTTGGAGATGCGGTTGGCGTGCGCCATGGCGTAATAGGCATCCTTGGCCGCCGGCTGGTACATGATGCCCGGGTTGTGGCCGGCGGCGCGCAGGGTGGTGTTGACGAAACCGAGGCACCAGCCGGCCCAGTCATGGGACCCGTTATTCGAGTTATAGGGAGGGTTATGCATGAACTCGATCGCCTGCTTCAGGACGTCCTGATACCCCCCCGAGGCGCCGGAGTCGCCGCGGCCGCCGCTCGAGCCGGAGCTTGAACCCGAGCCGGAGCTCGAGCTGGATCCGGATTGGGAGCCGCCGGGGACGTAGGGAACGCGCTTCAGGCGCGTCGGCGGCTCCAAGCCTGCGTTGGGGTCGCCAGCCTGGAACTCCGGGCCGCCGATGTAATGCGAATACGGCTTTTCTTCCTGCGCCTGGGCGGCGTTCATGTCCTTATCCGCCCCGCCCACGCTGACGCTCGAGCCCTCTATCGCGTAGGCATGGTTGCCATCGAGCGTGATGGGCTGCATCTCCTCCCGCTGCTGCTGCTGGGCGAGAGCCGGGACCACGAGGGCGAAAGCCGCCGCGATGAGGCACGCGTCTTTAAGCGTCATCTTGCTCTTAGGATAAAGGGTCGAGGCGGTTTGCGCAAGACATCAAACGGCACCAATCTTCAGGCGGGGGTTTGGGAGCTCAGGCTCAGCAGGGCGCGGATGTTGTCCTGGTTGTGCGAGCGCGCGAGCGCTTCCTCGGGCGTGACGAGGTTCTGCTTGATGAGGAAGACGAGGTACTGATCCATCGAGATCATCCCGAACTTCGCGCCGGCCTCGATGGCGCCGTAGAGCATGTGGGTCTTGCCGTCGCGGATGATGGAGCCGATGGCCGGGGTCATCATCATCACCTCGCGCGCGCACACGCGGCCCTTGCCGTCCTTGCGCGGGATCAGCGTCTGACTGACGACCGCCTTGAGCACCGTGGACACCTGCACGCGGACCTGCTGCTGCTGGTGCGCGGGGAAGACGTCGATGATGCGGTCGACGGAGGTGGGCGCGTCCTGGGTGTGCAGGGTCGCGAAGCACAGGTGCCCCGTCTCCGCCGCCGTGATCGCCAGCGAGATCGTCTCGAGGTCCCGCATCTCGCCGACGAGGATCACATCGGGGTCCTGGCGCAGGGCATGGCGCAGCGCTTCGGAGAAGCTGCGGGTCTGCTGGCCCACCTCGCGCTGGATGATGACCGAGCTCTTGTCGTCGTAGACGTACTCGATCGGGTCCTCGATGGTGATGATCGTCTTCTGGTGCTTCTTGTTGATCTCCTCCAACAGCGCCGCCAGCGTCGTCGTCTTGCCCGAGCCGGTCGGCCCGGTGACGAGCACCAAGCCGCGCGGCTCGTCGATCAGATTGGTGATCGAGGGCATCAGCCCGAGCTCCTGGGGGCTCGGGATATGGGAGCTGATGACGCGCAAGACGGCGCCGATGCCGCTCTTGTGCTGGAAGACGTTGACGCGGAAGCGCGACAGGCCGGGCACTCCGATCGAGCAGTCGAGCTCCCAGCTCTCCTCGAAGCGGGCCCGCTGCTCCTCGCGCAAGACCGAGTAAATCATGTCCTTGGCCGCCTCTTCGGTCAAGGCCGGCACGCCGTCGAGCGGCACCATCACCCCGCTGACGCGCAGCATGGGCGGCTTGCCGATGACGATGTGGAGGTCGGAGGCGTTGCGCTGGACCGTGGCTTTGAGGATTTCCACGAGGTCGGGCATCGGCTCGCAGTATACTGTTTTCCCTTGACGGCGGGACACCCCGCGGCTTGACAGGAACGCCCGAGCCGCGCATCCTACTGGCGTCGCCCATGGCAGACAGCGAGCCGATCCACGTAAGCACAGGCACCTTCCGCATCGACCAGCAGCGCATGCTGGAAAAGCTCGGCAAGTTCCGCCTCGCCGACCCGGCCGAGCACATCCTCGCCTTCTGCCGCGCGGCCGTGGCCTCCAGTTCCGGCCGCATCGACATCCTCACCCTGGGGCCCGGGGCCTACGAGCTGCTCTTCGACGGCGGCTCCTTCGACAAAGACGAGCTGAAAGACCCGCTCGGCAACCTCTTCGCCGGCGAGGAGGATTGGCGGCGCGGACGCTTCCTCGCCGCCGGAGTGCTCGGCGCCTTCCAGCTGGGAGCCCAGGGCGTGTCGGTGTCCTCCTCGCCTCCGGAAGGCCCGGTGGAGCTGACCGTCCACCCGGGCTTCGAGCACGCGCTCGGCCCGCCCCAGGAGCCCGACGAGCGCAACCGCATCCGCGTCTGGGGGCTCGACAAGACGCTCGACAAGGTCTTCGCCACGGTCTCCAAGCGCTGCGCCCGCTCGCGCGTGCCCATCTCCATCGACGGCCTCACCCTCGGCCCGCCCGACCACGAGTCCGAGCCCGAGCCCTCCGTCCTCATCGAGGGCGGCGGCATGCGCGGGCGCGCGTGGCGGCACATCTCCTCCGACGGCGCGAGCCTCGCCGCCTTGTCGGTCTACGGCGTGGAAGCCGAGCACGCCCGGCTCGAGCTCGGCCCGGCCGTCGTCGCGGCCGAGATGGACGACGACCGCCTGCGCCTCGACGCGGGCCAGGCCAAGGTCATCCGCGACGCGCGCTTCAACGAGCTGCAGGGCCGCCTGCGCGACGCGGCCAACGAGCTGTTGGCCCAGGCGATGGACGGGCATCGCCAAAGGCTTCGTGGAGCGGGCAAGGCGATGATCAAAGACGCCTCGCTCTTGGCCGCGTGGCGGGCGGGCCTGGGCGCCCCCGAGCACGAGCCCCCCGGTTCCGGCAAGCTCAACCGCGCGATGCACCTTTTCATGGGAGACACGCCGCCCGACCCCTGGACGCCGGAGCGCGCGTCGGTGCTGGAGGAGGCTCAGCGCACCCGGTGGCTCAGGCAGGCGGCCGTGCTGTGGCTCAAGGGCTGGAGGGACCGGCCGATCAAGCCCTCCGACAGCCTCAAGCCTCTATGGACCGCCTCGGTCTTTCTCGACTGGAAGGGCAAGCCGCTGTCTTTCCTCGAGCTCAGGACGGCGCTGGAGGAGACGAGCACCTTGGCCGCCACCGACAAGCCGTGGCCCGGCGAAGGCGGCAAGAAGCTCCACCCTGTCCTTTGGCTCACCTGCGACGCGGACCTGAAAGCGGTGAAAATCGTCTTCCCGTCGGCGGACATGAAGGATCCTCTCTCCAACCGCAAGTGGGTCTGGACCCAATTCGGTGGCGGTAAGTATTAGCGTCGGTGCCAGCCCAGAGCCCCGGAGCTCAAAGCAAATAATCAGCACTTGACAGCAAAATAATAACAGCATACACTATCCAGAATTGGCAGTGATGTTGCATTAGTTCAAGGCCTTTATCCAACCAATCCACGGCTTGGCAATCGTGGAAGCGACGTGCAGTGCCCCTAGCCGCCAGCAAGGAGAACGTCATGAAGAGGACCTCGGCTGCGATTCGAATCTGTGTTGCGTGTCTGGGAGGCCTCTTGCTTCTGGCGCTTCCCGCCTGTGCCAAAGACGCCCTCGGCCCTGATAGGGAAGCCCTCCCTGCCATCGGCAACGCCGGCGGCGCCCTGCAATCTCCACGCTTCGCCCCCGACGCCGCCGCGCTATTCAAAGAGCGCCTCCCCGACTCATCGCCGGATAAGCAGGACCTGCACCCCGGGGAGACTCTCAAGACCAACTTCGGCAAATCGATCCCGGGTCTCGAACAAGCCGACCCGCCTCCTGCTCTCGCTCTCACGCCCGGCATAAACGTCACCCTTGTAGTGATTGCTCAGCCAAACGGCGCCGCCACCTCCCAACCCGGCGAGACGATAGGATTTGCGGCGCTCAGGCCCGCGGAGTTCGTGATGGTGAGTTCCCCAAGAGAAGGGGACACGGTCCGCTACAAGGGCTACATCGGCACCGTTACGCTTCTGAAAGGGCTGGCGACAATCGATTGGGGAGACGGCACACTCTCGCGGGTCAAGGTTTCCCCTCCAAAGGATCCGGCTCCTTTCGGACAGCCGGTCACCTTTACCGCTACGGTGAGCAACTCGCCCGCACCGACTCCCACCGCGGATGCAAAAGGCGTGTGGAAAGCGCCCGCCGGCGTCGAGACAGCACGCGAACAAACGCTAGGCGGGCCCGACACGAGCCAGCGGTTCAAAATCGCCGAAAACGAATCGCCGCGACCGAGCGATCGTCGCCCCCAACCGGCGGGGAACAGAGGAGTTGTACCCGAGCCCAATGATGGACCGCTCTGGATGAATACGGTGAAGAACTCCCCAAAGGAGGGCGGGAATGGAGAACAATCCATCTCGGAACACACGATTGCAAACGGCTTCACCTCTGGCCGGGTCACCGGGTTGGCGGTCGACCCCTCGGACCCCAGCGGAAATGCAGTCGCCGCCCCCCAAGCGAGCGGCGGGGATCGCAGGCGGAGCATCACGGCGAGATTTCCAGGCGGCGGCGATTTCCGCACCACGATCCCGATCCGCATGATCGCGAAGGACGCCGACGGTGACGCGATGCCGAACGCGACGGTGTGGATCCAAGACGAATCCGGCAAGACCGTCGCCACCGTCACCGCCGATGCGGCGGGCCTCGTCTCATGGACGCCGCTCAAACCGGGGAAGTATCTGTTCGCTTGCGCCTCCGGCAAACACATACCTTCGAGCAACTAGCGACAAGACCGCCGAAGCGATTCGCCCCCTCTGCCGCCGCAGCCGAGCCCGCCGGGGACCAAGGCGTCGACCGGATGGGAAACGGGATCGAATTCGCCGTCCGCGCGGCAATGGGGAACATCTCCGACCCCAAGATCCGCAAGTTAGCCAAAAACAGCGCCGCCGACACGGAGAAGGCCATCCAAGCGCTCATCGAGCGTCAGCGCGCCAAGGACCTGACGCCCTTTGAAAGCGAGCGCATCGCGTTGAGGAACACGCTCGGCGGCGATCCGGCGCTCGAGGGCCGCACGCAGGCTCGACCAGTGATCGGCTGTCGGCGACAGCCACCGACTGAGAGGTTTAGAGGATCCCCTTGAAGTTGAGCACGACCAAGACGCAGAAAAGCACGGCGAGGATGCCGGCGCAGAGAACCGCCGTGCCCAGCACGCGGCCGGCCTTTGACGGGGAATCCCGGAACTTGCGGCGCAAAATAACCCCGGCGATGACCAAGGAGAAGGGCAGGGAGATGAGCAGGAGCGCCTCAAGCAAAACCCGAAGGTCCGTCATGCGATCAAGAATACAAATCTCTGGGCGGGTCATTTCTCGCCGGCTGCTTGGCGCCGGCCATGCCGTAGCTCAGCTCTTGCCGGTGCTGCCGTAGCCGCCCGCGCCGCGCGGGGTGCTGTCCAGCTCCTGCACTTCGCACAAGGAAGCGCATTCGACCCGGCTGAAGACCATCTGCGCGATCTTCTCGCCCTTCTTGATCTCGTACGCGGCCACGGGATCGTGGTTGATGACGATCACGCCCACCTCGCCCCGATACGGCGCGTCGACCGTGCCCGGGGTGTTGAGGACCGTGATGCCGTGCTTGAGCGCCAAGCCGGACTTCGGACGCACCTGGCCCTCATAGCCGCGAGGGATCGCCATCTTCAGCCCGGTCGGAACGAGGACGCGCGCACCCGGCCCGACCGTGAGGTCCCGCGCGGCATAAAGGTCCACCCCCGCGTCCCCCTCGTGCGCGTAGCGCGGCAAAGGCACGGCCGGGTCGAGCCTCTGCACCTTTACCTCGATCATAGCTGTATCCGGGAGAAGCACCAGCTCCCGACGGCCAACAACACCGCCGTCGTCACGCTTAGGACGAGCAGATCCACGCCCGCCCCGAACGCGTAGCCGTGCGTAAGCGCCCCGCGCAGGCCGTCCACGCCGTAGGACAAGGGATTGAGCGACGTCGCAAGTGACCGGGAAGGCCTGCATGTCCTCGAAGACCGAACCGAAGACCGTGCCGACGGCCGTGAAGGCCAAGGAGATGAGCACCATGAACGCCGCGGCGAGCGGGAAGTGGGCGAGGCTCTCCACCCGGAAGCCGGCGATCAGGCAGACGCCGAAGACGAGGGAGCCCTGGATCAGCGCGATGGTGGCGCCGCCGAGCGTGCGGCCGAGGACGATATGCAGGCGCGAGACCGGAGCGACGAGCGTCTCTTTCAAGAATCCGAACTGCCGGTCCCAGAGGACCTCGATGCCCGAGAACAGGCCCGTGAACAGGATCCCCATGGCGATGATGCCCGGCGACAAGAACTGAATGTAGCTGCCCCCGCCCGCTTTCCGGAACGTCGGGCCGAAGCCGAAGCCCAGCGCCAGCAAGAAGAGCAGCGGCTGGCCCAAAGAGCCGATGATGCGCGCCCGGGCGCGGCTGTAGCGCTTGAGCTGGCGCAGCCACAGGATATAGACCGCTCCCATCAGCGCCGATGCCCCCACAACCGATGCAGCTGCCGCATCTCAGCCAGCGGCGACGACTCCTCGTCGCGGATCGCGTGGCCCGTCAGCGCGATGAAGGCCTCCTCGAGCGTGGCGGTTTTGGCCGTCTCCTTGATGGACGCCGGCGTTCCGCGAGCCACGATCTTGCCGTAGTCGATGATGGCCGCCTGGCCCGCCACCTTCTCAGCCTCCTCCATGTAATGCGTGGTGAACAGCACCGTCGTGCCGCGCTCGCGCACCATCTCCTGGATCGCGCTCCAGATGCGGTTGCGGGTCTGCGGGTCCAGGCCCACGGTCGGCTCGTCCAGGAACAGGATCTTGGGCTCGTGCAGGAACGCCCGCGCGACCTCGAGGCGCCGGATCATGCCGCCCGAGAACTGCTTGACGACGTCGTTGCGCCTGTCGGCCAGCTCGACGAAGGAGAGCAGCCGCTCGATCCTTTCCTTGCGGCCGCGGGCGGGCACGCCGTACAGGATGCCGTGCAGCTCCATATTCTCGAAAGCGGTCAGCTCGCTGTCGACGCTCGAGTCCTGGAACACGATGCCGAAGGAGCGGCGGACCTCGAGCGGCTCGCGCACCGGGTCGTGCCCGTCGACGCGCATCGTGCCCGCGTCGGGCGACAGGATGGTCGTCAGCATCTTGATGGTCGTCGTCTTGCCGGCGCCGTTGGGGCCCAAGAAGCCGAAGATCGCGCCGGCCGGCACCGAAAAGGAGATGCCGTCGACGGCACGGAAATCGCCGAAGCTCTTCGTCAGCCCTTCGACCTCGATGATATCCGCCATCCGGGAGAGTCTACACAATGTCGAAAAGGTCGCCAAAGGCTTGCGCTCGACGTGGACCCTTCCTATACTCTAGGGCGCATCGGCGGACGGAGGGGCTTGCATGGAACCGCAACAGCAGCAGAAAGAATCGACCGATATCCTGACCCGGCAGGTCGTTTATGACGGGGAGGGCTACTCGCGCGAAGGTCTGGAGGGCATGCTCAACGAGTACCAGACCAAGCACACCACCGACCTCAAGAAGTTCGACGACCTCTCCCAAGCCTATTCGCGCCTCTCCAAGGACATGACGCAGGAGATCGCCGACCAGAAGAGCGCGATGGATTACCTCGGGAACATCTTCACGCTCGACCACATCGGGACCAACATCAAGGGCCTGCTCGCGAAGATGCCCCTCATCAAGGAGTTCGCCCCCAGCCGCGACATGAAGGAGCTGTTGGGCGAGAAGGTGGAGATCGCCCAGCGCCGCGTGCAGGAGATCGGCAACTACCTCGACACGCTGCAAAGCGACATCAAGAACCTCCAAGACGACATCTCGCGCCTCAACAAGAAGATGATCGCCGCCTCGCACAACGAGGAGAAGGCGGCCCACTTCGTCCTGGACCTGGAGACCCACCGCAAGGACCTCGAGGCGAAGCTGCAGAGCATGGACCCCAAGAGCGCCGAGGCCCGCGAGGCCAACGTGCGCATCAGCGAGGTCAAGCGCCTGATCTGGGAGCACGGCGCGAAGCTGCGGCTGTACTCGAACGCCGAGGACCGCATCCAGGCGATCGTGAACATGAACAACAATTTCCTCGAGATCATGACCAATCTCAACGGGAACATGCAGTCGCTCTACGAGGCGGGCAACGAGGTGTTGAACGAGCTGCACGGCAACCTCGCCGGCCTGGCCTCCCTCGCGCGCGCGGGCGAGCTGTCCGTCGAGATGCACAAGTCGATGGAATCGCTCAAGAAGAGCGCCAACAAGCTGGCCGCGCTCGCCTCGGAGACGTCGCTGTACCTCACTCAGAACGTGGAGAAGCTGACCTCGGAGATGAAGATCTACGACACCGAGACCGAGGAGCTGGTGAAATCCAACCTGGCCGCCGAGCGCGAGATCAAGGAGCAGCGCATCAACGAGACCATCGAGATGGCGCGAAAGGAATACGGCGACGGTGCCGGCAAGTCCAATTGATACGACCCGGCTGCCGAGCCGCCCGCGAAGGCTCCTTGCCGGAGCCGAGCTAGACCGCTACGCAGAGACCGCGGCGCGGCTGATCCTCGCCGGCCGGCTCAACAAGTGGTACCCGGACCCCTACGGGTGCGCCCATTACTTCCAGGCGATGGCCGCCTCCGCGCGCCTCGGCGTCTACGACGGCGTCCAGATCGACCTGGGCTCCGGCATGCCGACCCTGCAGGAGATCGTGCGGGTCAAAGCCGACCACGACGTGGCGGAGGAGTTCCTGGCGGAGCAGGCCGCGCGGCAGTCGGGCGGCCGCGCGCTCACGCCGAAGATCGCCGCGAAGGTCCAGTACTACCAGATGCTCTCGCAATGGGAGTTCCCCCCGCTCACCAATATCAGCGTGCTGCTGCGCCGCGTGGACGGCGGGCGCGGCATGGCGGCTTATGAGGCGGTCTTCGACCGCTATGACGCGGCGGAGAACGTCTTCACGCGCTTCACCTTGCTTTTGGAGCAGAAGGACATGAGCCTCGGCGCCGCGCTCATCGAGCGCACGGGCGATTACAGCCGGCAGACGGAGCTTTTCCGGGAGACCCTGGAGCGGTACGCGGCCGACGAGAGCGAGCTGACGTTCCTGCTCCTGGGCCACATGGCGGGCGTGCGCGTCGAGGAGGTCACGCGGGCGCGCATCGGACCGCTATGGTCCTTCGCCGCGCCGCCGCCGCCCGGCTGGAGCGGCGAGGGCGCGGGGGCGGCCGGCGAGTTCATCCTCCACCTGCCGTGGGACAAGGCCTCGGTGGACATCGATGAGGACCGCGAGGCGGACCCCTTCGCGACGATCTACCGCCATTTCCTTTCCGACGAGAGCCGGCCGCTGGTGGAAGAAGAGGCGCGGCGGCTGGGCTACCGCGTCAATAAAGAGCGAAAATTCGTGTGCACGCCGGGCGCCGCCGAGCACCTGAACGAGCGCCTGCGCCAGGCGGGCACCGCCAACATCGTCTACACCCTGGACGCTCCCTCCCCCACAGGGGAGGAGGGTCGGGGTGGGGAGCCGGAGCAGTGAAAGCCAAGATCGAATCCGCCGACGTCGAAGCCGAACTGGGCCGCGCCCGCGCCGCCGTCGCCGCGGCAGGGCTGCCCTCCATCCTCGCCCGCGTGGACTCGGGCGCCTTCGGCACGACACCCCTGAACCTCGAGGCCGCCGA
>JAPLKK010000035.1:62671-69154 GCA_026388115.1 Elusimicrobiota bacterium | reverse complement strand
ACGCGGTGGCCCGCGCCTTGGCCACCGCCGGCGCGGCGTCGAAGCACCCGGCGCTGGGACAACTCCCCCCGGCCATCTTCGCCTTGCTCTTCGCCGAGGAGGCGCTGGACCGGCTGGGCGCGCTCTCGAGCGCGCCCGATTCGCTGCCGCCTTCCGGCTTCGCCGTGACCCAGTACGGCGACATCGCCAAGGCGCCGGTGGAGGACGCGCTCCGGACCCTCACCCAGGACGCGGCGAATTTCCTGCGCTTCTATCAGAACCATGCCGACGGCTCCAAGCGCCTGGCGCGCGACTCGGAGAGCCTGCGCTGTCTGCGCTCGTATTTCCAGCTCATCGCGCAGACCATCCGCAAGATGCAGGAAGAACCCGCGGGCCTGGAGCTCCAGACCCCGCGCCTGAAGCTCATCGGCCTGCGCGCGGTGGCCCAGGCGGCGGAGGAACCCTCGGACCTTTTGCCCGTGACCTTCGACGACATCGTCGGCAACGAGGAGTACGTGAAGGCGGGCCGGCGGTCGCAACCAGGTCCTCTTCGTCCTCGGCTCGCCCGGCTGCGGCAAGACCGTGACCGCTCACGCCATCGGCAACTACTTCCTCAACCTGTGTGGGAAAGCAGAGATCCCCTCGCGCGTGCGCGTCATCCGCCGCACCGATTGGGCTTCCTCGTATCAGAACCAGTCGGCCAACCGCCTGCTCGAGATCTTCCGCGAGGAGGTGTTCAACGCGCCCGGAGTCTGCGGCGTCTATTGGCCCGACATCGACACGGCCTTCGCCGCGCGCGGCGACTCCGAGATACGCCAGGAGGAGAAATCCAACCTCTCCGCGATCTTCGGCATCCTCGACGGCACCATCGGCCCGAAGAACGGCCGCTGGTTCCTCATCTGCGACGCCAATACGCTGCGCATGGACGAGGCGACGATGAGCCGGCTGTCGCAGCAGCCGCTGCGCGCGCTGGGTCCGGTGACGCCGGCCGACTACGTCAAGCTTTTGAAGGACGTGAAGCTGCGCGGCAAGGAGAAGTGGCTGCCGATCACGCCCGAGGAGTGGCAGAAGGTCGGAGAGCGGTGCGTGACCGAGAAGCTCTCAGGCCGCTCGATGGACTCCTTATCGGGCCGCGTCCTCACCGAAATGGAGGACTTCGACGAGCCCGACGACTACTTCACGATGCCCTTCGCCGAGAAGCAGAAGCTCATCGACCAGCTCTCCAACAAGATCACCGCCCGGCGCATCGACGACCTGATCACCGAGCACGTGAAGTTCGAGCGCGAGTCGCAGGCCAAGGCCGAGGCCGAGCGCTTCGTGGACCGCGTCAAGGAGATCCGCTTCCACCTCTCGGCCCAGCAGGCCGCCGTCAGACTGGGCGTGCCGGGCGAGAAGGCCGGCGGCGGGTCCTAGCTCGCGCTCAGCCGCCGAACACCCAGGACCCCTGCAACGAGAGAGACTCCGGGTCGGCGGCCTCTACCAGCGCTTATAGCGCCACCAGGTCATCATCCCGGCCACCGATAACATCGCGAGGACCATGATGACCCAGAACATCAGGGGATGCTGCTGCATCGGCAGGCGCACGTTCATCGAGAAGATGCTCACCACGAGCGTGGGCGCCATGATGCCGATGGTGATCAGGTTGAGCGTCTTCATCAAGATGTTCAGGTTGTTGCTGACGATGGAGACCCGCGCGTCCATGAGGCTCGCCAGGATGTTCGAGTGGATCTCGGCTTGACGGTAGCACTGCTGGTTCTCGATGATGATGTCGTCGAGGAACTCCACGCACTTCGGGCTGAAGCCGATCTTGGCGCCATTGTTCTTCAGCTTCTCGAACACGAACGCGTTCGAATTGATCGCGCTGAGGTAATAGACGAGGGACTTCTCGAGCGAGAAGAGGCTGATCAGGTACCGGTTCTCCATCGAGATGTTGATCTTGCGCTCGATCTCCTCGGACATCATGTTGATCGTCCGCAGGTGCTCCAGGTAATGGGAGATCGATGAGGAGATGAGCTTGAGGAAGACCTCGTGCACGCCCTCTTGGTAGCTCGTGTACTTGCCGCCGAAGACCGGCACGTCCTCGGCGACCACGACGACCAGCCGGTCCTTGAAGAGGAACATGCCAGTCGAGGCCACCTTCAAGACGAACTGGTCCTTGGCCGAATAGTTCTTCGGGCGCTTGAAGATGAGGGCGAGGTGGTCCGGCTCGAACTCGAGCCGCGAGGGCTCGTCGGGGTCGAGCGCGGAACCCAGGGTGTGCGCGTCGAGCTTCAGCTCCTCGACCAGCCGGGCCTTCTCGGCGTCGTCGGGGCTGACGACCACCCACAGCGGGGCATGCTCCGATTTCGTCTCGACCGCCTTGCCGTCAACGATGTCGTAGCGGGTCAACATGAGGGTGTCTCCATCCGGCACGGGCCGGACATGGGATCGGCAGGAGTTGCGATACCTCCTCCCGAAGCATTTGGCCAGTCCGACAGCCCGCGCCGTCGGGACACCGTCTTCAGCCGTCCGGCGAGACCGCTCTCCGCGGACTCAGCGGGAGGGTCAATATTGACTCCGGGCGGCGGACTGTTATACTCATCGGGCTGCATTCGACTGCCCCATGGCCCTGCGTGACGCCGAGCTATCGCCCACCGCTGCGATACCCTCCCTGGTAAAGGAGCTCGTCGACCAGTTCGACGACCCCCTTACTTTTTACCGCGAGCTGATCCAGAACTCCATCGACGCGGGCTCCAACCGCATCGACGTCACCTTGCGCTACGACGAGAAGGAAGGCCAGGCCGTCGTCCATGTGGAAGACGACGGCGAGGGGATGGACGAGCACGTCATCGAGAACTACCTGCTGGTGCTCTTCAAGTCCACCAAGGAAGACGACTTCACCAAGATCGGCAAGTTCGGCATCGGCTTCGTCTCCGTCTTCGCGCCCCAGCCGGATTTCGTGCGCGTCTTCACGGCCAAGAACGGCCAGTCGTGGCGCATCGATTTCCCGAGCTACAAGCGCTACGACCTCTACCGCATGCCCGAGATGCGCGAGGGCACGCTCGTCGAGCTGCTCAAGCGGATGGACCGGAAGCAGTACAACGCCTTCGTCGACGCCTCGCGCAAGACGATCGCTCACTGGTGCCGCCAGTCCGACACGAAGATCCTCTTCGAGGACGCCGAGGACGGCAAGGGTCCCCAGGCGATCGACGAGCCCTTCGACGTGGCGGGCGGCCACGCCCTCGCCTATTCGGAGGAAGGCACGGAGATCGTGCTCGGCTACTCGGAGGATGAGAAGCCCCTCTATGGCTTCTACAACAAAGGCCTCACGCTGAAGGAAGGCCGCCAGGCGTTCTTCCCCGGCGTCTCCTTCAAGGTGAAGTCGCGCTACCTCGAGCACACCCTCACGCGCGACAACGTCATCGAGGACGACAACTACCGCAAGGCGATGGCGATCGTCGAGCGGCTGGTGACGAAGGAGCTGCCGAAGAAGCTGCGGGCCGAGCTGGGCGAGCTCGCCGCGCGCGCGGGCCGGCTGGCGGCCCAGCCCGCTCCCGCCCCCAACGGCGACGGGGCCGCCGAGCGCGCGGCCGCCGAGGCCCGCCAAGCGGAGCTGGCCGCCGACTGGCGCCGGCGCGCGCCGTTCTTGCGCTGGGTGTTCTCGGGCTGGTTCGCGCGCTGGCGCAACTCCGACTGGAAGGTCTTCCCCGCCGTCACGGGCGAGGCGGTGTCCTTGGAAGACATCTGGCGCTACGCCAAAGAGGGCTCGGTGCTCTACTGCGACACCCGGCTCAACCGCGTGACGCAGGCGCTGGCCAAGCGCCGCATCCCGGTGCTGGTGGCCGGGCCGTGGATCGACGAGATCAACGCCTGGCATGACGGCAAGCTGCAAGTCGAGAACGCCTCGGAAGCCTTCGCCCAGCCGATCGTCTATCCGGAAGCGAAGCTCCCGGCGTTCGCCCGCGGCCTGCTCACCACCTTGCGCGGCATGGACGAGGACACGGGCGCCAGGTACAAAGACATCCTCATGGGCGATTTCACCTACCCGGGCTCCGCGATCCAGGACCGCATCTTCGTGACGCAGAAGGAGCCCGGCGACCTGATGGCGACGCAGGAGCGTGCGACGGCCTCGTTCTTGGGCCTCAAGAAGCCGACGGCGCTGCTCAACGCCGCCCACCCCTTCGTGCGCCGCCTCTTCCAGATCCACGCAAACCGGCCCGGCTTCGCGGGCTTCATCTGCCTCAAGGTCCTGCACTTGAACGACGGCGACGTGCCGCCGGACAAGGAGAACCGCTACTGCAATATGGCCGAAAAGATCGAGTCGCGGCTCTTGAAGAGCGCCTTGCGCTTCGACACGCGGAGGCCGGCGTGAGCGAAAGCATCATCCACGTCGAGTCGGGCGCCTTCCGGGTCGACCGCCGGCGCGCGCTCGACAAGCTGATGCGCTTCCAGCTCCCCCAGGCGGAGATGTTCATGCTCCCCTGGGTACGGTCCGCGGTGGCCGGCGGGGCGACCTACGTGAGGCTCGG
This sequence comes from Elusimicrobiota bacterium, assembly GCA_026388115.1. Lineage (GTDB taxonomy): Bacteria > Elusimicrobiota > Elusimicrobia > UBA1565 > JACRDR01 > JAPLKK01. The sequence goes on along the minus strand of JAPLKK010000035.1, from coordinate 64,667 downwards.
CGCGGTCGACGGCACCTTCGAGATGCGCTTCGACGGCCGCCCCTTCGGGCGCGAAGAGCTGACGGACCCGTACTCCTGCCTCTTCGCCCGCTATGCGCCTTCGAACCGGCGCAACCGCGAGCTCGCGATCGGCCTGCTCTCGGTCATGCGCCTCAAGCCGCTGTTCGTGAGCATCGCCTCCGGCGCGCCGGGCTCGCGCACCCGCCTGCGCGCCGAGTCGATCGAGAGCGACCGCGTCGACCCCGCCGGCGACCCGGAGACCGACACCGTCATCAGGGTCGCGCCCTCGGCCGCCGCGGTCGCCCTATGGAACCCCGACCGCGCCGAATGGATCGAGCGTCTCTGCCGCGTCTGCCCCATCCCCGTCTGGCTTTCCGGCGAGGAGGCGGCGCGCGAGATCAAGCCCGCCTCGCCGCCGGGCCTTTACTTCGACGAGAACGGCCTGCGCGGCTGGCTGACGGCGCCGGCCGAGCTCGGCCCGGCGAGCACGCTCGACGCGTACACGCTTGGCGTGTTCGTGTCCCCGACCCAGCTCACCCTGCCGCGCGTGCAGGTGGACGGGTACCTCAACGACGACGAGTTCACGCTTAGCGCGTCGCAGAGCGCCGTGGCGCGCAACGCCCGCTTCAAGCGCGCCGCCGACATCCTCGCCGTCAAGGCGGACCTGCTCCTCAATCGGCTCCTGGCCGAGCACGGCGCCCGCATGAAGATGGCGGGACGGCAGGTCCTGAACGCGGACCTCGCCTACTACTGGCGCAACCGCCTCGAGCGGGGAGCGACGGCCGAGAAGCCGAGCCCGCTGGAAGGCGCGCGCGAATCCGTCAAGGGCGCCTTCCAGCTGCTGGCCGGAGCGGATCTGAAGCGGCGGCATGACATCATCGCGGAGCTCTACTGGACCGCCCGCGTCACCAACTGGCTGCGCGACGCCGCGGGCAGGCTTCTGGGCTCCCACGAAAGTGACGCGAAGGACCCCCGGCTTGCGGCGCTGTGGTCCATCCCGCTTCAGATCGGGCTCGACGGCGAGCCGTTGTCGCTGTTGGACCTCGAGCGGCAGCGACAGCGCCTGGGCTACATCCCCGTGTCCCAGAGGCCCGCGCCCGAGGGCGCGCTCCCCTTCCAAGGCGTCCTGCTCCTTTCCTCGCGCGACTTCGAGGTGCTGGCCCGGCGCTTCCCCGACGTCATCCGCGACGTGACCGACCAATTGGACTCTTTGTCCACCTCCACGGCCCGCCCGGTCGCCACCCGCGTGACTCTCGAGCAAGCGGGCATCGGCGACGTCCTTTCCCGCGGGGCGTTCGAGGCCGAGGGGGCCGCCGGGGAGATCGGCTTGGCGCTCGCGCCGCACGAGAAGGCGGCGCGCGTGACCGTCGTCGCCGGCGGCGCTCCGAAGGATTTCTTCATGGTCGAGAGCGCGCTGCGCTTCGAGGCCGCGCTCGAGCTCTCGCCGCAGACGGCGAGGCCCGCGCTCGAGAAGGCGCTCTCGCAGGCGGCGTTGGCCCTGTATCCGAAGCTCGTCGCCGAGTACGACTGCTGGAAGATCGGCGAGCGCAACAACGCGATCCGGGAGCACATCCTCGACTACATCTGCGCCACCCGCGACCCCGACTCCGCCGCCGGCTCGCGCTGGTGCGAGACCGTCCCCATCTTCGACTGCCTCGACTCGTGGGTCGACTACCAGCGCCTGCGCGACGCGGTGGCCGACGGCCGGCCGGTGTTCTTGACCGCCGACCGGACCACGGCCCGCGCTTGGCCGGGGAAGATGCTGCTGGTGGGCCACCGCTTCACGCCCGAGTTCCTCGCGCGCATCCTGCCCGGCTCGCGCACGGCGGAGGTGCCCGCCCACCCGGGTCTGCGCGTGCTGTTCTCGGCGCCGCCCGAGTTCCACTGCTCCCATGGCGGCGACTGTCTCGCCGAGCGCGCGCTGGGAGCGACGATGGCCCATGTCGCCGTCGGCCCGGGTCCGGGCCAGACGCTCGCGCTCCCCTGGGGCGAGGTG
>JAPLKK010000035.1:0-62578 GCA_026388115.1 Elusimicrobiota bacterium | reverse complement strand
TGGCGATGCAGTCGCCGCGGAGCCCCGAGCGCCGCTTCCTGCTCGACGCGCTCGAGTATCTGCTCGCTCCCTGGCCGGGCAAGGGCCCGGCGCGCCCGCGCCAAAATCTCGTGGAGTTCCTCGACGCCATCCCGTTCTTCCGCCATGCCTTGGGCCCGGGCTGGTCGCTGACCCAAGTGACGACGCGCCTGGCCGGCGGCGTGACGGTGAGCTACGCGCGTCCCGGGAACGAGGAGGCGGCCCAGGCGGACGTCCTCCTCGACGAACGCGAGGAGGCGTTCTTGCGCGCGATCGTTCCGGGGTGGCAGAAGTTCCTGCAGCCGGCGATCAAGGCGTCGCCGCCTCCTGCGGCCGCGTCGGCCCCCGCGCAAGCCGCGGCCGCGCCCGCCGCGCCGGCGCCCGCGGCCGCCGAGGCCCCCTACACGCCGCCGCCGCACCTCATGTTCACCGAGCCCATGCTCTTCTCGCGCATCTACCACGAGAACGGCCTGTCGGCGCGCATCGGCCTGCCGGCCAAGCCCGGCTCCGCCTCCTTCAGCGCGTTCCGCAACGGCAAGCCGGTGGATTGGCCGGACGCGCCGCATTTCATGGGGGCGGCCCGCGTCGAGATCGGCGGCTGGAACGGCCCCGCCGGAGCCTCTCGCGCCGACGCCGTCCAGGCCCTCCTGCACCGCTTCACGATGGACCTGGCCGACCATTGGCCGGTGGCGAGCCCGCGCACGCCCCAGTACGACGCGGCCGTCGAGCAGGTCCTGCGGCTCCTGCTCCTGCAGCTCGAGCCGGGCTACCCGCCCAAGCAGGCGGCCGAAGAGAGCCAGCGGCTCAAGCGCCTGAAGCTCTTCCGCACCCTCGGCGGCTCGTGGGCGAGCATGGACGACATGATCCTGCTCGGCGTGCGGCGGCAAGGCGTCCTGCCGTACGCCGAGCACGAGCTCGCCGACGCGCCGAAGGACGCGGCCGACGCGCCCGTCCTGACGGCCGCGCTCATCCAACTCCTCGCCCGCGCGACCGGCTGCAAGCTCGAACCGGTCAAACCGGAGCCGCAAAGGCCCGAGCCCCCCCCGCTCGCCGTCCCCGAGCCGGAGGACGGCGGCGATAAGCCGCAGGAACCGGAGACCATCACCCGTGCGCGAGACATCCTGCGGCATCTGCGCGGATGGCGCGGCCTCAAGCTCCGGCACCTGACTCTCGCGGTGTCGCCGGAGGCCGACCCAGAGGCGCCGCTCGTCACCATCTCGCCGGACGGCATCTGCCTGCTGCAAGCCTACCATCCGACGGTGATGGCGCTCCTCAGCTCGTCGCTTGCGCCCGCCGAGCAGGCGGCGTATCTCGCCTCGGCGATATACACGGCGGCCAACCGCGAGCTGGAGGAGCTGACCGATCTGGATGACACCACCTTCCACCAAGCCCTCGCCGACTTCGTGGCGGCGCCGGAGCCGCCGGCCTCCGGGCCCGCCGGCGAAGCCCCCGAGCCGGCCGTTGAAGCGGAAACAGCCGGATGAGCTATACTGACTAGGAATACGGAGGTTTTTTCATGCCGAGGAAATCGCACAAGGGAAAGAACGTTTCGCCGCAGTCGGAAAAGGAAGGGCGCGCCAGCGTCGCCCGCGAGGTGACGGCGCTCGGCAAGCAGCTGGCCGAGACGCTCAAGGCCGTGGCCCAGAGCGAGGAACTCCGCGCCGTCGGCTCGGAGCTCACCCACAGCCTCAAGCGCGTCAGCGAGAAGGTCGTCGACGCGGTGAAGTCCGCCAAGGACAGTGAGAAGCCGGGGGAACTCGGCTCGCAGCTCGGCAAGGTCGTTCAGACCGGCAAGAAGCGCGGCGTCGAAGCGGGCGAGCGCATCCGCGTCAACCTCGCCGCGGGCCTGCGCGAGATCGGCAACGAGCTCACGCGCCTGGCCAAGCGCCTCGACGAATAGCGCCTTCCTCGCGTATTTCCTGATCGCGGCGCCGCTCTCGGCGGCGCCGGCGGTCGTCGCCGTTTCCACCGGCGCGCCGCCGGCACCCGCCGTTCCAGCCTCGACGGCCGCCGCGGTCGCGCCCGCGGTCCGCATCGCCACCGGCAGCCCGGGCGGCTTCCGCGTGACCGGCCGCTCCAAGCACGGCGATGAGGAGACGGTCACGCTGAAGGGCTACAACGCCCAAGGCCTGCCTCAGATCCGCTTCCACAAGTACCGCCGCGGACGGAAGGTCGGTCTGCGCGTGGTCACGATCGACCTTGAGAGCGGCCGGCCCGCGCGCATCGAGGAATTCGACGGCTCGGAACAGCTGACGCGCGTCGCGACGCTCGTCAACGGCGCGCTCGTCACGAAAACGGTGCTGGAGCCGAAATCAGCCGCGAAGCCAAAGGGGGTCGCCAAGCGGCCGCGACATTCTCCCTCTCCCGCGAAGCGGGAGAGGGCCGGGGTGAGGGCAAGTCCCACCCTCCCGCCGTCACCACCGGCCCAAGCGCCGCCGCCGCCTTCGGAAAAGCCGCCGGTTGCCCTCACGCCTCCTCCTCGCGGCCCCCTGACCCCGGAGATGGAAAACGACCTCCTGATGCGCGAAGTCCTCCGTTCCTTTTACGCCGACATCTTCGAGACGGGCGCCGAGCGCGACAAGCGCCCCGAGGCCGGAGAGACTTCCAAGGCCTTCAGGCCGCTCGCTCCCAAGGAGCGCGCCGCCCTGGCCACGCTGTCTTTGGTCTTCGGCCTCGCGGAGCTTGGCCCGGAGCGTCTTCGATTGAGCGAAGGCCGCAAGCCCATGCTCGTCGGCCGCGCCCAGGTGCGCCGCGAGCCGCTCAGATTGACCGACAGCGACCTCCCCCTCATCCCCGTCGAGATCCGGATGGGCCGCGCCCCCTTCGTGCGCCTGCACCCCCCCCTGCCGCGCGAGGATTATCGCGAAGAGGCGCTGCGCGTCCAGCGCATGATGGAGGCGCCGGGGTTCGACGAGCGCTTTCGCGCGCGGCTCGAGCGAGCGGGCCTCGACGCGCGGCAATCGAAAGCTTACTGGAACGCGGCTCGGTCCAACCTGCTCCGCTTCGACGCGCTGTTGGAGCCCTACCTCTCCGCGGCGACCGGCCTGGAAGACCTGACCGACGCGCCTTGAAAAAAGCTTTCCTTGCCCGCCCAAGCGCCGCCCCGCTATCATTGGCTATCCTTGCTCAAGGAGGGAATATGCGCTTGCCGACCGTGCTCCTGATGGCCATGGTCTTTCTTGTCGAGGCACTCCTCTCCGCGCCATGGGCGGCGGGAGCGGCGTCCCAGGCGAAGCCCCCGGCCGCCAAAGCTCCGGCGGCGTTCTTCTCCGGCTTTGGAAAAGACAGCCTCCCGACGCTTCTAGACGCCCTCAGAAGCCGCAGCCGCGTCTTCCGGTCCTCCGTCCTCTACCTCGGCGCCTACGGCGTCGATCCCGATCTTTCCGCCGCCTTACACAAGGAAGGGGCGAACTGGCGCTACGCGCCGATGCTCACCGCGGTCAACCGGAAGGATCCGAGCAGGCCCGAGCGGGTGTTGACGCCGCAGGACCTTGAGAAGCTGCCGGAGTCGGCGGCGGCATACGCCGGTCCTCTTCCGCACGACCTTTCGCTCAGCGAGCCGACGCAGCAGATCGAGCACGCTCTCGCCAAGCTGGATCCCGATGTCCAGATGCACTGGGGGCTCGAGATGGGACGCCGGTTGCGCGACCAGATCCGCAAGGCGGCGAGGGAGGGCGCCATCGTCGACTCCTGGCAATTCGACGAGATCATCTCCGAGGCTTTCTCCCTCTCGGCTAGCGGCGCCGTCTGGCGGCGCTTCTTGGCCGGGGAGCTTCACGGCCTCGCCTTCGGCCGCCCGGAGTTGGGCGACAAGCCCCTGACGGGTCTCATCTGCATCCCCCATCCCGAGAGGTTCGCCACGATGCGCGGCGACTACTCCGACAGGCTCATCGAAGAGGTGAACCGCTCCGGCCGGCTCATCCTGGGAGAGGAATATCCCGTGTTCGACGGCGACCCCGTCCGGTCCGCCCAGCAGATGCATCAAGCCGTGGAGGCCGCCTTGCGGGCGCGCGGAGGGATCGCGGCCAAGCTGGCGGACCGCTACGCCGCGCTCATGACTCCCGGCTACAACGTCCTGAACCCCAAAGGCCAAGCAACGGGCTACAACGGGAACATCCACAACTGGAGCGACTCCAGGGTGGACTTGTGGCGCACGCGCTACGCCCAGGAGCGGGCGCGCGCCGGCTTGGCCGGCTTCGGCGAGTATTATTTCATCGGAGGCGACGCCCGCCCCGCCGTCGTGCGCGGGGCGGTCGACGCCATAGCGGCCGCTCTGTACCCGAAGAAACGTTAGCCGCGACTCAAGGCTTCGGCTTTCCCACCCAGACGTGGGAGATGGGCGAGCGCTGGATCCGGCCGTCGTTGCCTTCAGCCTCGATGTAGTAATCCACGAGCACGTTCTCTCCGGCGGCGACGTGCGCATGGGCGAGGTTCGGCAGGCCCGAAACGCGCTGGTCTTCCGGCAGGCCTTTCCATTCGACTTGCGAATAGGCGTCCCGCAGTTCCATCGGCGCGGCCTTCCAGCCGCCGACGGCTCCGCCCGCGGGCTCGGCGTAAAGCAGGTTCTCCGGCCCAGGGGCCGTCCGCCCGTCGCCCGACACGCGCCACTTCAGCTCGACGCGCTTCAAGCCCGCGGCCGAGAAGACGAAGCCGAAGGCGTCGAACTCCGGACCGTACTGCCGGGACTGCCAGCCGTAAAGCTCGCCGCGGTTCTCGCCGCCCGGATTCCAGGGGAAGCGCGACGGGCCCCAAATGGTCGGGGCGGCGAAAGATCTGCCCACCAACAGCGGCATCACGGCGTCCACCGCGGCCTTGGCGGCGCGCAGAGGGATCTGCACGAGGTCCGTCTCCGGGCCGTAATAGACGTGCCCGGAGTCGAACGCGCGCAGCACCGCTTGAACCGCCGCCTCCCACGTGTTGGCGGGGCCCGAGTCGGCCTTGACGATCCGGCCCATGTCCGGCTCACAGCCGGGGTCGCGAGCCTTCAGCGCCGCCTCGCCTTGGAGCAGGTAATGGACGGCCATGGCCAACAGGGCGTGGAACTGCAGCTTGAAGTTCCAGTTCTCGGGTTTGAACACCGGCCGGCCTTGCGGCCCGGGCGCGATCGGCGGCCACGACCACCGGTGCAGTTGAGGCGAGCCCCAGTCCGCGTTCGGCCACGCGCCCGGCTCCACCCAATCGAGCACGTCGTTCTCGGGCACGGGATAGCGCTTCAAGTACTCCTGGATCGTGCCGAAGTGATGGCCGTTGGAATCGAGCCATCGCGCCAGGTTCGGCATCGCCTCCATGTAGCTGCTGAAGCCCCCGCCCCACGCGTTGTCGCCGTCGGTGTCGAGCCCCATGACCAGCGGCCGGCCCGGCGCGCCGAAGCGGGCCGCGCCCGTCACGAGGTCCGTGGGGAAAGAACGGTAGCCCGCGATGTAAGAAGGTCCGCCCGCCATGGGAAAGACGATGATCTTGTATTCCTTGCCGTCGGCCGGGTCGGTGTAGCGCAGCCAGTGCGGCAGATAGGCGGCAGGCAGCACGTCCTTCGTGTCATGGCCATCCTGTCCGGACGTCTGATAATCCATCGGCGAAGCGGTGTTCCTCTGATCGGCGGGGTTGGGCGGCGTGATGTTCGCCGTCCCCGAGGCGTCATAGCCCTTGAGTGACCGGCTGATGTGATGGCTGTCCACCACAACCACCTGCACACCGGCTTTGACGAGGGCCGGGACCAGCTCCGGGCTGAACCCGACCTCCGGCGGCCGGAAGATCTTCATCTGGCCGGGCGCGGGAGGCCCCCAGAACTCGCGCATCAGCGTCTGGTGGTAGCCGACGTTCCAGCGTACAAGAGCGTCGGCGGCCGGACCCCACGGCAACAGCCCATAAAGGAAGTGGAAACCGGTCAGCAGCATCTCCATGCGCGGCGAGCCGTTGGCCGTGCGCCACGAGATGGCCTCGCGCCAGCGCTGCATCCAGCCGTCGCCGAAAAGCTTGCGCGCGATCTCCATCAAGGCGGCGGTGAACGAGACCGAATAGCCCGCGGGATCATCCGCCCGCCAACCGGTCCGGTTAAGTATCTCCCGCAAGGATTCGACCGGATGCTCGCCGTTGGTGGCCTTGACCTTGTCGTCCGACGCCATATCTCCGCTGACGTGGGACCAGTCGCGCCACGGATAATGCAGGTGCCAGGTCCTGCCAACGTACACTTCCCCCGAGCCGGCCGCCGAGGTCTTCTGGCCGAGCACCGCGTCCATGACGCGCTCGCCCGACTCCTTGGCGGCACCCGCGGGCATGGCGGCCACATCCGCGGCCCGGGGAATCGCCGCGCCGTTGACCGCGGTGGTGCCGCGCTCTTGCGTCACCTTCGCCCCGGCCTTGGCCAACACCGCGGCGGAGTCGGCCAACGGAGCCGCGGATGAGGCGAGGGCAGCGGAAGCGGCAGAGGCCGCGGAAGGCGTCAAGGCGGGCGCAATAGGCAACGTTGGGACTGGAGAGAGCGAAGAGACTGCACCGGCCGGAGAAGCGGACAGCGGCGTCGGCGAGAGGCTGGGCGCTCCGACAGGCGCGCCGGCGACCCCGGCGACCGGCACGAAAACGACCGGCGCCGGCGCGACGACGCGCGGCCCCGCGACGACCTGTGCCTGGGCGGCCGTCGACCAGAGCAGCGACAGCACGAGCCAAGACGCAATTGTCTTGCGCAACATCAGGATGATTGTAACCGAGCTGCGCCGCGCTCCCTGGGCCGGAGAGACCCGGCGCCCGGCGAAAATGAACCCAGGGGAAGTTGGGCCTTTGGGGAAATTCCCCCCACCCCAACCCTCCCCCACAAGGGGGGAGGGAGACGGGCTACTTGCCCATCAACTGCACTACGATCTCACGCTGGCGAGGCCGGTGGTCGAACTCGGCGACGACCACCTGCTGCCAGGCGCCCAACAGAAGGCGTCCGCCGTCGAAAGGCACCGTCAGCGACTGCCCTTGCAGCGCGGCGCGCAGGTGGCTGAAGCCGTTGGCGTCCCCCCACGTCTCATCGTGGGCGTAGCTCTGGTCCGAGGGAACGAGCCGCTCATAGAGCTCCCTCATGTCCTTGATGAGGCCCGGCTCGTACTCGAAGGTGGTGATGCCCAACGTCGAGCCCACTCCGAAGACCGTCATGCTGCCGCTGTGGAGCTTGCTCTTTTCCAGCAGGCGGTGGAGTTCGGCGGTGATGTCCACCAGATCGCCCGGGCCTTTGGTCGAGAAGGTCAGGCGTTCGGTCTGTACGTCCATCAAGGCTTCGGGATGGACCTGCCGCCGTCCTTGCGCAGCCATTCCCAGAAGTCCGGGTTCTGCCGGTAGTAGTACGGCATGATGGCCGGCGTCTGGAGCGCCTGCAGGGCCGCGATGTACTCGTCGGCCAGCTTGCGCTCGCCCGGCTGCGGCGGCCCGCCCTTGAAGTAAAGAGGCGCGAGCCGCTCCAACGTCTCGAACAGCCTCGCCTCGGCGCGGCTCACCTGCGTCATCGAAAGGCCGTGCGGCATGCAGTCGCCGAGCGATTCGATCGGACCCTTGACGCCAAGGCTGACGCAACGGTCCGCGGTCGGGGCGTCGAGAACGAACCGGCCCGCGTAGAGCGGCGCGGCCATGACGCACCTGGACGGCGAGAAATTCGCCGGAAAATACAGGACTTCAAAACGCTCCGCCTTGCCGTCGCGCACCGGGACCGGGAAGGTCGAGCCGAACTCCATGGGAACCGACTTGATGCAATCGTCGCAGCGGCGGACCGACTCGGAGCGCTGATGCAGGAGGGTAGCGTTGAGCCTGTACTGCCAGTACTCCTGTCCCCTGCATGCGCCGAAGAACATGGCCGCGGCCGCAAGGAAAAGACAGAGGATCGCGCCTTTCGGATGCATTGCGGTATCCTACCAAACTCCAAGCCGCCCCCATGGACCCGCCGCCCAGCCGATGGGTCCCGTAGCGATAGGCGAGGCTCCCGTTTCATTGTATCACCGCCGTCTTGCCGCCTTGCGCCGGGCCCTCCGCGGGCCAATACTAGGCAGACGGGGCGCAGGCGCGCCGGGAGGACCTCATGCGGCATCAAGTCGCTTTATGGGTCGTCGCTCTTTCGCTGTTCGGACTCGCCGTGGCGGCGCAGGAGCCCGCGCAAGGGGCAAGAGTGGTCTGCGCCGTGCCCGTCCCTCCGGCCAGGCCGGGCATCCCCGCCTACCGCCACCCGTCCGGCCGCAGTTGCACCGCGGAGAGCATCCGCGGCATCTTCGCCGAGGAGAAGGCGGATGCCGGCGAGTTCTACATGCACCAGCGGGCGATGTATGAGTGGGAGGTCAAGCATCTGCAGGGGCTGGGCGGACAGGGCTGCGCCCCCGAGATCGAAAAATACCTTGCGACGCGCAAGCAGGAGTACGCGCAGTTCCTGAAAGTCGAGCAGGATCGGATGGATGGATTCGAGCGGACCTGCCCCGCGGCAGCGGTGCCCGCGAAGGGGGCAAAGGCCGCCGCCGCCGGCGTGGCGCCCACCGTGGTCCCAAAAGCAAGCGCGAAGAAAGCGAAAGCGCACCCTGCGGCCCAGCGTTAAAGCGGGAGAGGGAGACCCATCAGGAACAGCCCATCGAGTTGCCGCAGTTGATGCACTTGTAGCAAGTGCCGTTGCGGACGGTGAGGTGGCCGCAGGTGTCGCACAGGGGCGCGTCGCCCATGAGCTTGCCCAGCTCATCGTCGATGACGTTGCCGTAGACGAGCACGGGCGCCGGCTGGGCCTTGGCCCTGCCCTTGCCGCGCTTGCTGGGCTTGACGTGCGCGAGGTCGTTGCGGCCGAGATACTCGATAGCCAGGATGCGGGCCGTCAGGTCCAAGATCGAGCTCGCCTGCTTGACGTGAGGATGCTGGACCGGCCCCGATGGCTCGAAACGGATGAAGGTGATCCGGTCGAGCATCTCCTCGAGCGGCGCTCCGTACTGCAGCGCCAGCGAAAGCGTGGTGGCCCAAGCGCACAGCATGCTCCTCAAGGGCGACCCCGGCTTTCCGCCGTCGAGGAAGACCTCCCCCAGGCGGCCGTCCGCGTACTCCCCGGTGCGCAAGTAGAACTTCTGGCCGCCGAGCTTGAGCTCCTGCGTGAATCCCGAGCGCCGCTGCGGCAGGTGCTGGCGCTCGGAGCGCTTCGGCCCGGCAGGGACGGCCGGGGCCGCCGCCTTCTTGGCGCCGGCCGCGCTCAACGGCTGAGAGAGCTTGCACCCGTCGCGGTACACCGAGACGGCCTTCAAGCCCAGCTTCCACGACTCGACGTAGATGCGCTCGATGTCCTGGACGGTCGTTTGGTGCGGCAGGTTCACCGTCTTCGAGATGGCCCCGGAGATGAACGGCTGGGCGGCGGCCATCATCCGCACGTGGCCCATCGGCTCGATGAAGCGGCCGCCGGCCATGGAGGGGTTGGCGCAGTCGAACACCGGCAGATGCTCCGTCTTGAGCCCCGGCGCGCCGTCGATGGCGCCCGTTCGCGAGACGTGCTTGAGGACGGCGTCCACCTGCGCGGCCCCGTAGCCGAGGCGCGTCAGCGCCGCGCCGACGGACTCGTTGGCGATGCGCAGCGTGCCGCCGCCGGCGAGCTTCTTGACCTTGACGAGCGCGAACTCCGGCTCGATGCCGGTAGTGTCGCAGCCCATCAAGAGGCCGATGGTGCCGGTCGGCGCGAGCACGGTCGCCTGGGCGTTGCGGTATCCGTTGACGCCGCCCTGCTCGATCGCCGAGTCCCAGTCCCGGCGCGCGGCCTCCAACAACGCCGGCGGGCACAGCTTGGCGTCGATCTTGTCCACCGCCGCCCGATGCTTGGCCATGACGCCCAGCATCGCGTCCCGGTTCTTCGCGAGTCCCGGGAACGGGCCCTTCACCCGCGCCAGCTCCGCGCTCACCTTATAGGCTTGCCCGGTGAGGATCGCAGTGACCGCGCCGCAGACCGCGCGGGCCTGCTCCGAGTCATAGGGAAGCCCGCTCATCATGAGCATCGTGCCGAGGTTCGCGTAGCCGAGGCCGAGCGGCCGATAGTCGTGCGAGTTCTGCGCGATGCGCTGGGTCGGATAGGAGCCGAACTCGACGAGGATCTCCTGGGCCATGAAGAAGATGCGCGCGGCGTGGCGGAAGCCCTCGACGTCGAAGCCGCCGTCGGCCTGCATGAACTTCACGAGGTTGAGCGAGGCGAGGTTGCAGGCCGAGTCGTCGAGGAACATGAACTCGCTGCAAGGGTTGCTCGCCCGGACGCGGTCGGTGGACAAGCAGGTGTGCGAGGCGTTGATCGTGTCGTCGAACTGGACGCCGGGGTCCGCGCAGGACCATGCGGCATGGCTGACGGCGTTCAAGAGCTGGCGCGCGTCGTACTCCTTGACCGGCTTGCCGCTGGTGCGCTCGCGCGTCCACCATTTCCCGCCGGTCAAGGCGGCCTGCATGAAGGCGTCCGAGACGCGGACCGAGTTGTTCGAGTTCTGGCCGCTGACGGTGCGGTAGGCCTCGCCGTTGAAATCCGACGGGTAGCCCGCCGCGATGAGGACCGCGACCTTCTTCTCCTCGCGGCTCTTCCACTGGATGAAATCCTCGATCTCGGGATGGTCCATATCGAGCACGACCATCTTCGCGGCGCGCCGCGCCACGCCGCCCGACTTGATCGCGCCCGCGCCCTTGTCGAGCACCTCGAGGAAGAACATCAGGCCGGAGGCGGTGCCGCCGCCGGAGATGCGCTCATGCCGGGAGCGGATCTTCGAGAAGTTCGTCCCCGAGCCGGAGCCGTACTTAAAGATGCGGGCCTCGTTCTTGGCGAGCTCGAAGATGGAGGTCAGATGGTCGTCGAGCGATTGGATGAAGCAGGCCGAGGCCTGGGGATGCGAGTAGGCGTCGGAGGACTGGACGATCTGCTCGCGCTTGGGGTCCCAATACCAGTTGCCGCCCGTGCCGGTGATGCCGTAGCGGTGGAAGAGCCCGACGTTGAAGAAGACCGGCGAGTTGAACGCCCCGATCTGGTGCACGAGCATGTACTCGAGCTCCGCCTCGAAAGCCTGGGCGTCGGCCTTGGAGGCGAAGTAGCCCAGGTTCTCGCCCGCGTCGGCGATGGTGACGGACACGCGCTCGAAAAGCTGGCGGACGCTGGTCTCCGCGCCGCCGGCGGGCACGCCGGTCTTGCGCAGATACTTCGAGGCCGCGATGTCGGTGGAAAGCTGGGACCAGAAGCGCGGCACCTCGACCTCGTCCATGCGGAAGACGTCGACGCCGTCCGCTCCCGCGATGACCGAGGGACGCTTCTCCCATTCGACGGCGTCCAGGGCGCCGTGGCGGCTGGTGGTGAAGCGGCGGGGGACCCGAAGACCTATGGCGGAAGACGGCAAACGGCGGTCCAGAACGGCGGCTCGGCGGCCCATCTACGTCACCTCGGCGAAAAGAAATCGATAAAACGCAAAAATCGAAGAGGCGCGGATTATACAGCAGGCACCCCCCCTTGTCAAACACCGTCATCTTCTCGTCGAGAAAACGCGATGCGCTCGTACGCGCGCGTACGGAGAAACAAACGCATCACGCATCGAGTCCAGATTAAATCGGCTGAATGTTATTGCGTGTCATCTATTAGTGTCTGTTGAAGGCCAAGGGCCCGGCAAGGGCGGAGCACGAGAAGATCTCGCGCAGCACGACGGCTCCCATCGGCCTTATTTAGAAAAGCCTCGCCCGCGAACAAAGCCCTAAGGCCCAGGAGCAGCTAGGTCCCCTGCCTGACCTTCCTTGGGCCTAAAGCCGCTATAGCGCCCGCGGGGCCGGAGCTAAACTGCCAGCATGGACAGCCCGCTCGCGCGTCGGCTATCCGCACTGCTTTGCTGGTGCATCGTCCTGCCCGGCCCTCTCTGCGCGCAGACCGTCTCGCAGTCGGTGACCGCCGGACCGGCGGCCGGAGTCTCGGCCGTGGGCGCGGCTCCGATCGCGGCGCCCGGCGCGGCGACGGCACTCCCTCTCAACCCCGCGACGCTGGCTCCGGTCTCCCCGAGCGTACAGGCGGTCAACCTTGTCGGAGCGGCGCAGAACCTGGCTTTGCCCGCCTCCATCGCGGGCTCCGCCGCCACAAACTCTCGCGTCGCCGCAGCCGCAGAGCCGGCCGCTGCCCCCGCCGCGCTCGCCGCCGGCGCCGCCCAACGTTCCGAAGCCGCCCGCGTCGCGAATTCCCCGCTGGCGCTGGTGGCCCAAGCCCTGGCGGGCGTGCGCCAGGCCGCCGCGGCGCTGCCCGGCATCGGCCGCTTGGCGGCCCCCTTCCGCGCGCCGGACCCGCTCGCAAGCGCCGACGACACGCGGGCGCAGGCCGAGCACCATTTCGACGCCAAGCTGGGCGTCGACGCCGAGGACGGCAACCCGCTCTCTTTGGGCGCGATGCGGATCAAGAACCCCGGCGGCATCGGCGTCGACGCCATGCCGGGCCTGGAAGGCGAGGGCTTCGACCCCCTTTCCGTCGATCTTCCGAACACGATCGCCAGCTTTGCGCGCACTCCGGGCGGCATCGGCACCAAGCCGGGGCACAAGAAGGCCAAGCCGAAGCCGGGAGCGAACGACGGCGAGGAAACCCCCGACCCGCAGTACCCCGCGCGCGACGTCCGCCTCAACGACGCCGTCCTGCCCTCGGTCGCGATGCGGCCGGACCGGCCGGTCTCCCCACTCATCGTCCAGGCCATCGACGCGACGAAGAAGTCTCTCCTTATAGCAGCCTATGAGATGAAGGACCGCGAGATCGTCAAGGCGCTGCGCCGGGCGCGCGACCGCGGCGTGGAGATCAAGATCGTCCTCGACTACACCAACGTCTTCCCCAATCCCCGCGACGATTCCAAATACAAGCCGCACCGCTCGACGGAGATCCAGTCGCTGCTGGACGGCGGCTTCGACGTGACGATCTTGCGCGGGATGTACCGCTACGGCATCCAGCACAACAAGTTCATGGTGTTCGACGGCAAGGTGGCCGAGTTCGGGTCCTATAACTATTCCTGGACCGCGGAAGACCACCATTTCGAGAACGCCAAGTTCACCGACGACGCCAAGCACGTCGAGGGCTTCCAGAAATACTGGGATTACCTGCGCCAGGCGAGCGTGCCCTTCGCCAAGGCCCGCGCCAACGAGTGGCCGACGCAGATGCCGGTCCCGCCGCAGGACGACCGGCCCTCGGTGCGCTTCAACGCCGTCGTGCTCCCGACCTACTTCTTCAACCCGAACCCCGCCTCCGAGGACTGGATCGTCAAGGCGATCGACGCGGCGCAAGAGACGCTCGACCTGACGATGTTCACCCTGCGCTCGACCAAGATCGCCAAGGCGCTCCTGCGCGCCAAGGAGCGCGGCGTGAGGGTCCGCGTCATCCTGGATCAGAGCCAGAACGACTCCGACGCGGTGAAACCCTACCGCGACTGGCTGGCCTACAACGGCGTGAAGGTGCGCGTCCTCGGCGGGCCCGACCCGAACGGTCCGGAATGGGCGGAGAAGGACCACAACAAGTTCATGGTGCTCGACGGCAAGCTCGTCGAGACCGGCTCCATGAACTTCACGAAGAACGCGGTCCAGTTCAACTTCGAGAACGGCAGCTTCACCACCGACAAGACGGACGCCAAGGCATACCAGGCCTTCTTCGACGATCTCTGGAAGAACCGCTCCGGCGGCTTCGTCGCGGACCCGGCGAAAGAGCCGAAGCTGCCGGACGACGAGGAACTCATCAAAGAGCTGCAGGTGGCTCCCGAGCCTCCGCCGGCCCCGCCGCAATGGGGGCCGCTGCCCGAGGCGCGCAAGATCCCCTTCAACGGCGAGACCCTGCCGGCATACGCGGTCAAGCCCCAGCACCCGGTGGCCGGCATCATCGCCTCGGCGATCCACGCCGCGCGCCAGACCATCCAGATCGCCCTCTACGAGTTCACCGAGCCGCAGCTTCTCGACGCGCTCAAGGACGCCAAGCGCCGCGGCGTGAAGGTCTCGATCGTCATCGATTTCACCCACGTCTTCCCCTCGGGCCTCGACCACACCGGCGCGGCGCGCCAGCGCAGCGAGCAGATCCAGGCGCTCATCGACGACGGCTTCGACGTCCGCACGGTCAAGGGCCTGCACTCGACCGGCGTCATGCACAACAAGTTCGCGGTCTTCGACGGAAAGATCCTCGAGGCCGGCTCCTTCAACTGGTCCGTGACCGCCGAGAACTACCACTTCGAGAACATCTTCTTCTCCGACGACGCCAAGCGCGTCGCCTTCTACCAGAAGTACCACCAGTACCTGTGGGACGCGGCGGTGCCGGTGGAGAAAGCCAAGAACTACGACTGGAAGAACCATAAGCCGGGGAACGCCCCGGTGGATGAAGACCAAGCGCTCGAGTTCAACGGGCAGAAGTTCCCCCGCTCGGCCGTATCGCCGGCGGGGATGGTCGAGGAGAACCTGGTGCGCGCCATCGAGGCCGCCAAGCTCTCGATCGACGTCGCGATGTTCAGCTTCTACTCCCAGCCGATCGCGGACGCGCTGTTGGCCGCCAAGGAGCGCGGGATCAAGGTCCGGCTCGCCCTCGACGAAGGCCAGTCCAAGCTCATGAAGCTCGACGAGTTCTTCGCCTACCACGGCTTCGACGTGCGCATCGTTCCCGGCCCCAACATAGACGGCAGCCCGATGTTCGAGAAGATGCACAACAAGATGATGATCGTCGACGGGCGCCTGCTGGAGACCGGCTCGTACAACTACACGCCCAACGCCGAGAACAACAACTTCGACAACGCGAGCTTCTTCGTCGACGACCCGATGATCGCGGCCTACCAGGCGTTCTTCGACATGATCTTCGATTGGGGCTGGGAGCCGCTGAAGCCTGCGAAGCCGCCGACGGCGGCGATGCACACCTACTTCGAGCAGGTCGCGAAGGCCGTCACCGGCCACGACACCTCGCTCGAGTAGCACAGCTCCAGCATCCGCGCCAAAGACGCCCTGCGCCGGCGCTCGATCACCGAGTACACGCCCTCCAGCAGCGCGCGTAGCGCCGCCCCAGGCTCGAAGAGCTCGAGCTGCCCGGGCGCATGAGCCCCCAGGCCCTCGAGGTAGCCGCCCAGGCGCCGGGCGAGACCGGCTTTGTCGGTCCCCGCCATGCGGACGAGGAAGGCCTGCTCCCTCCATAGGACCGTGTAGTCGAAAACGACGCCGAGGCAGGACCAACGGTACAATGCCTTCTCCACGAGCGGCCGGCTTTGGAAGGGCATGCGGACGACCCGGACGCCGGCCTGGCGCCAGTCGCCGAGCCGGGCCAGCACCTGCAGGGCGTCGTCGAGCTCGCGGTCGACCCCCGGGAAGGCGCCCAGGTGCATGGACAACGCGCGCGAGACGTCATCTTGCCGCGCGCGGGTCAGGCGCTCCAGCTCGCCCTGCAGCGCTTCGCAGGGCGAGCGACCCGAGAGCCACCGCCGGGCACGCTTGGCGTCGCGCACCGAGCA
This sequence comes from Elusimicrobiota bacterium, assembly GCA_026388115.1. GTDB lineage: Bacteria > Elusimicrobiota > Elusimicrobia > UBA1565 > JACRDR01 > JAPLKK01. The sequence continues at coordinate 47,132 of JAPLKK010000035.1, read as the reverse complement.
CAGGACCCAGCAGTCGGCCGGCCGGCCGTCGCGGCCGGCGCGGCCCGACTCCTGCTCGAAGGCTTCGAGCCCGGCCGGAAGACCGTAATGGACCGTCCAGCGGATATTGGGCTTGTCGATGCCGATGCCGAAAGCCTTGGTCGCCGCAAGCAGAGTGGACCTGTTGCGCAAGAACCGCTCCGCCGTCTCGCGGCGGCATCCGGCCCAGGTGTCCGCATCCAGGCCGCGCGGCGGCCGGCCGTGATAGATCTCGGCGGGCCAGCCGCGCGCCCGGAGCTCGGAGGCCACCGTGCGGGCCCCGAACGGGCCGTCCACGTGCGGGCAAAAGACGATGCCGCAGGCGCTCGCGCGCTTGCGGGGACGCAGCAGCGGTCCGCGGCGGATGATGCGCGCCAGCTCTCGCGGCTTGTCCGCATCGGCGCAGGCGCGCACGCGCAGCGAAAGCTCGGGCCGCGCAACGCGCAGGCCGTGAGGCGCGACGAGGGCTTCCGGCGCCAGCCCGAGCGCCTGGCGCGTCTCGGGAAGGGCGTCCTCGCTCACGGTCGCCGTCACGGCCAAGAGCGCCGGCGCCTGGGCGACGGCGGCGGCGATGCGGCGGGCGCTCGCCGCCGCCGTCAGGTAGCTCGGACGGAAATCATGCCCCCACTCGCTCACGCAATGCGCCTCGTCGACCACGACAAGGCTCAGGCCGCCTCCAGCGGCGACCCGACGCAAGACCGCTCGAAAGGAATCCGTCTGAAGACGCTCGGGCGCGGCAAAGCAGAAATGGGCGCGCCCCGCCGCCAGGTCGGCGTAGTCGCGCCTGCGCCGCTCCAAGGAGCGCGGCTCGCTCGTCAGCGCGATCGCCGACGTGACGCCCAGGCGCGCCAGCCGCCCGCGCTGGTCCTCGATCAAGGAGATCGTCGGCTCGATGACGAGGCAGGTCCCCGGAAGCAGGAGCCCGGCGAGTTGGAACACCAGCGACTTGCCCGCGCCGGTCGCGAGCACGAGCAGGGTGTCGTGACCCGTGAGCACCCGCTCCAGGGCCTCCGCTTGGCCGGGCCTGAAGTCCTCGAGCCCGAACAGGCGCTGAAGGAATAGCTGTAGCAGCTCGGAAGGCGCCTCCACCGGCCGCGCCGTCGGGCCCAAGCGCCAGGCGTCCGAAGGCGGCTTGGCCTGCGGACTCGACAGCGCGAGCCGAGGCCGCCAGCAAGACGGCTCGGTTGAAACTCCGTACAGCACAGCCAGGTCCGCGAGCCACCGCGACAAGTCCGCCGCCGCGAGCGCGGCCGCCTCCGCGTCTTCGCCGCCGCCGTCTCCCAGCGGCTCGGCGCCCGCCAAGGCAGCCAAACCGGCCCCCTCCGCGCGCGCCTGCTCTATGAGCCAGCGCTCGAAAGCCAGCACCTTCGCCGGACCGCCGGGCCCCAATCTGCGACGGACCGCCTTTTCGGCCTCACGCGCCAAAGGCGGCCTGCGCGCGCGCCACAACAAGCGCTCCGCCACGATCAGCGCCGACCGCTCCCTCGCTTCCGCGCTCATGGGGAGAAGCCGATCCGCTTCGGAACAGGCGCGGACGGCTCGATGAGGCCCTGGAGAACGTTGAATATGCGTGTGATGTCCTGGGAGTTGCCGCTGACTTTGCGCTCAAGAGCGGTAAGCCTCCGTCCCAGGCCGGCACGCTTGGCGATCATCTCCCGTAGTCGGACAAACGCCCTAACGACCTCAATGATTGCGCCGACAGCGACAGAGGAGTTCAGTACGCTCGCCAGCATCACCGCTCCATGCTCGGTGAACGCGAGCGGGAGATACTTGATGTTCTGGCCCCATCTTAAGGTCGCAGATTGCGACCTTAAACGCGATATCACCCGGGCCTCGGCACGCGTCAACCGAAACATGAAACCCGTCGGGAACCGGCCTGGATTGCGCCGCACCTGTTCGTTGAGGCGTTTCGTTGGAACGCCGTAGACCTCTGCAAGGTCCGCATCGAGCATGACGCGCCGACCGCGGATGATCCAGATTCGCCGCTCCAAGGGCAAGGCGGGCGTCGCGAAAGCCATGCCCATATATACGAATGAGCGACATCGAAAGTTCCCCGAAAGAGGCGCCTTCAGAGCGTTCGATGTTCTTCCTTTTCAAGGTCGCAATTTGCGACCTTGAACGCTCGTATCGCCCGGGTTAGAGACTCTTCAGGAAGGCCCGGACGGCCTGGCGCCACTCGGTGGGCCGCGCCGTGGCGAGCAGCTGGTGCGCCGCCCCGTGGAACACGTGCAGGGACTTGGCCGCGGGGAGATTGCCGTAGATCTCCTCGGTCTCGGCAAGGCTGATGTTGGGGTCCTTGTCGCCGAAGAGGAGCAGGGCCGGGCAGCGGACGCCGCGCGCGTACTCGACCGGGTTATGGCGGAAACCGTTGAAATGCGTCTGGACGCCGCCCCAGAAGAGCAGGAACTCGGCCAACGGGTCGGCCGGCAGCCATCGGCGGTTCAGCCGGTGCCGCACGGCGCAGAGCATCCGGTCGAACGGCGCTTCCAGGATGACCGCCCGGGCCTCGACATCCAGCGCGTCCACCGCCCTCAGAATGGCGACGGCCCCCATCGAGGCGCCGAAAAGGATCGGCCGGACACCGGGGAAGCGTTCGCGCGACCAGCGGACCGCCTCGACCACGACCTCCGCCTCGACATACCCCACGGTCGTCTCGTCGCCGGCAGAGCCTCCGGAGCCGTTGAAATCGACGAGCAGGGTATCGTAGCCGAACCGCGCGAACTCGCGAGCCGCGGGGAGCACGGAACCTTTCGAGTCGTGGTAGCCATGGAACAGGATGACGAGCCCCGACGACTTCGGCGCGCGCGCCAGCCACGCCTCCACCGGGACGCCGCGGGCGCCAGGGAAGGCGACCGTCTCGAACGTCATCCCAAAATCCGTCGGAGACTGCCGATTCGGCTTGTGGTTCGCGCGGATCATCGAGCGGGCTTGCCGATAAGCGGCGACGTTGAGGCCGAGGAAGGCGGCGGCGACACAGGCGGCGAGGACGCGGGCCCGCTTCACGCGAGCTCTTCGACGCGCAGGCTGTCCACGACGGCCGCGAAGAGCGGTTCGCGCTCGGCGTAGCGAGAGGTGATCACCTTGAAGTTCAGGCTCAAGACGCGCTCGCCGAAATCGATGAGGTAATAGTCGGTCGTGAACTCCGAGCGCGAGCCTTCGACCATCCGCTCGATGTCCGTCAACGTCAGGCGCAGGCAGCGGTGGCCGCTGTCGAGCTCGTAGACGCCGGTGCCCATGACGCGCACCTCGAGGTGGTAGCGGCGCGCGTTCTCCTGATACAGGTCGGCGTACAGCTTGAGCGGGTTGGGCTTGAGAGAGTACAGCTCGAAGAGCAGGTCGCCTTCGGGCGCGGCCGCGACCAGCGCGGCCCCCTGGCCGATGCTCTCGGGCCGATGGACCTCCGCGCCCGTGCCCCAGCTGCCGGGGAGCTCCAAGCCGAAGCCGCGCGGGTCCGACCAGTGCTTCGTCGTCATCCCGGTCTATTTCGCGGCGAGCGAGCGCAAGGCGTCGAGGTCCGAATCCGAGTGGCCTTCCAGCTCATGATCCGACTCGATCGCACTGACGCGGCCGTCAAGGGTGGTGAGCCTGTAGCCGAGCCCCCGGTGGTCCTCGGCGGTGAGGATCTTGCGGTAGCCGCTCGGCTGCTCATCGGTCACCTGCACGGTCCCCCGGCAGGCGCACAGATACATGTCGTCTCGTCCCATGAGGTCCACGTAAAGGTCCGCGCCCCGGGTGACGATGATCGAGAAGATCCGCGCCTTGACCGAAAAGGGGCTCTTGAGCCCTTCCAGCACGGCCAGGATGCGGCCGCGGACGACGCTGATGCCCGGCCGGGGGCGGGACACGACCTCGACGGTGGCGGGCCCGCGCAGCTCGACGATGCCCTGCCCCGAGAAGTCGAGGACGGCGCGCCCCCCGGCGGAGATCTCCAGGCGCGTCCCCGGGGCGACGAAATAACCCGGTTCGACGGGCCGCCCATAGGCCCGCAGCTCCGAGCCCTCGATCTGCACGACCTGGACCCGATCCAAGAGGCCCGGCACGGGTCGCGGCTTGGCCTGGACCTGCACCGCGAAGAGAAGCGCCGCGAGGGACACCACGGTCAGCGGCGGGCGCCCGCCATCCGCTCGGGCTCCTTCGCGACGCCGGGCAGGTACATCTCGCGCGTGTAGTCCTTCACCATCCGGTTCGCGCAGAAGACCGGGGCCACGGTCTTGATGGACTCCCGCATCACCTCGAGCCAGCCCTGCGGGGCGTCGTGCAGGTCGTGCTCGTAGAAGAGCGGCACGATCTTCTCTTCGAGAAGGGTGTACAGGCTCTCGGCGTCCTCCGCGTCGCGGTGGTCGGAGGCGAGCTGGGCCCCTTCGGAGATCGCCCAGCCGTTATGGTGGCTATAGCCCTCGACCCACCAGCCGTCGAGGATGCTGAGGTTCGGCACGCCGTTGACGGCGGCCTTTTGGCCGCTGGTCCCGCACGCCTCCAAAGGCGGCAGGGGGTTGTTGAGCCACAGATCGCAGCCTTGCACGAAGTAGCGGGCGACGTGCATGTCGTAATCCTCGATGAAGGCGATGTGGCCGCCGAGCGAGGGGTCCTTGGCGAGGTGGTACACCTGCTGGATGAGCGCCTTGCCCACGTCGTCGGCCGGATGGGACTTGCCCGCGAAGAGGATCTGCACCGGCCGCCAGGGGTCGAGCAGCAGCTTGCGCAGGCGCTCGATGTCGGAAAAGATGAGGCCGGCGCGCTTGTAGCTCGCGAACCGCCGGGCGAAGCCGATGGTCAGCGCCTCGGGGTCCAGCAACGCGCCGCCCGCGAGCACCTGGCTCGGGTCCACGCGGTCTTCCATCCAGCGCCGGCGCACCTTCTGGCGCACCAGATTGATCAGCTCCCGCCTGCAGTACTGGTGAACGGCCCAAAGCTCGTTGTCGGGGATATCGTCGATCTTCGCCCAAAGGCGCGGGTCGTCCTGCTTGGCCAGCCACTGCGGCCCCAGGTAGCGGTTGAGGAGGTTCGACATGCTCTGGTTGACCCAGGTCGCCAAGTGGACGCCGTTGGTCACATGGGCGACCGGCACCTGCTCCTCGCGCCTGTCCGGCCAAAGGGAATTCCACATCGCCCGCGACACTTCGCCGTGGCGCTGGCTCACGCCGTTGCGCCTGCCGGCCAGCCGCATGGCGAGCGCGGTCATATTCCAGCCTTCACGTTCGCCGAAGCGCCCGAGCTCCAGGAACTCGTCCTCCGCGATGCCCAGCTGCTTCCAGTAATCCCTAAAATAATCGAGGATGAGCGACTCCGGGAAGACGTCGTGTCCGGCCGGCACGGGCGTGTGGGTCGTGAACACGGCCTGGGTCTGCAGGGCCTCGAGCGCGGCCGAGAAAGACTGGCCGCCGGCCACGAGCTCGCGCAGGCGCTCCAGGAAGGCGAAGGCGGCGTGGCCCTCGTTGATGTGCATGACCGCAGGCTCGATGCCCAGCTCGCGCAGGACCCGCACGCCGCCCATCCCCAGCACGATCTCCTGGCGAAGGCGGGTGGTCTGATCGCCTCCGTAGAGACGGCCCGACACCTCGCGGTCGGCGGGAGTGTTCCCCTCGACGTTGGTGTCCATCAAGTACAGCTTGATGCGGCCGCAGATGACCTGGAACACGGACAGATAGAGGGACCAGGAGCCCAAGGAGACGTTGAGGACCATCCGCTCGCCGTTGGGCCGCAAGACGGGCTCGACCGGGGCGACCTTCCAGTCGATGTGGTCGTAGATGTTCTGCTGCCAGCCCTCGATGCCGACCTTCTGGTGCACGTACCCTTGCGGGTACATGAAGCCGACGCCGATCAGCGGCAGGCCCAGGTCCGAGGCCGCCTTGCAATGGTCGCCCGCCAGGATGCCGAGGCCGCCGGAATAGATCGGCAGGGAGTTATGGACGCCGAACTCCGCCGAGAAGTAGGCGATCGGCTCGCGCTTTTCCGGGTACGCGGTGCGGTACCAGGTGTGCTGGTCCGACAGGTAGGCGTCGAAAGCCGAGATGACGGCGTCGTAGTGCCGCAGGAAGGCGGCGTCTTTGGCCAGCTGCTGCCACCGCTCGGGCAGGGTCTCCTTGATGAGGCGGACCGGGTTGTGGTTGCCGGTCTTCCAGCGGGTGCGGTCCACGCCCTTGAACAGCGCCCGGGCCTCGGGATGCCAGCTCCACCAAAGGTTGTAAGCCAAGTCTCCGAGCCGGGCGAGGCGGTCGGGAAGATGCCAGTCCGCAGGGTTCATTGGGCCAAGTCTACAAAATTACCGGCCGGCCGTTGGGTGACGATTCCTCGACGAGATTCCGTATTCCCCGCCCCCTAATAGGGGACCCCCGGAGCGCCGCCGATGTCAGCGGTGGAACACCTGCTTGGCGCTCCACGGCATGGTCTTGCTCTTGCCGTTCGGCCGGCGCCAAGTCCAGGTCCCTTCCATCCGCGCCCCCTCGCGGCGGCCCTCCCAGACGAGCTTGCCTTGGTCGGGGCTCGCAAGGCTCGCGGTCCACGTCACGCTCTCGCTGGGCTTGGCGGCCACGAAGGATGCCGGAGCAAAACCCTTCGCCTTCCAATCGCGCGACTCGAAGAGGCCGTCGCGGAAGGAGATGTGGTCGAAATGCCAGAAGACGATCTTCGCCTTGAAGCTCTTGTTGCGGACCTTCCACTCGGTGCCATCGAGCGTCTCGGGCGCCGGCGCGGCGGCGCGAGCCAGGCCCGCCAGGACCAGCGCGAAAGCAAGGACAATTCGTCTCATGGCACCAACCTCTCCACGTCTTTGCGGAAGCTGTCCAACGCCTCGCGCATCGCTTCCTCGAGCGACAGCTCGTATGGATCCTCCCCGAACATCGGCGGAAGCAAGCCCTCGCCGCTGTAATCCTGGCGCAGGAGCTGCCACCCATCCTTCATGACGACCCAAGCCTCGATCTTGACCGCGCAGACCGTGCGCGCGCCGGAGCCGCAGCTGACGTCCTTAAGCACGCCGCCGACCTTGACATCCGACTTCGCGCGGGTGCTATAGCCCGCCGCCGCCAGCTCCGAGCCCATCGCAGCGGTCGCCCAGCCCGCGGCGTCCGAGGAGGGACGGATGGGCAGCTTCAGCCCCGGCACCTCCGAGGAGGCGCGGCCGAAGTCCGCCTTGCGCGGCCGCCGGTCCGCGAACGGCTCGATCTGCAGCGGCGTCTGGCGCGGATGAGAGGTCACGTTCTTCGAAGGGGTGTAACGTAGTCCCACGCGCCGCGCCAGCACCGCGCAGCCCGAAAACGCCAGAAATCCGGCGCTGAGGATCAAGAACGGCGCCCATCGGATCGCATTCACTCTTCGTCGAAATTCTATCCCTTTCCCCCGCCCCATACAATCGCGCCATTTTCCTGGCGCCGCCTGCCGGCGGCTCAAAATCGGTACAATAGGAGGGTTCCCGAACCCCCTATTGGAGGCTCAATGCGCACGCGCTCGCTCGACAGCTTCGGCACCCGCTCCTCCCTGTCGCTGAACGGGAAGAACTACGAGATCTACCGCCTCAGCGCGCTGGAAAAGCAGTTCGCGATCGCCCGGCTGCCGCTGACGCTGAAGATCTTCCTCGAGAACATGCTGCGTCACGAAGACGGCCGCTTCGTGAAGGCCGACGACATCAAGGCCTTGGCCTCGGGGCAAGGCGCGGGCTCGCGCGAGGTCTTCTTCATGCCCGGCCGCGTGCTCATGCAGGACTTCACCGGCGTACCCGCGGTCGTGGACCTGGCGGCGATGCGCGACGCGATGCGCAAGCTCGGCGGAGACCCGCGCAAGATCAATCCGCTGGTGCCCGTCGATCTCGTCATCGACCATTCCGTCCAGGTGGACAAGTACGGCTCGGCGGACGCCTTCGCCTACAACGCGACGGCGGAGTTCGAGCGCAACCGGCAGCGCTACGTGTTCCTGAAATGGGGGCAGAAGGCTTTCCGGAACTTCAGCGTGGTGCCGCCGGAGACGGGCATCGTGCACCAGGTGAACCTCGAGTATCTCGCCGGCGTCGTGAGCGCCCGCGCCGAGAACGGCTCGACGGTCGTGTTCCCGGACACGCTCGTGGGCACCGACTCGCACACGACGATGATCAACGGGCTCGGCGTCATGGGCTGGGGCGTCGGAGGCATCGAGGCCGAGGCGGTCATGCTCGGCCAGCCCATGTCCATGCTGATCCCGGCGGTCGTCGGCTTCCGGCTCAAAGGCAAGCTCGCCGCAGGCGTCACGGCCACCGACGCGGTGCTCACCGTGACCGAGCTCTTGCGCAAGAAGGGCGTCGTCGGCAAGTTCGTGGAGTTCTTCGGCCCGGGGCTGGCCCAGCTCTCCTTGGCCGACCGCGCCACGATCGCGAACATGTGCCCCGAGTACGGAGCGACGGTCGCCTATTTCCCGGTGGACGCGCAGACGATCGAGTACTTGAAGCTCAGCGGGCGCTCGGCCGAACAGCTGGCCCTCGTCGAGGCGTACTGCAAGGGCCAGGGGCTCTTCCACGCCGACGGCGCGCCCGAGCCCGCGTTCAGCGACGTCGTCGACTTCGACCTCGGCTCGGTCGAGCCTTCTCTCGCCGGCCCGCGCCGGCCGCAGGACCGCGTGCCGCTGGCCAAGTCGAAGGCGGCGTGGAACAAAGAGCTTCCGGCCTTCCTCGACAAGAAGGATAAGGAGGGCCAGCTCCCGGCGCCGGCGGGAACGAGAGTCCCGGTGACGATGGACGGGCGAACCTTCGAGCTGGCGCACGATTCGGTCGTCATCGCCGCGATCACCTCGTGCACCAATACCTCGAACCCGGCTCTCCTCATCGCGGCGGGTCTCCTGGCGAAGAAGGCCGTCGAGCGCGGCCTTTCCGTCAAGCCGTGGGTAAAGACGTCGCTCGCGCCGGGCTCGAAAGTCGTGACCGACTACCTGAAAGACTCGGGCCTCATGCCGTATCTGGAGAAACTCCGCTTCCATCTCGTGGGCTACGGGTGCACGACCTGCATCGGCACCAGCGGACCCCTGGCGGAGCCCATTGCCGAAGCCAGCTCCCAAAGCCGGCTCATCACAGCGGCCGTGCTTTCTGGCAATAGGAACTTCGAAGGCCGCATCCACCCGCAAGTGAAGGCGAATTATCTCGCCTCGCCGCCCTTGGTCGTCGCCTACGCTCTCGCCGGCCGCATGGACATCGATCTGACGCAGGAGCCGCTCGGGACCGGCAAGGACGGCCGCCCGATGTATCTGGCCGACCTGTGGCCGAGCGAGGCGGAGGTGCAGCAAGCCCTGCGCAAGCACGTCACGCGCGAGCTGTTCCTGCGCCAGTACGCCAACGTCTACGACGGCGACGAGCGCTGGCGCGGGCTCGAGGCGCCGGAGGGAGAGCGCTTCGCCTGGGATCCCGATTCGAGCTATATCAAGCACCCGCCGTACTTCGAGGGGCTCAAGCGCGAGGGCGGCGTCCTTGCCGACATCCGGGGCGCGCGCGTGCTGGCCGTGCTCGGAGACTCCGTCACGACCGACCACATCTCGCCGGCGGGCTCGATCCCGAAGGACTCGCCCGCGGGGCAGTACCTGCTCTCGCGCGGCGTGGGGCAGAAGGACTTCAACTCCTACGGCGCCCGGCGCGGCAACCACGAGCTGATGGTGCGCGGCACGTTCGCCAACATCCGCCTGCGCAACGCCCTGGCGGGCGGCACCGAAGGCGGCGTGACCGTGCACCTGCCGGACAGGACGCCGATGAGCATCTTCGAGGCCTCGGCGCTGTACCAGAAGGAGGGCACGCCGCTGATCATCCTGGCCGGAAAGGAGTACGGCTCGGGCTCCTCGCGCGATTGGGCGGCCAAGGGGCCGAACCTGCTGGGCGTCAAGGCGGTCATCGCCGAATCCTACGAGCGCATCCACCGATCCAATCTCGTCGGCATGGGCGTGCTGCCCCTGCAGTTCACGGCGGGCGAGAACGCCGCGTCCTTGGGCCTGACGGGCACGGAGATCTTCGCGGTCGAAGGCGTCGCGCGCGACCTCGCCCCGCGCAAGGAAGTCTCGGTGACGGCGCGCGGCGAGAACGGCAAGACCATCGCGTTCAAGGCGCTGGTCCGCATCGACACGCCGGTCGAGATCGAGTACTACCGCTACGGCGGCATCCTGCCTTACGTGCTCTGCCAGCTCCTGGCCGAGCGGGAAGGCGAGCCGGTCGCGGTGTAGAAGCGGAAGGTGCCAGGCATGAACTTTCGCAAGCGAAGGTTCATGCCTGGGCGTGTGCTTCGCTTCCACCTCTGATAACCAAGAGCGCCGGGCGCTCGCCGCCCGGCCTGCAGACGCAGCGTCGCACGAAGCGCGGCCGCCGCCTTTCGATTGTCGGCATGGAACCCCCTCCTACAAGTACGAATGAGGAAGGGAAAAGGTTCCCTGGAAGAGCTAGCCGCCGACGCGGCGGACGCGGTAGCCTTCTTTCTCCAGCTCGCCTTCGACGAAATCGCGGTGGTCGCCCTGCAGCTCGAGGGTCCCATCGGACACGGTCCCGCCGCAGCCCAAGCGGCGCTTGAGCTTCGAGAGCAGCTCCTCCTTGAGGCGCGGATGCATGATGAGCCGTTCGATGCGCGTCACCCCGCTGCCTTTCGCGTTGCGCGCGAAGGAGACGCGCACGGGCTCCGGCTGCTTGGGGCGCTTGGTGCGGTCGGCGCAGACGCAAGGCGAACGCCCGCAGGCGGCGCAAAACCGCGGGTCCGAAGAGTACACGACCTTATCGGGCACGCAGCCTCGAGCGCAGGGAGCGCCAATGGTCGCCGCCGAAAAAAAGCAGGTAGTTCGCTATGCCTGCCGCGACCTCCCAGCGAGCGGGCCAGCCCGACCACAGGAAACTCCAGGCCAGGCCGGCCGCCGTCAGCCAAGCGAGCCAGCGCACTTTCATCGGCAGGACGAAGAAGACGAGGATCTCGAAATCGGGATAGAGGGCGGCGAAGGCGAGGAAGAGCGATGTGTTGAGCGTCATATTGGACAACGAGCAGCCGGAGACGAGCGATGCGGCCGCGGTCGCGATGACGCCGATGCCGTAATAGAGGTTGAAGCGGAAATCCCCCCATTCGTTCTCCAAGGCCGCCGCGAAGGTATAGAGGAGGATGAGCCAGAAGATCGTCCAAATGGGGCCGGTGCTCGGGGGCACGAAGAGGAAGGTGAGCACGCGCCACCACTGGCCGTGCCTCACCGCCAACGGGGCGAGCACCAAGAGGCGGGGAAAGGCGGGGCGGAGCAGCGTCATCACCCAGACGATCGCGTTCATGCCGACAAGGAAGGAAGCCAGCCCCGGGACGGCGAGCCAGTGCAGGCGGCGCTCCAAGCGATCGAACCAATGCTGCGGCAGCATTGCCGGCCCATTGTACCGCTTTCCCGCCCGTGGAGGCTTTCCTTACCTCCTTCGTCCGATGCCCTTGCGGTTGAACGAACCGTCCGCTTAAACTAAGCTGTCGGCGTGGACCGCAACGACCGCCTGCGCCGGCAAGCCTGATGGCCCGCACCCTCTACGTCTATACCGACGAGGCCGGGACGGCCCATGCGGTCGCCGATTGGAGCCAAGTCCCGGCCCAGTTCCGCTCGCGCGCCAAGGCCGTCGCTTCCCAGGAGGCGGCGCCTTCCGCCGCGTCCTCCGGGGCGCCCTCCGGGGCGCCGCTGGGGCAGCCGGAGCAGCTTCCTCGAGCCCTGAAGCTGGCCGCGCCGCTGATTGGCCTTATCGTCGTCTGGAAGGTGTCGAAAAGCTTTCTCATCCGCACGGCGGCGGTCGTCGCAGTCGCCTTCTGGCTCTATTTGAAGGCCTTCGACTGGTTCAACGCGATCAATACCGCGCCTGCGAAGCACATCACCCCGGAACCGGGGAGTTCGGAATCCTCCGAGGCATCATCGGACCAGCCCGCGGAGGAGAACGCCGGCACCGTCGAGATTACGCCGGCTAAATAGCGGCGGGAGCGCCGGGCTCGGGCGCCGGCGCGGAATGCTCGGCGGCCACGTCCCTGAACAGCAGCACCGTCGCCGCGATCGGCCATGTCCCGATGATCTTGCCCGGCAGGCTCAGCAGATACTGCCGGACCACGTCGGCCTGCGGAGTCGCCGGCAGCGGGAACGTGGCGACCTTCATCACGAGGTAGGCGAAGCCCGTCATGATGACCGCGACCACCACCACGACGAGCAGCGAGCCGAGGATGCGGCCCATGTGCCGGAGCATCAGCTCCTTGGATCGCGCCAACGCCGCGTTGCCCGTTCTTCCTTCGAGGATGACGGACACGTGGACCAGGGCGTAGCGCAGGGCCATCAAGATTCCGGGCACGATGAGGCAGATCAACCCGAGCAGGACCCAGAAGCCCGCCAACAGCTGCGTCCAGACGAGCGAGAACCACACGCCGGCCGAGGCGCCGAGCGCGTCGCCCAAGCTCAAAGGCGTCCGCCGCTGGAAGGCGTCGATGGCCAGCACGACGGCGCCGAGGGCCAGCACGTTGAGCGCGGCCTGGAACAGCCCCGCGCCCAGCAGCAAGACGGTCGGCGCGTAGTTGCCGGCCATGACGGCCGCGCGCAGATGCTCCCGGTCCGGCGGCCCGCCGAGCATCCCGGTGAGCATGAACATCGCGACGAAGGACGGGACCAGCGACACCGTCCACACCACCGCGCTCACCGGCAAGGTGCCGATGAAGGACTCGAAACTGTCGGCCAGAAGCCGGGGCAGCGCTCGCGGCTCTCTCGGACTCTCGATCGCCTCTTCCACGTTCCCTCCCGCGTGCGCGAGAACTATACCGCCTGCCGTGACCGCGCGCAAGGGCGACCCCTAACAAATGCTATTTTGCGTGTATGCGCGAGCAATTGCGCGCAAACCTCCTGTACTACCGCCAGCGGCCGCTGAGGTGGTTCTTCTTCGGGGTGCTCTTCTTCCTGCTCTACAGCACCGGGCGCATGCTGGCGGCGTTCTATCTGCCGCTTATGGCGGCGGGCATCCTGGCGATGGGCATCTATCCGGTGCACAGGCGGGTCCTGCGGCGCTGGCCCCAGCGGCCTTCCGCGGTCGCCGCGGCGACCGCGGCGGGGACGCTCCTCATCGTCGTGCTTCCCCTCTGCGGCCTCGCGTGGGTGCTGTTCCACGAAGCCCCGCTCGTCGCCCCGACCGCGCGGCAGTGGTGGGACAGCCTTGGAGCCGGCTCGCGCGGGCGCCTGGACTCCTGGCTCGAGGCGGCCAACCCGTGGCTGTCGGCATGGAAGATCGATCCGGCGCAGATCCTGCTGGGCGACCTCGAGGCGCTCGGCACGCACCTGACCGGCGTCGCCGCCGCCGTCGTGCGCAACCTGCTCCTCTTGCTCGTCGATCTCGCCGTCCTGGGCATCTCGCTGTTCTTCTTCCTCCGCGACGGGCCGGCCGGCATCCGGGCCCTGTTCCATCTCGTGCCGCTGCCGCCCCAGGACAAAGAGACGCTCCGCGCCCGCGTGGAGGACACGGTGATCGGGGTGATGCGCGCGGTCCTCGGGGTCGCGGCCCTGCAGGGCTTCCTGGCCGGCATCGGCCTCGCGCTTTTCCACGTCCCTTTCCCGGTGCTCCTCGCCGCGCTCACCGCCCTGGCGGCGCCCATCCCCGTCATCGGCGTCGGCGTCATCCTGGGCCCGATCACGGTCTGCCTCGCGCTCGCGGGAGCAACCACGCAGGCCTGGGGGGTCGGGCTATGGAGCCTGATCGTCGTCAGCGGCGCCGAGCAGGTGCTGAAACCGTTCGTGATCAGCTTGCGCGCCAAGCTGCCGCTATGGCTGCTCCTGCTGGCCATCCTGGGCGGCATGCGGCTCTACGGCTTCGCGGGCCTGCTGATCGGCCCGGTGCTGGTCGCCTTGGCGCTCTCGCTGGCGGGGATATACCGCCGCGAGTATTCGCGCGTCCTCCACTTGACTGACTGAACTTGCGTTCAGTAGAATATGGCGCATGCCCGAGCCCACCGCTCTTCAGCGCCGCATACTCGATTACATCGCAGGGTCGGTGGAGGACCGCGGCTTCCCTCCCACCCTTCGGGAGATCGGCGCTCATTGCGGCATCTCGTCCACCGGGTCGGTCAGCTATCACCTGCAGGCGCTGGAGAGCCTCGGCCTCCTCACGCGCCAGGAGCGCTCGAGCCGCGCGGCGCTTCCCGTCGAGTCGCCGTATCGCCTGCCGATCGTCGGCCGCGTCGGGGCCGGAAGCTCCGTCATCGCCGAGGAGGACGTCGAGGGCGTGCTCGCCGTCGGCAAGGACGTGGCGCACGGCGCGCAGTACCTCTTGCGCGTGCGCGGCGAGAGCATGACCGGGGCCGGGATCATGGAGGGCGACCTCGTGCAGGTGCGGCGCCAAGCCGAGGCCCGCGACGGGGAACTGGTCGTGGCGCTCGTCGAAAATGACGGGTTGGTCAAGCGCCTGAAGCGCCGTGCCAGCGGCTGGCAGCTGGAGTCGGCCCACCCGGATTACCCGCCGATCGCCGCCGGGTTCCAGGTGATCGGCAAAGTCGTCGGGCTGCTTCGAAAGTACTAGCCGGCTCCTTGCGGCTGTGCACGGGGATTGGGCCGGTGCGCAGCACCGGCCTATGGGGGCCCCCGTGCCTAGCCCGGTTCAGCCGGCGGCTTCTTCGCGCTTGCGCGCCCAGTAGCGCAGCCCAAAGGCGGCGGGGATCCAAATGATGCCGCCGCCCACGGCCAGCGAGAGCCCTCCCCACATGGCGACCAGCGCGGTGCCGACGAAGAGGACGGTCGCGAGCGTTCGCGCGATGGCGGGAGTCATGCCGACGGGGACGACCGCGCCGGAGGCGCGCGCGGCGCGCTCTTTCCACAAGCTCCGCACCGCCCAGATCAAGGTGCTCACCGCGCTCGCGCCAAGGCCGATGGCTCCCGCCATGGGCAGATGGAAGGCTCCGGCGATGAGCGCGAGGCCGAGGATGCCGTTGAAGACGCCGTGCGTCACCATCGAGGCCAGGACGCCCTCTTTGTAGTAGACGCGGGCCAGCACCAGGGCTCCGAGCACGCGCGCGGCGATGAGCACAGGGTCGGCCGTCTCATGCAGGAGCGTGAAGACGACGGAGCTCACCAGCGCGGGGATCCAGAAGCTGCCGATCTCTCCCGCGAACCTGCCGGTCTTCGCCCGAAGCCAGCGCATGAGCCCGCCGCGGAAGATCGCCTCCTCGCTGATGGGAGCCAGGATCGAGAGCACGGTCATCAGCGCGATAGCCCCGAAGACGGATTGGACCTCCATGCCCGGCGCCTGATAGTTGGGGTGCGGCGCGTATTTAAAGAAAGCGGCGGCGGCTTCGGGGATGACCTCGCTGACGAACAGCATCAGCGCGGCGCCGACGGCGCCCACCTTGAACGTGCGGCTGAAGCTCGAACGCGGCGCGGGCGGCGTCTCGGCGGCGGTCCGCTCTTCGGAGCGCAAAGAGGCGCGGGACAGCTTCTGCGGCGTCAGCCGCGAGGCTTGGCCGGTGCCGACCGCTTCGACGTTTCCGCGAAGGACCGCGCTGCCGTCGTAGAAGGCGGAAAGCTCGCCGTTGACCGAGGCGCCGGCCTTGGGCGTCGAGACTTTCGCGGAAAGGGCGGCGGCGGTGACGAAAGACGCGAGGGAACGGCTATCTGCCCTCACCCCTGCCCTCTCCCGCTTCGCGGGAGAGGGAGAAAGACTCAGCCGCTGTGCAGGAGAGACCGGAACGATCGTCGCGGCGGCTTCGGCGGTCCGGGCGGCTTCGCTGCCGACGGCGGCCGCGCGAGACTGAATCTGCGTTGCAGGAAGGAGACCCAGCGTGCCGATCGAGCCGTGGATCGGGACGATCTGAGGCGTCCCGATGGCGCTCAGGCCGACGCTCACGCTCGCGACCGGGGAGAGCGAGAGGGAGGGCCCGACGTTCGCGGCGGCCGCGGCCGCTCCGGAAGGCGCTCCGACAGGCGCCACGCGCACCGCTTGCACGGTTTGCGCCCAAAGGGGCGTACCGCCGGAGAACGTCGTGATCGCGAGGCTGACGAAAAGGGCTGAGAACTTCCGCAAGTTCATGCCCCGAGGGTAGCACGATAGCCGCCCGGCCGATTGAGCCGAAAGGGGGCGGATCCCGGCCTCTTAATGCCTATCCCGTCTTGGGCCCTAGGGCCGACAGTTCCCGGTCCCTTCGACCTAACTCCCTACCGAGACCATCCTCGTCCAACAAATGCGAGCCTGAGGACTTCGGGCGGGAAGAGCTGACGACAAGCTGGGTCTTAGGGCCCGGCTTCGGCCGGGGCTTACGGGACTGGCCGGCTCAGCGATTTAGGGTATGTTCTCATGGATAGCCTTACCGGAGATCCGATGCGTCACTCTCTATTCCTGACATCCGCCCTCGTCTTCGTGGCCGCCACCGGCCGCGCCCAGTCGCTCCCGTCTTTTGAAGCCGCCCTCGCAGGCGCGCGCGACGGCATCCTGAAAGCGCGGGCAGAGCAGGTCCAGGCGAAGGACGCGCAGCTGGCCCAGGAGATTGGCCGCGCTTCCCGCGACGCGGACTCCATCGCCTCGGACGCTTGGCGCCTGCGCAGCGACATCTCCGACGTCCGCCGACGCGCGCAGCACGCGCAGAGCGGCCCCGGCCAGCCGAACAACGACCCCTTCCTGCGCAACGACATCCAGAGGCTCGTGTGGGAACTGCGGGACTTCAGCCGCGTCGTCGGCGACCTGGCTCGCGACATCCAGCGCATCGCGCGCTCGGTCCAGCAGAAGGACCCCGACCTCGTCCAGCCCGCCCGGGCCCTCGTCGGCTCTGCCCAGAGGCTGAACTCCGAGGCCGGGTGGATCCGCAACGAGGCGAATTGGGCGAGCTGGGACATCCGCCGCGCCGGATTCTCCATGGAAGCCTGGGACGTCGAGCGGGAGAGCTCGGCCGCCGAGGATTCCTCCCGGCAGGCGCAGTCCGAAGCGCAGCGGCTGCTGCAGCAGGTGCAATAGCCGCCTGGCGACTCCCTCATGAGACACCTCTCGTCGCTCCTCATCGCGCTGGCCCTCGGAGCCACGGCTCCCTGCGCGGCGCAGACGCCGGAGGCTTTCCGCTCCGCCGTCGCCGCGGATTTCTCCAAAGCGCTGCATTTCAGGGTGAAGCCTTTCGCGGCGCAGCGCCGCATCGTGGTCTCCGGTCCGGTCCGGCTGCATGGAACGGGAATGGTGACGGACGAGGGCAGCGTCTTCGTCAACGTCACGTTCAATGGATCCGCCAAGGTCAGCGGAGACAACGGCAGGGTCCTGGGCGGAAGGTCGTTTTCGTTCATGCAGGCCATCTACCATTACGGCCAACCCTATATCTCCCAGACCCGGCGCTTGTCGCTGCCTTTAGCTCTGACATGCGACGGCAAGCCCGCGGGCTCCATCACGGTGACGGGAGAGATCGGCCTCCGGGGTCCGAGGGCAGGGGACCTGTATATCCTTGACGGGTCCGGGACGTTGTCGGGAGAAGCTTTCTTGGATTGCGGGGAACCCCAACAGCCCTAGCAGCCTAGCTTTCCCTTCCCTCGCCCCGACTCTAACAGCCCCGCCGCCCTCGAGCAACCGAATTTTTCCGAATCACCCCGATTGGGACAAATGGGTGAATTCCGTGGAACGGCCTGAAATATCCAGCCTCCTTCCGACGTATTAGAGACAGACACGGAGGTGCGCCATGAGGACCCTCGAAACGGAACGCATCCGATGGATCGAACATCGCCCTTCGCCTGGAGCGCGGTGGGCGAAGGCCCTCGTGCTCGCGGCGCTGGCCGGCTTGACCGCTTTCGTCGTAAGCCGGCTCGCTCGCGGCAGCCTCTTGTGGACCCCGCCGGCCGTGCGGGCCGCGGATTTCATCAGCGGCATTCCGGGAGCCAAGGAGCGCCTGCGCTTGGTCGTCGCGGTCCTTGAGATCAACAAGAGCGCGGTCGCCGAGAGCGAGAAAAGCCTCTTCGGCGTGGACCTCGGGACGACGCGAGTGTCGATGACGGTGCCGGCGCGCATCCATTACGCGCTCGACCTGTCCGGCCCCAGACCGGTGGATTTCCGGCTTCACGCCGCCGGGCGCGAGCTGGTCGCGCTCTTCCCCGACCCGTCCGTCGAGGCGGTCGAGCTGATGGTCGGGGGCAAGCGCGTGACCACCGAGGTGGGCTGGGCCCGGCTCAAATCACGGTCGGGATACGCGCTGGAGGACGGCATCGAGCGCGGGCTCTACGGCTCGGTCTGGGCCGAGGGCTCGAGCCCCGCCGTCATCGAGCAGATCAAGGAGCGGGCGCGGCCGGTGCTGGCGCGGCTCTTGAACGAGTATCTCCGACGCGCCAACGCCTTGGGACCTAACGGCATCGCCGTCACGAGGATACAGTTCAAAGGCGACACGGAGAACAGCACCCTCGCCCTACTGGACCCGCGCTGGCAGCGATACTAGAATGCATGGATGCTCCGCGCCTTTCTGCTGCTCGCGCTGGCCGCCTCCCCCGCGACGGCTCAGCTCGACCCGGAAAAGCGCCAGCTCATCCAGCTCGGCGCCGACAAGCCGCTCGAAGGCGGCCCCGCCATCGGCTACGGCTTCTACTACCTCAATCGCCCCCATCTGTACATGGAGGACTTGACCCTGCGGCTGGTCGTCGCTCCCGTGTACATGGACAGCGAGTTGGGCCTGCGCCGCATCGCGCCCAGCACGGACCTCGGCATCGACCTCGCGGGCGGCGGCTTCGCCTACGGCCACAACGAGATACGGCACGGGACCTACGTGCGCGGTGAGTCCTTCAACGGAGACGGCTTCTCGTTCGGCTTCTCGGTCTATCACGTGTTGAATCCGCTCCAACGGATACCGCTCTGTCTGGTCGTCCGCCCGCTGACCACACTGCAGGCTTTCCAGTCCCGCTCCACCACCGACCCGAATTTCCAGGCTCCGCTCGACTTCCAGCAGAACTCGCTGCGCCTCGGCATCCGCTTCGGAGGCCGCGAGCCGGAACTGGGGGCGAGCGGGCTCGAGCTCTCGGCGTGGTACGAGGGGCAGTTCCGCAACCGCGGCCAGCAGTACGGCTTCGACGGCGATCGCACGCTGCGCCAGAGGTCGCAGCTCTTCTGGACGCGCGCCAATTTCTCCTACACCTTCCCGGCTACGGGCCGCTACCTCTACGCGGGCCTGACCCTCGGCACCAGCGCCGACACCGACCGGCTCAACGCCTGGAAGCTGGGCGGCCAGCTCCCCTTCACCTCGGAGTTCCCGCTGGCGATCCCCGGCTATATCCAAGACGAGATCGCCGCCCGCAGCTTCGAGCATTTCGAGGCCCGCTGGCTCACGCCTCTCGACCGGGCGCGGCGCGTCGGGTTCGGCGTATGGGGCGTCGCGGCGGTCGTGGATTATCTCCCCGGCTTCGAGCAGAACGGGTCGCTCAACTCCGGCTTAGGGGCGTGGGGACAGCTCGACGGGGCCAAACGTAACTGGCGGCTCGGCCTGCTCTACGGCTACGGAGTGACGGCGGTGCGCAGCCCGGGCCGCGGCGCGCACAGCGTGGGGCTGACCGTGCAGTTCAACATCGGGCCGGCGACTTGGCCCCTGCCCTTCGAGCCCGAAGCGCCCGTTGAGCGGCCGCGCGGAGCGCTGAACCCCGGAGTGCTGTCACCGCTGACGCCGGGGAAGCTCATCCCGTAGCTATAGCTGCGCGACGAGGCGCTCGCCGATGGCGACCACGTCCTCCGAGTCGCCGTAGAGGATGAGCAGGGACCGCCCCTTGCGCGAGAAAAGCTCGTAGGAACTGCTCGAGTGCCTTCCCAGCACCGCGGCCTCGCCGACGCTCGGCTGCTTGTCAGGAAGGTCGGACTTCAGCGTCAGCTCCATGCGGCGGCGCCACAACTCCCACTCGGCGTCCTCGGAGCTGGAGAAGAGGATGAACTTGGCGCGGATGTTCTTCTCCCGCGGACCGTGCAGCTTCTGGATGAACGCCTCCCGCACCGCCGGCAGATGGATCCAATCGTCCTCGCCCGATGGGTCCTCGACCGCCCAGCCCTCCGGCAGGGCGGCCTTCTTGGCCTGCTTGGCAAGCAGGGTGGGCGCCTGCACCTCTTGCCGGCGCCGCCGCTCCCCGTTCTTGGAGCGCATGATGGCCTGGACCGTATCCCAGAGGAGGAGCCCGTGCTGGTCGTCGACGAGCCAGCGGCCGCCCTCCCCCCTCAGGAAGATCGCGTCCTCGCCGCCGCCCTCCTTCGCGGGCACCACGGCCATGGCCCAAGGGCGCCCGGCGTGCCTGCGCAGCGAGAGGAGGCGAAGATCCAAACGCCCGCCGATGTCCACCGGCTCGAAGCTGCCGCCCGGGAACAGCTTATCGAACAAGGCGCGGCTTTCCGCCGTCAGGCAAGCGGCGAAACCCTTGCGGTCCTTCGCTCGCGCCGCCTGCGCGGCCCGCTCCAGCAGGCGCGAGACCAGCCGCTCGTCCGAAATCGAGGGCGCGGGCGCGGCGGCCGCCGCCGGCGACGCGAGCAGGAGCAGCAAGAGCGCCCATCCCGTTTTCACGCCCTTCAGTATAAAGAGGACCCTGATGATCCGCAAGCGGGCGTCGGTGAGACTTTGGTCGCCGGCCGGCCCCTAGTAGGACTTCCAGGACGACTTGCGCGCGGGAAGCTTGCAGTGATCGGCGAAGAAGGGCAGGATCGCCTTGATCTTGGGCACCGACTCCTCGGCGACCCGCTCGCCCATCTCGATCAAGTCCTTGCCGCGGTGCATCTCGGTCCAGTGGAAGCCGCTCAGGTCGGGGTGGATGACCACGTGCGCCAGGTTCACCCGCGACTGAGCGATCTCGTATTCCATCGTGTAGATCATCTGGAACAAGATCTCGATCATCGAGGGCGCCTTCAGAGCTTCGGGCAGGGTCAGCTCCTTGAGCTTGCTCAGGTCCGCGATCCGCGAGAACACCGCCTCATGCCGCTCGCGCACGGAGCTCTTGCGCTGCCCCGCCGGCATGGTCAGGTTGATCGAGATGAGGACGTCGGCTCCCATCTGGCTGAGCACCTGCGTCGGGACGGGGTCGACGAGGCCGCCGTCGACGAGGAAGCGCCCCTCGTGGTGGAACGGCGCGAAGAGCAGCGGGATGCCGCACGAGGCGCGGATCGCGTCGGCCACGCGGCCCTCGCGCAGCACCACCTCCTCGCCGGTCTCGATGTCGGTCGCGACGCAGGCGAAAGGAAGCTCGAGCTCATGGAACTGCCGCGCGCCGAAATAGGAGCGGATGAAGCGATGGAGCGTCGTGCCGGCGAAGAGGCCGGAGCGGGGAACGGTGAGGTCCCAGAAAAGGTTCTCGTACACCCACGCCTTGTCCACCTGCATGGCGATGGCGGCGGTCTCCTCCGGCTCCATCCCCAAAGCCTGAAAGCCGGCGATGAGCGAGCCCATCGACGTCCCCGCCAGCATGTCCACGTCGATGCCGGCCTTCTTCAGCCCCTTCAGGATGCCGATGAGCGAGTAGCCGAGCGCCGCGCCGGTCCCCATGGCCAAGCCGACGGAGAGCCGCGCGATGCGGCGGGCGAGGCGGTCGATGCCGCGGCGCGTCTTGGGGTGCTTTTCCAGCGCCTGGTACGGCGAGACGCCGCGGCCGTACTCGGCCGCGAGCTCGTCCGACCACGGGATCGTCACCGCGCCCTCGCGATGGAGCACGGGGGCGGTGGCGGTCTCCGGCGAGCCGACCCAGACCTTCACCATGCGCCGCTGTTGAGGAGCGATGCGGCCCATCTCCAGCTCCAGCGCGCGGAAAGCCCCGGCCGTCGCGGCCGAGCCCAACAGGACCCACTGATCCGCTTCCTCGAGGATGGACTTCTCCACGTCGCCCAGCTCGCGGCCCGCGGCGACCAGCACGAAGTCGTGGCTCTCGCGCAGCAGGTTCATCAGCAGGAAGATGCCGCGATACAGCCTGCCGCCGAGGATGACGGAGGGGAGGCTCATCACCTCCAGGCCCGAGGGATGTTCGCTCACCAGGTTGCGCAAGACGGCCGGGTCCCGCAGATCCTGCTCGCGCAGCATCGCCTCGCTGGTGAGCACGGGCTTGAGCCCCATCGCCTTGGCCACCGCGCCGGTCTCGGGCGACATGTCCACCAGCAGCACGCGCCGCCGCGTCTGCTCGACCACCGCGAGCGCCAGATGCATCGTGAGCAGGGTGCGCGCCGGGGCCTCGAGCGCGTTGACGATCATCACCAGCTCCTGGCGGTCGGCGGCCTCCCCCTCCACCGGCTGGGCGCCGCCGCCCTGGGAGGTGAGCATGCGCTGGGCGATCATGCGCGAAAGCTGGACCAGGATCGAGGGCGTCTCGCGCACCACCTCCTCGAAATCCTTCTTGGATAGGACGAGGAACTCGGAAGAGGTGTCGAGGCGCACCGTGACGGAGCGCGGCTCGCCGGTCAACAGCGAGATCTCCCCCAGCGAGTCGCCGCGCCCGAGGAAGGCCGTCACCACCTCGCGGCCGCCGCGCTCGGCCAGCAGCCGCACCTGCCCGGAAGCGATAAGGTAGAAGGAGTTGCCCGGCTCGCCGCGCGAGTAGAGGGTCGCGCCCTTGGGAAGAGACAGGGGCTGGAGCCTCAGCGCGAGCTTCTCCAGGTCCTCGGCTACCAGGTCGCGAAAGAGGATACTGCGCTTAAGGAACGGGATCCACTCGGCGATCTCCTCGGGCCGCATCGGTCACTTGATCCCGCGCGCCTTGCAGGTCAACAGCGCGATCACCGTCTTCGAGTCGCGGATGCGTCCGGAATAGACCCAGCCCAAGGCGCGCGCGAGCGGCAGGACCGCCGGCGCGACGAACTCGTCTTCGTCCGGGTTCATCGCGCCGGGCTTGAGCCCGCGCGCCAGGTAGATGTGGATCAGCTCGTTGGCGAACGCCGGGGTGGGCCAGAACTGGAGCAGCGGCTTGACCGAGCGGGCGGTGAACCCGGTCTCTTCTTTCAGCTCGCGCCGCACGCAAAGGAGCCGGTCCTCGCCGCGGTGGAGCTTGCCCGCGGGTATTTCGTAGGTGACCACACCCACCGGATAGCGGAACTGCCGCACGAGCACGACCCGCCCGCCGGGCAACAGCGGTACCACCGCCACGGCGCCGGGGTGGTCCGTGAACTCGCGGATCGCCGTGCGGCCGTTGGGCAGCCGGACGCGATCGACGCGGAAATTGACGGAGCCGCGATAGATCTCCCGCCGGCGGACGCATTTCTCGGTAAAATCGGCCATGGCGCAAGTCCGATTATATCCCCTTAAGTATCCAGCAACAACTAGCTCCAATTTTTGTAGGTTTTTTGACATGGATGAACTCGACACCATCGTCACCAGCGGGACCGGCCTCCGGGACCTGCTCGAGAGCATCGACGACCTCGTCTGTCTGGCCACGCTCGAAGGCCGCATCCTCTACGTCAACCGCGCCTGGCGCGAAAAGCTGGGCTATTCCAAGGAGGAGATCGGTGCGGTCAACTCCTACCAGATGATCCATCCGCACCATAAAGAGGACATCCAGAAGACGAACGCGCGCATGATGGCCGGCGAGGAGCTGCTTCACGTCGAGCGCACGATGGTCTCCAAGACGGGCCAGCAGTACGAGGTCGAAGGGTCGCTCTCCTGCCGCTTCAAGGACGGCAAGCCCTGGTACGTCCGCGCCATCTTCCGGGACATCACCGCGCGCAAGCAGGTCGAGCGCATGAAAGACGAGCTGATCTCAATGGCCAGCCACGAGCTGCGCAACCCGCTGATGGCGATACGGACCTCGTTGCAGCTGCTGCAAGAGGAGATGTCGCCCGCCGACCCGAAGGGCCGCCCCGCTCAGATCGTGGAGCTGGGCCTGCGCAACAGCGACCGGATGCTCGACCTCATCAACGCGTACCTCGACCTCGCCAAGATCGAGGCCGGGGCCGCCTTCGCCCAGAAGGAGGTGGACGTCGCCGCCTTCATCGCGCACGTCGTCGAGCTGATCCGCCCCCTCGGACTGCGCTCCGGCATCGAGATCCGCGAGGAGCACGCCGCCCGCGGCGCGCGCGTGAGCGGCGACGAGGACCGTCTCGCGCAGGTGCTGACCAACCTCGTCTCGAACGCCATGAAGTTCTCCAAGCCCGGCGGGGCCGTCACCGTGCGCTCCGAGCAGAAAGAGGGCGCGGTGCGCGTCTCGGTCGTGGACCAAGGCAGCGGCATCCCCGAGGAGTTCCGCCACAAGATCTTCGGCAAGTTCGCCCAGGCCGAAGGGCACCGGCGGGGCGGCTCGGGCCTCGGCCTCGCCATCTCGAAGACCATCATCGAGAAGCACGGCGGCCGCATCGCCTTCGACTCCGAGACCGGCAAGGGCACGACGTTCTACTTCGAGCTTCCGCGGCGCGTCTGAGCTCTCCCTCTCCCGCTTCGCGGGAGAGGGCAGGGGTGAGGGCAAGTCTTTAAGCCTGTCCGACCCAGCCCGGCGCGGCGCGCTCCTACCACAGCCCTGAGGCCACCGCGTCGGAGCGGCGGTCCTCCAGGCGGATGGCGCCGGGGGCGCAGGCGGAGCGGCAGATGCCGCAGCCGTAGCAGCGCCGCTCGTCGACCGCGACCTTGGAAGAGCCGGCGCTGAAGGTCAGCGCGCCGAACTGGCACAGCCGCATGCACTGCCGGCAGCCCGTGCACTTCTCCGGGTCCACGCGCGCGAGCCACTCGGCCCGGAACATCACCGGCACCGCGTTGGTCACGGTGCTGCGCATGGCCAGGCAGTCGCTGCGGTCGCAGTTGCAGATGCCGGCGATGAAAGGCGTGTGGAAGGTCCAGACCGTGTGGCAGAGGCCCTCTTTCTCGTGCTGGCGGAAGGCCTCCAGGGCCTGCTCCCGGGTCAAGCGCTCCAGGCCCGGAGAGTGCGGGCCGTCGGCGTAGCTATGGTCCACGCTAGAGAAGATGCGCCCGAACTCGCCGCCGTCCGGCTCGAGGCTGATCCCGTAGCAGTACCGCTTCTCCTTCCCCAGAGAGACGCGCCGGCAGATGCAGGCCACACGGACGATGGAGTTCACGAACCCGAAGATCTGCTCGATCTCCTCGATCGGCACCACCTGCCCGAAGTGCACCTTCTTCATCTTCCAGGTGACGAGGCGCGCCAGCACCCCCCGGATGAGGCCGGGGAGCTTGGCGAGCTTCTTCAGGCCGCCGAACTCCTTGGACAGGCTCTCGACGCCGCTGCTCGCGAACTCAGCGATGAACTTGCGCCGCCGCGCGTCGCTGAGCAGGTCGTCGGAATAGTTCTTCGCCTGCAGGTACCACTTCTTGCCCTCGCCGTGCTCGTGGCAAAACTGGCACATGGGACACCCCTCGGTTCTGGAGTCGGTACGGCGTAACGTAGTATAGCGATATCTGTCCGCCGTCCGCCGCCGGAATCGCTCGATAGGCGCAGCGGGCCCGCATGCTAGAATGCGAACATCAATCGCCTTATGATCACGGCAGTGGCTGCGGGCAGCCTGCTCGTTGCGCTCGCGTCGACAGGAGCGCGCGCCGAAGAGGCTCCGCCGCCGTCCGAACACTTGCTCGTCCCCTTGTCGGCCCAGACCACCATCACCGCCGGAAAAGGAGAGTTCTTCTTCTCGCGTGACGGCCGCTATCTGGCGGCGGCGGACAGAGACGGGCATATCCAGGTCTGGGATGTCGCTCGAGGCGAGCGGCGCGGCCGGTTCGATCTTTTGGCCTACACCGCGTACGTCTTTCCGGAGGGAGACCTGCTGGCTGTCACCTTCCCGACCCCGCCCGATTGGCGGCGATTCCTCATCTTCTTCACGCTGCGGGCCTATCAGCGCTTCGGTCTGCGTTGGGGCGTGTCGGGCGACATCCATCTGATCGACCTGGCGACCGGAGCCGAGAAAGCGGTGCTGCGGTCCGAGGCGCCCGTGCTGGCCATGGACCTCTCGAAAGACGGCGTCCTCGCTTCAGGAGGCATGGACGGCTCCGTGCGCCTATGGGACGTCGCCGCGGGCAAGGAATTGGCGCGGCTCGAAGGACACGGAGGCCCCGTCGTCAAGGTGACCTTCTCGCCCGATGGGAGGCTCTTGGCTTGCGCGAGCCCCCGCCGCCCCGTCCGCGTGTGGGACGTCGGGTCGCGGACCTCCGCGGTCCTCTCGCCGAAAGCCGACCCGATCACGGCGCTGGCCTTTTCGCCCGACGGGGATTCGCTCGCTTACGGCGAGCGCGACGGCCGCGTGCGCGCCTATCGCGGCCTGGCCGGCGGCCTCCGGACGATCCGCGAGGATGCCGTCGCGACGTCCAGCGAGACGGTGATGCAGCTGGGATTCTCCGCGGACGGCCGCTCCTTGATTTCCGTCTCTTCGAGCTCGACGGTCAGCATGTGGCTGAGCCTGAAAGTCCCTCCGGTGGTGATCCCCCCTCCGACGTTCGGCGCCCTCCGGGTCGAGCGGCTCTTCACCGATGGAGCCGACCCGGCGGTCCTGCTCCGGGCGCCGCGAGGCGAGCTGCTGAAGGTCCCGTTTCGCGGCGGCACCCTTGAGCTCGAGAGGAGGGTGCAGGCGCGCAACTATTACCGCGCCGGCGGATATGACTGGTTGATGAAACACGATCCCGCTAAGGGGAAACGAGAGCTGGACTACTGCGAGCAGCTCGAGCCCTCGACCTGTAAAGCGCTCCTGCAGGACCGGTACGTGGCGCCGACCGCCTCCCCGGACGCGATCGGCCGCGCCCAGGAGCACTGGCTCGCCGGATCGGCGCTCTTCAACCGCGGAGATTATCAGCGGGCGAGGGAAGAGCTCACCGAATGCCACCGGCTGGACCCTTCCTTCACCGGCTGCATGGACCTCGTCTACGAGATCCCTTTTGCTCTGCCTGGGCGCGGCCCGCTGTCGAAGGGCGCCCGCATCTTCGCCGCGAGCAAGGATTTCTCCTTCTCCTTCTCGCAGACAGGCCGGTATCTCGCCTTGTCGGGCAAGCCGGGGTTGGTGGACGTCTGGGACCTGACCTCCGGCAAGCGCCGCGCGAAGCTGGGCGTGCCCGGCGCCCGCTACGCCGCGCTGCAGGTCTCCCCGGATGGGAAATACCTAGCCCTCGCCCCATGGGGGTCCAAGGAAGTCCTCATCTGGGACACGGCGACGAACAGGAAAAAAGCGGTCCTATCGGGGCACACCCGTTCCGTCGTTTCTCTAGACATCGCCAGCGACGGCACATTGGCCTCGGGCGGCTTGGACTTTTCCGTCCGGATTTGGGACGTGGCCAAAAGGTGGGAACGGGCCGGCCTGGCCGGCCACCCCGGCCCCGTGACCCATCTTGCATTCTCGCGGGATGGGCGGTCCTTGGCCTCCGCCGGCCCTGACGGCCCGACCCGTTTGTGGAACCTGTCCTCGATGCGCTCCGTGCCGCTGGCTAAAGACGCCGTTTCGCTTGCCTTTTCCCCGACGGGAGAAAGCGTGGCCGTGGGAGCGAGCAACGAGAAGGTGCATCTCCATCACATCGGGACGAACGAGATCAGGGAGACCGCGGTGCTCGCTTCGAGCGGGGTCCCAAGGGCGCTGGCCTTCTCAGCGGACGGGCGGTACCTGTTGGCCCACACCGGCACGACGCTCGAAATCTGGCAGGGTGAAGCCGAGGAGCGCCCATCGATCGTCCGCCTCGACCTCCCCGGCGACCTCTTCATGGACGGAGCCAACCCCGCGCTCCTGTCGATCACCCGGAAAGGCGAGCTCCTGAAGAATGTGCTCGACCCCCTCTTTCTCGGCAAGTACGCAAAGCCGCGTCCCGCCGTCCCTCCGGCCAAGCCGCCGCCGGCCCGGCCCAGGCCGGGGCCGAGCCGTCCGGTATCGCGGGAAGCTAACGCTCAAGCAAACGCCCATTGGAACGCCGGAATCATCTTCTATCAGAAGGGCGAGCTCGAGAAGGCGAGAGCGGAGTGGACCCGCTGCGTCGAACTGGACCCCTCCGACTCGGACTGCGTGATCGGCCTCACCCGGCTGCCGCAGGCGAGATAGGAACAACCGCGGGCAGCGGCCAGCTTTGTACAATACGCCTCAGGATGCGAAACCCGCTGCCTCAAGACGTCTATCTGCGCCGCACCAAGCCGACGCCGCCCGACATCCGGGCCGAGTACTTCCGGGACCAGACCAAGATCATCCACTCGTATCCGTTCCGCCGGCTCAAGCACAAGACGCAGGTCTTCTACGCCCCCGACAACGACCACGTCTGCACCCGCATCGAGCACGTCCTCCACGTGGCCACGATCGCGGCCACCATCTGCCGCGGGCTCAACCTCTCGGGCGAGGACTGGCAGCTCGACACCGAACTCGCCTACGCGATCGGCTTGGGCCACGACTTGGGACACGCCCCGTTCGGCCACGAGGGCGAAAAGGCGCTGGCGCTTACGCTCGGGACCGCCAAGTCGTTCGTCCATGAGATCAACAGCTACCGTGTCGTGGAGCATCTGGCCAACCACGGCCAAGGCCTCAACCTGACCTATGCGGTCAAAGACGGGATCATCTGCCACAACGGCGAGGATTTCGAGGAGAAGGGCCTCGTCCCGTCGAAAGTCCCCAACGACCTCGAGAACATCCGCGACCGCGTCTGCATGCCGTCCACCTACGAGGGCTGCATCCTGCGCCTATCGGACCGGATCGCCTATCTCGGGCGCGACATCGAGGACGCCATCATGGCGGGCCTCATCACCCGCGACGACATCCCGCCGAAGGTGGCCGCCTCCCTGGGGCGCACCAACGCCGAGATCATCGACGCGCTGATCGCCGACGTAGTCAAGACCTCGAAGGCCTCGCAAGCCGTGGGGTTCTCCGCGGAAAGGCACGCCCTGGTCGCGGAGCTTGGAGCGTTCAACTACGAGCGCATCTATTACCACCCGAGGCTGGTCAAGTACCATCGCCACATCAAGACGATCATCGAGACGCTCTACGGCTACTTCATCGAGCTCTTCAAAGAGCACGGGACCAATTTCGCGGCCTATGCGGCGATGGATCTCGACGTCGATCGGAATTTCGGCCGCTATGTCGAACAATTGAGGCCCATTTACGAGAAAGAGGGCTACAACGGCCGGACCATCGTCACCGACTACGTCGCCGGCATGACCGACGTCTTCGCGTTGGATTGCATGCGCCAGATCTCGATCCCCCAGCCCATGCACATCCGGCGGCCTTGACGGGACGGGTCCAGCGCCCCGGCTTTGCCTTGAGACCTACCTGAATCTGGGCACAAAGACCAACCGCAGAGTCCTAAAAGACTCAGGCCCGCCGAACGGGCTCGCGCTACAATGGCGGTGACTGTATGAACGAAAACAACGACACGACCACGACCTCGCCCGCTCCGTCATTGCTCAAGGCCTGGGGTAAGCGGATGTCTCAAGGCAACGCGACGATCATCCCGGTGTTCGTCGGCGGGGCCTGGAGCCTCCAAGTGCCCCGAGGCAACAAGCGCATCCTACGCGTGCAGGTCTCCGGCCGCAAGCCCGCGCAAAGCGGAAACTAACGGCCCGAGCCTTCGCCCGCAGACCGGCGGTGGTTGCTTCTGTCATGGCCGGGCGATGTCTGGTATAATCGGACCTCACCCGGTTCATGTCCTCCCGCCCCGAGTTCGTCCATCTCCATAACCACTCCGAGTACTCGCTGCTCGACGGGATCACGCGCTTCTCCGACATGGAGGGCAAGGGTCCGTCGGAGCTGCTCAAGAGCCTGGCTCACGAGAAAGCGCGCGGGATGGGGCTCAGCGACCACGGAAACCTCTACGGCGCCATCGAGTTCTACACGCGGTGCAACGAGGTCGGCATCAAGCCGATCATCGGCTCCGAGCTGTACATGGCCAAGGGCTCGCGCAAAGACCGGGGAGGCTCCCAGAAGGACAACTGCCACCTCACCGTGTTCGCGCGCAACAACGAGGGCTACCAGAACCTGCTGGCGCTCTCGACGGCGGGCTTCCTCGAGGGCTTCTACTACGACGCGCGCATCGACCGGGAGCTGCTCGCCAAGCACTCGAAGGGCCTGATCGTCCTCTCGGGCTGCCTGAAGAGCGAGATCTGCCAGACCATCACCGCCGGCGACTTGAAAAAGGCGCTCGAGATGGTCGGGCAATACCAGGAGATCCTGGATCCGGGCTGCTTCTTCCTCGAGATCATGGACCACGGCCTCGAGAAACAGCGTCAGGTGCTCAAGGCCATCCTCGAGATACACGAGCGGACGAAGCTGCCGCTGGTGGCGACCAACGACAACCATTACGCGAAAAAATCCGATAACGACGCGCAGGACGCCAGGCTCTGCATCGCCACCGGGCGGAAGATCGCCGACACCAACCGGCTGAAGTTCGAGAGCCACGAGTTCTATTTCAAGACCGCCGACGAGATGGCGAAGATCTTCTCCTTCGCTCCCGAGTCTCTCGCGAACACGCTGAAGATCGCCGACATGTGCCACGTCGAGATCCGGACCGACCAGCTCCTCCTGCCCCACTACGCGGTGCCCGAAGGGTTCACGCAGGACAGCTACCTAGAGCACCTTTGCCGCGAGGGCTTGGCGCGCAAGAACCGCAATACCGACGCTCACCGCGCTCGCCTGCAGTACGAGCTCGGCGTCATCAAGAAGATGGGGTTCTCGGGCTACTTCCTCATCGTCTGGGACTTCATCAACCACGCCAAGAAGATCGGCGTGCCGGTGGGCCCCGGGCGCGGCTCGGGCGCCGGCTCGATCGTCTCCTACGCGCTCGACATCACGCTGCTGGACCCCATCGAGCACTCCCTCTTGTTCGAGCGGTTCCTGAATCCCGACCGCAAGTCCATGCCGGACCTGGACATCGACTTCTCCGACGAGGGCCGCGAGACGGTGATCGAGTACGTGCGCCAAAAATACGGCGACGCGAACGTCGCGCGCATCATCACCTTCACCTCCATGGCGGCGCGCGCCGCCATCCGCGACGTGGGCCGAGTGCTCAACACCCCGCTCGCCGAGGTGGACAAGCTGGCCAAGATGATCCCGTTCGGCCAGACCATCCCGGAGACGCTGGCCAGCTCGCCCGAGCTTCAGGAGGCCTCGAAGGCGCCGGAGGTCAAGCAGCTCTTGACGCTCGCCCAGAAGCTCGAGGGGCTCAAGCGCAACACGAGCGTGCACGCGGCCGGCATCGTCATCACCAAGGACCCTGTCGTCACCTACTCGCCCCTGTCCAGGGGGAGCAACGAGGTGGTCACGACGCAGTACGACGGCGAGGTTCTGCCGAAGCTGGGCCTGCTGAAGATGGACTTCTTGGGCCTGCGGACCCTCTCCATCATGCAGCACGCCATCGAGAACATCAACGCCCGCCACCCCGACATCGCCAAGCCGTACCAGGAGTTCCTCGCGGCGGTCCCGGTGGCCGACGGAAAAACGTTCCAGCTGCTCCAGTCGGGCAAGACCCTCGGCGTGTTCCAGCTGGACTCCGAAGGGATCCGCGACCTGGTGCGCAAGCTGAAGCCCACCGTATTCTCGGACATCGTCGCCCTCGTGGCGCTGTACCGCCCCGGCCCGATGAAGAGCGGCATGGTCGACGACTTCGTCGCGCGCAAGCATGGCGAGAAGAAGGTCGTCTACGATCATGCCCTGCTCAAGCCGATCATGCAGGACACCTACGGCTGCATGGTGTATCAAGAGCAGGTGATGGAGATCTCCAAGTCTCTGGCCGGCTTCACCGCCGGGCAGGCCGACACCCTGCGCAAGGCGATGGGAAAGAAGATCCCCGCGGAGCTGGAGAAGCAGCGCGGCGACTTCGTGAAGGGCTCCAAGAAGAACGAGATCGCCGATAAAGTCTCCAACAAGATCTACGATCAGATGTGCGAGTTCGGGGGGTATGGATTCAATAAATCGCACAGCGCGGCCTACGGCCTCCTCGCCTATCAGACGGCGTGGATGAAGGCCAACTATCCGCTGGAGTTCATGACGGCGCTGCTCACCTCCGAGATCGGCCACAGCGCTATGGTCGAGGGCAAGGAGAACAAGCTCGTCACCTACCTCAACGAGGCCAAGGCGATGGGCCTCGAGGTCCTGGCGCCGGACGTGCAGAAGTCCGAGGTGCTCTTCTCGATGGAAGGCCCCGCCATCCGCTTCGGCCTGGTCGCCATCAAGAACGTGGGCACGGGCGCCGCCGAGTCCATCGCCCTCGCCCGAAAGGACGGGCCGTTCACCTCGCTCGAGGATTTCTGCCGGCGGGTGGACATGAAGGCGGCGAACAAGAAGGTGTTCGAGTCCCTGATTCAGGCGGGGGCCATGGACGCGTTCATGCCGGGCAAGCCCGTCGGCGTCGGACGCGCGACGCTCTTCTCCCTGCTGGAAGAGACGATGGCGCGCCAAGCCAAGCTCAAAGAAGACGTCGGCCGGGGCCAGGGGATGCTGTTCGGCGCCGACGAGGTCGCCCCGCCGCCCGCCAACGGCCGCGCCGAGGCGGCGGCGCTCCATGAGCACGACGTTCTCAAGGCGGAAAAGGAAGTGCTCGGCTTCTATCTGTCGGGCCATCCTCTCGTGCGCTACGAGGACCGGCTCGGCCTCGTCGCGACCCATACCGTCGACAAGCTCGGGCCCGAGGTGACGGGCCAGGTGCGGCTCGCGGGGATGCTGGTCCAGATCAAAAAGCTCCTCACCAAGGAAAAGGGCGAGCAGTACGCCCGCGCGGTCCTCGAGGACCTGACGGGCGAGATCACGGTGCTGGTGTTCCCCCGAAAATACGCCGAAGGGCTCGGCAAGCTCCTGGAACTCAACGCCATCGTGACGGTCGCCGGCCGCGTCAACTCGCGCGGCGACGCGCGCGCGGACGCGGAGAAGCAGTCGGTCGAGCTGATCGCCGACGAGATCCTGCCGATCGAGCACGCGGTGGCGCGCCTGGCCAAGCGGCTCACGATCCCTTTCTCGACCGCGGCGCTCGAGAAGCCCGTGCTCGAGGACCTGCGGCGGGTCCTGGCCAAGCACCCGGGCCGCTGTCCCGTAACGTTGCAACTAGACACCCCGGCCCACGGCACGGCGCTGGTGGAAACGGACGCCTCCGTGAGACTGGAGGAATCCCTGTTCGACGATCTTGAGAAGGTCCTGGGAGAGAAGACATGGCAGATCGAAAGCGGGTCCTAGTCGCCGACGACGATCCGGATCTCGTCGAGCTGCTGCGCATGGACCTCGGCTACCAGAACTACGAGGTTCTCGTCGCGGTCAACGGGAAGGAGGCTCTGCGCATGGCGACCACCGAGCCGATCGACGTCTGCCTGCTTGACGTGATGATGCCCTACATCGACGGCTATCACGTGGCCTATGAGATCGGCACCAAGCTGGGCTCCAAGGCGCCCAAGGTCATCATCATGACCAGCCGTGACACCGTGAAGGAAAAGGGCGTCGCCCTCATGAGCGGGGCGCTCAGCGTCATCCAGAAGCCTTTCGACATCGAGCAGCTGCACAAGCTCCTTGAAGAGACGTTGGCGAAGGCGTAAGGCTTCCCCCCCACCCCAGCCCTCCCTCACAAGAGGGGAGGGAGCAGCTCGTGGCGCTACGTTGAAGCTTTCCTTAATATAAAGCTAAAATCTGCGCTGCTCATGCGGCGATTATTCTGCGTTTTCGTCGGCGCTGCCGTCCTTTTCGCGTCCTCCGGGGTCGCGCGCGCGCAGCAACCGGACCCCCTGGACGCGGCGATCGTCAAGCTGAAGGACAAGGACCCGAACCTCCGCCGGCAGGCCGCCGGAGAGCTTGCGCGCCTGCGCGACCCCAAGGCCGTGCCGGGGCTGCTCGACGCCTTGTCGGACCCGGACGCTCCCGTCCGCTCGGCCGTCATCGACACGCTCGGGTTGCTGCGCGCGGGCGGCCCCAAGATCGCCGAGCGCCTGACCAAGGACCCGGACGCCAGAGTGCGCACCCAGGCGGCGATATCCTTGACGTATCTTGGCGATCCCTCGACCGAGGACGCGCTCGTGAAAGCCCTTTCGGATCCAGACCTATCCGTCCGCTTCGCCGCGGCCCGGACCGCCGGGAACCTGCGCGCGGAGAAGGCGGTGCCGAAGCTCGTCGAGATGCTGAGCGCGCCCGACGTCGCCACCCGGCAGGCGGCGGTCGCCGCGCTCGAGCGGATCGGCTCCCGCCAGAGCCTCGGCGCGCTCGTCGCGGCAGCGGGCGACTCCGACGCCGCCGTGCGCCAACAGGCCATCCGGGCGCTGGCCGCCATCGGCGACCGCTCGGCCGCGGACGCGATCAAGACGAAGCTGGCCGACCCGGACGTCCAGGTGCGCGTGCAGGCCGCGCTCGCCTTGGGCCGCTTCGGCGACAACTCGGGCCTCCCAGTCGGCATCGACCTGCTCAAGAACCCCGAGGCGCGCCTGCGCCAGCAAGGCGCGCAGGTCGTGGGGGCTATCGGCGACCAGCAGGGGGGCCTGAAGGCGTTGGACGAGGCCTTCGGATCCGAGAAGGACCCGGCCACCAAGCAGATGATCGACCTGGCGCGCGCCCAGCTCAAAGCGCGCCTCGGCGTGCGCGAGAGCGCCCCGACGGTATCGGCCGTGGACACGGCGAAGGCCGGGGCGACGCAGGCGACGGTGGACACGGGCAAGACCACGGTGACGCAGGCGACGGTGAACACCGGCAAGGCGAAGACCAAGCCGGCCCAGAAGCGGCGCGTCAAGAAGAAGACCCCCGCGCCGCCGTCGCCGCCCAAGACGCCATGAGAAAACAGCCGATCGCGGCCGCGCTGGCCGTCCTGCTGCTCTCGGCTCCGGCATGGCCGGCGGTCAAGAGCGCGAGGGGCGCGGAGGCGGGCGCCGACTCCGAGAAGGTGGAGAGGACGCTGATCGCGCCCGACACCGAGCTCATCGACGTGCCGACCGCGGCGATCCTCGACTACGGCGGCTATTCGAGCCGGACGCGGTTCTTTTCCTCGGGCGGCGTCATGGAATGGATCTCCTTCGGCGTCTTCCAGCGCCTCAACATCGGCGCGTCCATGAACGTGGACCGGCTGGTCGGGACGGCGACGCCCGTCCAGGTGACGCGGCCCGACCTCCAGGTGAGGTTCCGCCTCTACGACGGCGAGCGTCGGCTGCCGGCCCTCGCGCTCGGCTTCGACGGCCAAGGATACGCCTACAACCGGCCGGAGCTGAAGTGGAACCAGCGCCAGCGCGGGGCGTATCTGGCGGCCTCGCAGGAGATCGTCGTCCCGGGCCTCCACGCCCACGCCGGCATGAACATGTCGGATTTCAACTCGAACGCGATCTTCGGCTTCCTGGGCGCCGATTACAACATCAAGGACAAGGTCCTGCTCATGGCCGAGTGGGACAACCTCAGCAACTTCCTCGACAGCCGGGTCAACCTGGGTTTCCGCACCTACATCAACCCGAACTTCCATCTCGATTTCGCGGTACGCAGCATCGGCCAGGGCGGGGCGTTCACCAACGGCGTCGCGCGCGGGTCCGAGCGGATCGTGAACTTCAAGTACACCGGAAACTTCTGACGACTGGAGGGACGTCAGACTCCAGGAGACAGAAAATGGCACAAGCGGTGACGGACAAAGCGGCGGCGCTGAAAGAGCATTTCGCGAAGATGAGCCCGGGCAAGCTGATGGGCCTGCGGCAGATCACCGACGTCAGCAGCCGGTTCAAGTTCCTGCAGACGACCGCCGTCGAGCGCATGAAGACGCTCAACAAGATCGTAGACCAGCACGCCCACAGTTGGCTCGACCGCTACGGCATCAAGACCTCGGAGCTGGCGGGCGCGGTCGACCCGACGTGGTACATGAGCGGCCCCCTTGCCCTTTCGACAGGCTCAGGGTCGGGCAGGGCCGCCCAAGGAGACTATTGATGGCCAAGCGCATCGCGTTGCTCACCGGCGGCGGGGATTGCCCGGGACTCAACCCCGCCATCCGCGGAGCGGTCCTCCAGGCCGCTTCGCTGGGCTATGAGTGCATCGGCATGCTCGAAGGGTGGAAGGGCATGATCGAGGGCACCTACCGGCCCTTGTCCGCCGCCGACGTCGAGGAGATCGTCGGCAAGGGCGGCACGATCCTCGGCACCTCGCGCACCAACCCGTACAAGAAGGAGAACGGCCAGCAGCGGGTGATGGAGACCTTCAAGAAGCACAAGATCGACGCGCTGATCGCGATGGGCGGCGAGGACACCCTCGGCGTGGCCAACAAGCTGTACAAGGACTTCGGGGCCAACGTCGTCGGCGTGCCGAAGACGATGGACAACGACCTCTCCGCCACCGACTATACCTTCGGCTTCGACACCGCGGCGACGATCGCCGTGGACGCGGCCGAGCGACTGCGCGACACCGGCCGCAGCCACCGGCGCGTAATGGTGCTCGAGGTGATGGGCCGCCACGCGGGCTGGGTGGCGCTGTTCACCGGCATCGCCGCCGGCGCCGACTACGTGTGCCTGCCGGAGCGGCCCGTGGACGTCAAGGACATGACGGCCAAGCTCAAAGCGGCCCATGCGCGCAAGAACGTCGCGCTGGTCGTGGCCAGCGAGGCGATCGAGCTGCCCGGAGACAAGCAGGAGGAGAAGCTCGACGAGTTCGGCCACATGATCCTCAAGGCGCGCGGCGTGGCCGAGCGCCTCACCGAGGTGATCCAGAAAGAGACCGGCATCGAGACGCGCTCGGCCGTCATCGGCCACATCCAGCGCGGCGGTCCGCCGACGCTGTTCGACCGGATGCTCGGCACGCGCGTCGGGGTCAAGGCGGCGCAGCTCGTGCACGAGGGCAAGTTCGGCCACATGGTCGCGCAGAAAGGCGACCAGATCGTCGCGGTATCGCTGGCCGAGGCGGTCGGGACGCTGAAGACCGTGGACAAGGACTGGCTCAAGCTCCTCGACACGCTCACCGGCGCGACGACGGCCGCGGCCGCCCAGCCGGCGGGGGCACGCTAATGGCCGAGCAGAAGTTCCAGCGCCGGACCGTCCTCGTCAAGCGGACGCTCCAGCTGAAATACGTCGCGATCATCTTCGGGAGCGTGGTGCTGGCGGCGCTGATGGTCGGAGGCGACATCTATTACACGATGACGCACCTGATCCTCCAGGAGAACCCGTCCTTGGCGGGGACCATCAGCCAGGTCAACAACATGATCTTGCTGAAGATGGCGCTGTATTTGGGGATCATCTTCCTGGTATCCCTGTTCGTCTCCCATCGCTTCGCCGGCCCGATCTACCGCTTCGAGAAATCGGCGCAGGCGGTGGCGGGCTTGGACCTCACGCACCGGGTGTCCTTGCGCACCGGCGACGACCTCCTGGAGCTGCAGGAGGAGTTCAACGCGATGGTCGCGAGCCTGCAGAGCCAGGTGCAGAAGGACCGGGCGCTGATCGCGCGCCTGGGCTCGCGGCTCGACGAGGCGGTCAAGCGCCTTCCGGACGGAGACGCAGGCGGGGCGCGCGAGGAGCTGAAGGCCCTGCACGCCGAGCTCGCGCACCTGACGACGGGGTTCAAGGTCTAAACCGTGCCTGACGTCAACTTATCGAACTTATCGGCGAGCAACAAGTTCCATCGGTTGATGTCAGGCACCGTGCTGTTCGCGTGGCTTCTCGCGGCGGTCCCCGCCCTCGCGCAGGACAGCCCTGTCAGCCGGAGCTTCACGACCGAGGAGGCGCAGCGCGTCGCGCTGCTGAACAGCCCCCAGCTCCTCTCGGCGGAACAGGACATCATCATCGCCCAGCAGCGCGTCTCCGAGGCGACCTTCCAGTTCCTCCCGGAGATCGGGCTCCAAGCCTCGGCCAGCCGCTACGACGCCCGCTACCCGTTCGCGCTGGCTCCGGAGTACCGCTCGGTCCTGTTGTTCCCCTCGGACCGCACCGGCATCTACTCGGGCCGCGCCTACCTGCGCCAGCCGGTCTATGAGGGCGGCCGCACGGCGAACCTGCTGCGGCTCGCCGAGACCAATCTCAAGCAGAAGCAGACGCAGTACGACGCGGTCAAGCTCGACGTCGCCCTCAGCGCCCAGCGCGCCTTCTACCGCCTCTTGCTTTCCCAGGAGATCGAAGCCGCCGTCTCGCGCCGCGCCGAGGCCGCCCAGCGCCTGCTTGCGCGCCCCCTCTCGGGCTGGGAGCGCGTCGAGGCCGAGGCCCTGGCCGCCGACCTGCGCTCGCGCCGCGGCGCCGCCCTCCACCAGGTGGAGGCCGCGCGGCTCGAGTTCCTCAAGGGGCTGAACCTGGAGTTCGACACGCCGGTGCGCCTGACCGGCGGGCTCGAGACGAAGCCCGTGGACATCAACCTCGACCAGGCCATCGTCTGGGCCACCGAGCTCCGGCCGGAACTGCGGGCCGAGACGTACCGCGCTCAGATCGACGCCATCGCGGTCAACCTCGCCTTGGGCCGCCGCAACCCGACGCTCGCGATCGGCGCCGACTACGAGTTGACGGGCCAGGAGTTCCCGCTCCGGCAGAACAACTGGGACATGACCATCGGCCTGAAGATCCCCTTCAGCTACGATTTCTGGACGGAGCTGCGGCAAAAGCGCGCCGAGCAGCGCCAGGGAGACATCAAGCGCGCCGAGATCCACGACCAGGTGCGGCTCGAGGTCAGCCAAGCCTTTTCAGATTTGCAATATTGGCAGAAGGAATGGCCCGCCCGAGAGGAGGAGTACGCCAAGCTCAAGTCGCTGACCGAGGCGGCCGAGATCGGCGCGCCGGCCCCGAGCCTCGCCGCGCTGCGCTCCCAGGTGGCCGTGTTGGGCGCCGAGGAGCGCTGGCTCACCAGCGTCCAAGAGCACATCCTCGCGCGCTCGCGCCTCGAGCGCGCCGTCGGCCGGCCCTTCGGGCGGTGAGCCTCGCGCTGTCTTTCGCGGCGCTCCTCATCCTTTGCGCCCCGGCGCGCGCCCTGCCGGACACCTCGTCGGACGCTCTCTTGCGCGACCACCTCTGGCGCGAGGTCACCTCCCTGCCGAAGGGACAGCGGCCCGCGGCCGGCGCCTTGCGGGGCTTGGCGCACGTAGGCGTGCTCCAGGCGCTCGAGGACGAGGAGTTCCCGGTGGACGTGGTGGCCGGAACCTCGGCGGGGGCCGTGCTCGGCGCCTTCTATGCCGCCGGCGTCCCGCTGCCGCGCTTGTGGGGCATCCGCGACACCCTGCGCCTGCAGGGCGGCTCGGACTACAGCCGCTTCAACCTATGGCGCCTCGTCTTGTCCGAGAAGCTCATGTCCACGGGCAACATGGAAGCGCTGATCCGTGAGCACGTGGGCGACACGACCTTCGACCGCCTTTCCAAGCCTTTCGGCTGCGTGGCGATGGACCTGAAGACCGGCGAGAAGATCGTCTTCCGTTCGGGCCCGGTCGCGCCGGCCGTGCGCGCGAGCATGACCATGCCCGGCCTCTTCGAGCCGGTCCTGTACCGGCACCGGTACCTGGTCGACGGCGGCGTGGTCGACTATATCCCGGTCGACGTGGCGCGCTACCTCGGCGCGGATTGGGTGCTGGCGAGCGTCACCGAAGGCGACTTCACGCATTTCGCTCCGACCAACGTCTTGAGCACGCTCGAGCAGGTCATCGACATCCGGGGGGCCCTGCTCTCGCGCGAGCAGCGCAAGCATGCGGACGCCCTCGTCGAGCCTGCGGTCGGCGACATCCAGTTCTACGACATCGCGCGCATCGGCGACGCCATGGACAGAGGCTTGACGACGGCGCGCCGGCACATCCATGAGATCGAGGAGAAGTACATCCTCTTCTCGCTGCCCCGCCTCAAGAACCGCGCCGGAGGTCCCGGCCGATGACGCGCCTCCTGGCAACCGCCTTCGCGCTGCTGGTCGCGGGGTGCGCGGCGCTGCGGACCGGCAGCTCGCCCGTGCTGGGCGATGCGCAGAGGCTGTACGCCGCCGGCCGCTTCCGCGAGGCGGCCGCGCGCCTGAGCGACGAGCAGCTCCAGCGGCTCGGCGACCGCGACGCGCGGCTCGCCTATGAAGTGTTGGGGCAGAGCCAGGAGCGCCTCGGCAAGCCCGACGCCGCGCTGCGCACCTACCAGACAGGCGTCGAGCTGTTCCCGAAAGACCTCAACCTGCTCACCGACCTCGGCAACCTCCTGCATCACGCGGGGCTCGACGACCAGGCCCGGCCGGTGTACGAGCGCATCCTCGCCATCCACCCCAACAACGCCGCGGCGCACCTGGGGCTGGCGGAGACCGATTCGAAGCTCGGCTTCCTCGACCGCGCCGCCGTCCATTACGAAGCCACGCTCAAGACGCTCGGCGACCAGGCGGGCCTGTGGCGCGATTACGCGGAGGTGCTGGCCCAGTCGCGCAAGCCGGATCAGGCGCTGGAGGCGGTCGACCGCTCGCTGGCCCTTTCCCCGGAGCCGTTATCCTGGCTCCTGCAAGCGCGGCTGTTGTGGAGGCTCGGGCGCGCCCCCGACGCATTCGCGGCGCTGGCGCGCGCCGAGGAGGAGGGCGGGCCGCGCACGGTGCTTGCGCTGCAGCGCGGCTTATGGCGCCTGGAGTCCGGAAACCTCGACGCCGCCAACGGCGACGCCGCCGTCGCGCTGCGGCTGGAGCCCGCCGAGCCCCTCGCTTTCTGGCTCCGGGCCTCGGTCGCCCTGCGGCGCGGCCGCAAGGACGCGGCGCGCAAGGACCTCGAGCGCGCCGCGCGCCAGAGCTCCTCGCCGTTCGTCGCCGCCGCCGCCGAGGCGATGCTCGGGCAGCTGCGATGAGGTTCGCGAAGCTCAGCGGCGCCGGGAACGACTTCGTGCTGGTGGAGAGCGGCGGCCGGGCCGCGCCCGCTGTCGCGCGGCGCCTGTGCGACCGCCGCG
This sequence comes from Elusimicrobiota bacterium, assembly GCA_026388115.1. Lineage (GTDB taxonomy): Bacteria > Elusimicrobiota > Elusimicrobia > UBA1565 > JACRDR01 > JAPLKK01. The sequence continues at coordinate 6,530 of JAPLKK010000035.1, read as the reverse complement.
AGGGCGTCGGCGCCGACGGCGTCTTATTCCTGCGCCGCGGCCGCCCCGGCGGCGCCCATCGCCTGCATTATTTGAACGCCGACGGCTCGCGCGCCTTCTGCGGCAACGGGACGCGCTGCGCCGCGTGGTGGCTGAGCCGGACCGGCGGGGGCCGCCGCCTTCGGCCCGAGACCGACGCCGGCCTCCTCGAGGCGGTCGTCGAGGGCGAAGGACGCGTCCGCGTCCGCATGCCGCGGGCCCGCGGCCTGAGGCTCGGACTCGAGCTTTCGGCCGCCGGCCGCCGCTGGATCGTCCACGCGATCGACACCGGCGTGCCGCACGCCGTCGTGGCCGTCCAAGGCCTTTCGCGCTTTCCCGTCGAGCGCTTCGCGCCGCCGCTCAGGCGCCACCGCGCCTGGGGCCGCGCCGGAGCGAACGTCGATTTCATCGAGCGGCGCGGCGAAGGCGTCTTCGCGCTGCGTACCTTCGAGCGCGGCGTCGAGGGCGAGACCCTCGCCTGCGGCACCGGCGCCCTGGCCGCGGCCGTGGTGCTCGAGACTTTAGGGCTGGCCCACCTGCCGCTGGGCCTTTTGACGCGCGGCGGGACGCTGACGGTCCGCCGCGAGCGCGGAGCGCTGTGGCTCGAGGGCCCGGCGCGGATCGTCTTCACCGGAGAGGTGCGACTATGACGTTTCAAGGAAGCTATCCCGCGATGATCACGCCGTTCAGACGCGGCGCGCGGCGTGCTCGACGAGGAGGCGCTGCGCCGGCTCGCCGACGGCCTCATCCGCGGCGGTTCCGCCGGCCTCGTCGCCTGCGGCTCGACGGGAGAGGCGGCCACGCTCACGCCCGCCGAATACAAGCGAGTGATCGTGGCGGCCAAGGAGGTCGCGCGCGGCCGCGTGCCCGTCATCGCCGGCGTGGGGACCAACGCGACCTGGAAGGCGGTCGAGACGGCGCGGGCCGCGGCGGCGCTCGGCGCCGACGCGCTGCTGGCGCTGGCGCCGTATTACAACAAGCCGACGCAAGAAGGCCTGTTCCTGCATTTCCGCGAGCTGGCGCGGGCGGTCCGCGTGCCGGTCATCCTGTACAACATCCCGGGACGCACCGCGGTGAACGTCCTTCCGGTGAAGGAGGCGTCGGGCTCGCTCGACCAGGTCTCCGAGATCGTCGGCGGCGCCAAGCGCGGCTTCTCCGTCTTGTCCGGCGACGACTCGCTCACGGTCCCCATGATGTCCGTGGGCGCGAAAGGGGTCATCAGCGTGGTGGCCAACATCGTCCCCCGCGAGACGGCGCGCATGTGCGCGGCGATGCTCAAGGGCCGCCCGGCCGAGGCGGAGAGGCTCCATCGGAAACTCTTCCCGCTCATCAAGGCGCTGTTCATCGAGACCAACCCCATCCCGGTGAAGGCGGCGGCGGGTCTGCTCGACCTATGCTCGCCCGAACTGCGCCTGCCGCTCACGCCGCTCGCGGCGGCCAACCGCCCCAAGCTCGCGGCGGCGATGAAGGCGGCGGGCTTGCGCTTGCGCTGAAAGGAGAGACCGATGAAAAGACTGATCCCCCTGTTGCTTTGCGCCGCGTTCGCCGCCCCCGCGGCGGCGGAGACGTTCGAGATCGACCCGGCCCACTCGAGCGTAGGCTTCCGCATCCGGCATCTGGTCGGGAAGGTGCGGGGGCACTTCGACAAGTTCTCGGGCACCATCGATTACGAGGAAGGCAAGCCTGCCACCTCTAAGGTGAACGCTTCCATCGACCCGGCGAGCATCGACACGGCGAACTCCATGCGCGACAAGCATCTGCGCTCCGGCGATTTCTTCGACGTGGAGAAGTGCCCGAAGATGGAGTTCGCGAGCAAGAAGGCGACGCAGGACAAGGACGGCAAGGGGAAGCTCCTAGGCGAACTGACCATGCACTGCGTGACCAAGCCCGTCGAGCTCGACGTGGAGCTCAACGGACTCGGGCCCGGGCCTAAAGGCGAGCTCCACCTCGGCGCCACGGCCTCCGGCAAGATCGACCGCAAGGACTTCGGCATCAACTGGAACAAGGCCCTCGACAAGGGCGGCTTGATGCTGGGCGACGAGGTCCAGATCGAGATCGAGATCGAAGCCGCGGCAAAGCCCGCCGCCGCCCCGAAGGCTTCCGCGACGAAGCCCTAAACCGCGCTATCCCGCGGCGACGATTGCCAGGCCGGCAAGGCAGGGCCGGTCGCGTGGTCCGCGAGCGCCTCGGGCCATGCTGATATCGCGCTGACGAATCGCGGAATGTCGCATGCATCAAGTCTAGCCACAGCGCATGTGGCATTCCTGACAGAATCTGACGCGGCTGACAAAAAACTGTCCGGTTCGGACAGTTTTTTGTCAGCAAGGCGCCCCCCCTTCCGGTCCCAGCGAGCCGCCGTCGGCACCGCCATTGGGCCCTCCCCGCCTTAGGACCGTCGCCCCTGCCGTTTGAGCCGCCGTGGAGCCATACTGATGCCATGAAGCGGCTGGTACTGTGCTTGATCCTCGGCGCGGCCACCCCTTGCTGCGCGCAAGTCGAGGCCGCCCCGCAAGCCGGGACCGCGGCGGCGACGCCGCTAGCGCGCCTTGGCGCGGTCCTCGGGGCTCTACCCGGCCTCGCCGCTCCGGCGCCGGCCCTGAGCGGCCCGCAATCCCCGACAGCCCTGCCCGCCCCGGTCATCGGGACCCTGAACCCCGTCCCCGCCGCACGCGACCTCGGCCGCGCCGCCGTCCTGGTCGAGCGAGCCCGGCCCGCCATGGCGGGACTCGCCGAGGCGGCAGTCGCCGCGCCCGCCTCCCCCGAGCCGGCCGCCAGGACGCTCGAAGCAGTCAACGCGACGCTGAAGGATTTCACCCCCCAGCAGCTCCGTGCGATGCCGGAGGAAAAGCTCACGCGGCTGGTCGGACTCGTCCTCGACCAAGCCTCCGGCAAGACGGAAGCGGGCGGCGTGGACGCGGTCGCGGAGCTGGCGGACACGAACCTTGCCAGGATCGAGTCGCTGAAAGCCGCCCCCTTGACCGAGAAGCTCCTGAACCCCGGCCATACCGAGTCCCATCCGGATATGGTCGATGTCGCCGGCGTCCCTGAACGCGTGAAGGCGGTGGAGCACGAGGCGATCGTCTTCCGGCATTACACGACGGCCGAGGGGCTCGCGGGGATCCTCAAGTCGGGGGGGCTATGGAACGGCTTCCTCCCGTACGTGGACCTCGTCCGCGGGGTCCACAAGAAGGTCTTCAAGGACCTGACGGGACTGTTCCTCACCAAACCGGGAGTGGACGGCCAGCAGGTCGGCGTGCCGAGCAAGGAGTTCGACCACTACGTGGACGTGAAGGTCTCGGCGAAACTGCCCGTGCTGGAGATCGACAAGGGCAGCATCTTCCTAGTGCCGCTTCCCGCCCGCACCCAAAGATGGGTCGCCGACATGTACCGCAAGTGGCTGGGAGGCGCGGACCCCGGCGCCTACCGGGACATGGTCCAGGGCCTGGACGCTCGCGGCGGGCCGGGACCGGACCTCGTCGTGCCCGTCCAGATCGTCGACTACGGCAAGGTCGGCGAAAAGAGCCGCCTCACGCAGCTGCTGGAGTCGGCCCAACGCTCCACCGCCAAGGCCGTCGCGACGCTATTGAAAAAGAAGTCGTCCGGCGTGAAGGCGACGAACGTCCTGGCGAACACCGACACCAAGACCATCACCGAATATTCCGGCGTTCCGGCCCGCGTCGAGCGCCTGGACACCAACGGCCGCCTTTTCCGCCACTGGATCAAAGACGAGGAGACACTCAAGATGATCGTCCGCACCGGCCTGCTCCGGGCCGGGCCGACGCCCTACGTCGAGTTCACCGGCGGGCGCGGGGCTTTCATCAAGGACATCTACCCCGACCTCCATGGCGTCTTCTTCACCATCCCCGCGCGTTCCGCGGCCGAGCCCCGCGTGATGAATTGGGAGGTCCCGCATTACGTCGATTTCGAGGTTCCCGAAGGGGTCTCGGCGCTCCGCCTCGATGGGGACGACGTGCTGATGATCCCGGCCGCCCCGGGGACGGAGATTCCGGTCAAGATCGTCGGCTCGAGCCTGTCTAGCTGACGCGCCCTGCCTCAACCCTCTTGCTGCCGGTGACGTCGCGGATGACGCCCACGATGAATTCCTTGCCCTCCGCGTCGCGATACAGCTCCTTCTTGGTCACGATCACGTGGAGGCGCCCCTTGGAATCGGTGAATTTCTCCTCGTTGACGTTGGTCTTGCCGCTCTTGAAGACCTCCTCGTCCTTCGCCCAGAAGACCTCGGCCTCCTCCTTCGGGAAGAAATCGGTATCGCTCTTGCCGATCAGCTCCTCGCGGGTGTATCCCATGAATTCGCAGTACGCCTTGTTGAGCAGGACCCAACGGTGGAGGCGGTCCTTGACGAAGATGGGGTCCGCGACGGAATCGATGATGCTCGACAAGAAATCGCGGGATTCGGCGAGCTGGGCCGAGTAGACGAGCAGCTCGTTGTTGAGCTGTTCGGCCCGCTGCTCAGCCTTCCGCCGCTCGGCGCTCTCCCGATCCAGGCTCTCCTTTGCCCGTGCCATCGCCGCCAGGCTCGCGTAGCCCTGCTCAGAGATCATCCCCGCGAGCGCACCGAGAAAAGCGGTGACGGCCTTCAGCTTCTCGGCGGAAACCACCGGGACCTCCGACAAAGCCCGGAGGTATTTCTCCTTGTCGTAGCCGAAACGGCGGGCCTGGCCCTTGAAGCGCTCGTCGTCGGGAGGGCGCAGCAGCAGCTGCCCGGTGGCGAGGCTGGCGACGTGTTTGCCCTTGATGATGATCGGGGTCGCGCAGTCCACGAGCCCGTGCTCGCACTCCTCGACGACGACCTCGCCCGGCTGGTTCAGGTCCTCGAGGAGATGCTCGTTGCTCTTCCGGCACACCTCCGCCGACGCGGGACAGGCTCGGTGGAACTCCGTACAGATGTCCCGCCAGCCCGTCGCCGCAAGGATGTTCAAACCCGGATGATCCAGGAACCCGATGGTGTACCCGGTCGCCAGCGTGAACTTCTCGAAGACGTCCTGGAGCCGGCAGAGATCCACCAGGTCCCCGATGGCATACTTTCCGTCCACCAGATGCTCGTTGTCAGCCATGGTTCGCCGCGCTCGCGCGGAGCCGGCGCACCGATATCATAGCATGCCGAAAATCAACCGCGCCGGCGCTATGCTCGGCTCTACTGCAGAGAGCCGTGGTGTTCCCAGAACCAGGTCTTCTCGTCGTCCGAGAACTTCTTGAACTGGTCCTGCGCGGCCTTGACGGCATTGAGCTTCGCCAACGTCTCGGAAGCCTTAGCCTGCGTCTGCTCCAGCTCCGCCCGAAGCGAGGTGGCGTTAGGGTCGTTCGGCACGCTGAGCATCTGGTCGATGGCTTGCTCGAGCCTCACCAGGCGCTCGTACTCGGACGACAGCGTGTCCTGCAGCTCCTTGAGGGTCTTGTTCCCGGAGCCGTGCAGCACGCTCACGCCGCCGGAAGGGTCGTTCTCGACCCAGAGCCGGATGCTCGTCTCGACTTTAGGGTCCGCATGCCCGTCGATATTCGACATCGTCAGGCGGGTGCCGCCCAGCTCGAAGAAGGTCTCTCCCATTCGGCTGGAGACGACGTACCGCTTTTCGGCGGACTCCGGAAAGTCCTTGAGCATCAGCTCTGCGGCCTCTCGCGCGATGAGGACGGCGAGGTAGCGGTGCGAGACGGGCTCCCTCGCCTTCGGGCTGAGGTACACGGCCGGTGTTTTCGGCTCAGCCGTGAAGTCGCCCAGCCAGTCATGCGCGCTGGCGTCCTGCACGCGGGCGCTGAACTGGACCACGGCCTTATGCCCGCGCAACCAAGCCACGAGCTGCTCGGCCGTGCCCGGCTGGTCATTCATGGAGACGAGCACCGATTCGATCAGACGCGCCGGCGCGGCCTGTTGGTCGGCCGCCGCCGCCGCGGCGGCGAAACGCTCGCCGGCGCGGACCGTCTGGACGCGGATGCCCTGCAGCTGGGCGGCGAATCCCTCATCGCTCACGACCTGCGCGGACGCCGTCCCGCAAAGGGCGGCCAACAACGCGAACACGACCCCGGTCTTCACCATGCGGCCTCCGGGAGCCCCGAAAGCGGCCCGAGGCTCCCTAGACGCAAAGGGTACCAGGACGCCCGGCCAACTCCTCGGGCCGAGCGGGACCCCGGATACGCCGAAATGGGCCTAGGGAGGACTGGGTCCTAGGAAGGACGTTGTAGCCGCTGGAAGGACTCGCGGCGCGAGCGAGCGGCGGGGTTATTTCAGCGGCTGAAGCTCGCGCTCATGGACCCGGAGAACCGCCTCTTGCGCCCGGCCCAGCAACCGCTCGGCGCAGCGCTTGCCGTCGAGGATGGTCTCCTCCATGAAGGAGTATTTCCAGCCGCCGTAGCGTCCGATCGATTCGACGCCCATCTTCGCCAAGTAGGGGAAGATCGCGTTCACGGACGGAGTGCGCTCGAAATCATAGACGACATAGGCGCAGGGGATCGGCAGCCACAGCCGCGTGAGCAGCCGGTCGCCGGACCTCAAGATC
>JAPLKK010000233.1 GCA_026388115.1 Elusimicrobiota bacterium | reverse complement strand
CGTACCGGGCGATACTGGCCGCCGACCGCGCCTCGGCCGAGGAGCGCAGCGGCCACGGCAACGCGCTGGCCCAGGCTTACAACCACATCATCCTGCCCTTGGCGAACCTGCGCGACAAACGCACCCAGGTGCGCTGGGGCCTGACCGATTTCCGCCGGCGCTTCGGCCGCGAGCCCGAGGGGATGTGGCTGCCGGAATGCGCGGTCGACGACGAGACCCTCGAGGTGCTGGCGGAGGAAGGCGTGCGCTTCACGGTGCTCGCCCCGAGCCAGGCGCGGCGCGTGCGAGACATCCCCGCACCACCGAGCCGCGATCCCGAGCCCCGGGCCGGGGCCCCCGAGCCCTCGCTCGCGGGCACGCTCCGCGGCGCCGAGCCCCGAGCCGAGGCCCGGGCCGCGCCCGCCGAGCCCTTGCTCAAGCCCGCCGAGGCGACGCCCGAGGAAGAGCCCGCCTGGACCGATGTCGATCAGGACAAGCTCGACACGACGCGGCCGTATCGCTGGTTCTCGCGCGCTCATCCCGGCCGCCACGTGGACATCTTCTTCTATAACCGATGGATCGCCCAAGGCGTCGCCTTCGAGGGGCTGCTGCACGACGGGGCGCGCTTCGCCAAGCGCCTCATCGAGCCGGTCGCCCCGGGCGAAACGCCCCAGCTCATCCACGTCGCCACCGACGGAGAGTCGTACGGCCACCACCACCGCTGGGGCAACATGGCGCTGTCGTTCGCTCTGCGGCGTTTCCCCATCGAGACCGAGGTGCGGCTCACGAACTACGGCGAGTTCCTCGCGCTCTTCCCGCCGGCGCAGGAGGTCCAGCTGCATCCGGTGAGCTCGTGGAGCTGCTTCCACGGCGTCGCGCGTTGGGCGGACGACTGCGGCTGCAAGACCGGCGGCCGGCCCGAGTGGCACCAGCGCTGGCGCAAGCCCTTGCGCGCCGCTCTCGATTGGCTTGCCGGCGAGCTGGACGCCCTCTTCGAGCGGCGGGGGCGCGAGCTGTTCCGAGACCCGTGGGCCGCCCGCGACGCCTACATCGGCCGCGTCCTGGACCTGCATGCCGGCGCGACCCACCGCTTCCTTGCCGAGCATGCGGCCGGGCATCTTGCTCCGGCCGAGGCGGAGACGGCTCTGAAGCTCTGCGAGATGCAGCGCCACCGCATGCTCATGTACACGAGCTGCGGCTGGTTCTTCAGCGACATCTCGGGCACCGAAGCGACGCAGGTCTTGAAGTACGCCGCGCGCGCCATCGACCTGGCCGAAGAGCTGGGCGGCGCCGAGCCGCGGGTCGCGGCCGCCGACCCGGAGGCCCGCCTGCAGAAGCGCTTCCAGGACCTGCTCGAGGAATGCCCCGCCAACCACGAGAAGCTCACGACCGGCGCCGCGGTCTATCGGAACATAGTTCGGCCCCTGCACGTGGACCTCGAGCGCGCCGCCGCGCATTTCTCCATCCTCGACCACTTCGAGCGCGCGCCCACCAGCGAGGCGCATTACGCCTTCGAGGTGAAGCGCCACGCGGTGCGCCGGCTCGAGAAGACGGAGGAAGGCATCGAGCGCTCGCTGACGGTGGCGCGGCTCGAGCTCCGGCACTTCTTGACGCTGGACCACGGCAGCTTCACCGTGGCCGTCCATCATCGGGGCCGCCGCGAGGTGGAGTGCTGGCTGAAGCGCGCCGCGCCTGAAGAGTCGCGGCATATCGAGGATGCGCTCGCCATCGCCTTCGAGTCGGCGTCGGAGGCCGAGTTCCTCGCCAAGGCGCGAGCCGCCTTCGGCCCGGTCCATCGCGGCCTCGACTCGCTGTTCACCGACGAGCGGCGCAAATGGATCGCCGAGCTGGGCTCCGCGATACCCGGGCGGCTGAGCGAAGCGGCCCAGGGGCTGAGGGCCTCCTGGCGCGAGACGCTGCGCCGCCTGCGCGAGGACCCCGGCAGCATCGCCGACGCCATCCGGGGGCTGCACGCCGTCGCCGACGCCGGCGTGTGCGTGGACCGCCTGCCCGACGCCGCTCTCGCGAGCCGCAGGCTCGCCGAAGCCTTCTGGGCTTTCGCGGCCGGCAACGGCCGGGCCCCGTCGGAGATGGAAGGAATGCTCCGCGGCGCTCAGGCCGCCGGGCTTCACCTGGACCTGTGGGAGCTGCAGGCGGCCTTCTGGCTCTGGAAGTGCCGCGCGAGCGCGACGCAGCTGCGCGCGGCCGAGGGGCTCGGGGAGCTGCTCAATTTCTCCCCCGCCCCGCCGCCGGCCGCCGGCAAACCCTGAGCCGCGCGCGGCGCTTTTGCTATCATCGGCCTGAACCGCGATGGTGACCAAGAAACTGCATCTGACCAATGACCAGGAAGCGCTGCTGCTTCTAGGCGAGCAGGACATGCGCCTGAGGCAGATGGAGCGCGAGTTCGGCGTGGAGCTCTACGTGCGCCACGAGCCGGACGCCGAGGACCTTTACGTCTCGATCCGCGGCGCCGCGCCTCGGGTGGCCAAGACGCAGAAGCGGCTCAAGGAGATATTGGACCGCATCCGGGCGGGGCAGCCTCCCGCCGTGCCCGCCAACGCGCCCCTGTCCGCCGGCGCGGGAGACTTCACCGGCGCGCCCCCCCTGCCGCAAGGCGCCGTGTACATGACCGCTTTCGGCAAGGCCATCTCCCCCCGCTCGCCCACGCAGCAGCATTACGTCGATACCATCCGCCAAAAGCACATGGCCTTCGGCATCGGCCCGGCCGGCACCGGCAAGACGTTTCTGGCGGTCGCCTGCGCGCTCGCCTCGCTCAAGGCGCGCGAGGTTTCGCGCATCGTGCTCACGCGCCCGGTGGTGGAGGCCGGCGAGAAGCTGGGATTCCTCCCCGGCGACCTGTACGAGAAGGTGAACCCGTACCTGAAGCCCCTCTACGACGCCTTCTACTACTGCCTGGGCCCGGACAAGTTCCGCATGTGGCGCGACGACGAGATCGTGGAGATCGTCCCGCTGGCCTACATGCGCGGCCGCACGCTCGAGGGGGCGTTCATCATCCTCGACGAGGCGCAGAACACCACCGCCGAGCAGATGAAGATGTTCTTGACCCGCATGGGCCTCGGCTCGCGGGTGGTGGTGACCGGCGACGTCACGCAGATCGATCTGCAGAACAAGGCGGCCTCGGGGCTCTTGCTCGCCAGAGACATCCTCAAGGACATCCCGGAGATCGGCTTCGTCCAGTTCGGCGCGGAAGACGTCGTGCGCCACGAGTTGGTCAAGAAGATCCTCCACGCCTACGACCGCTGGGACAAGAAGTGATCGTCCGCGTGTTCGGAGCCGGTAAGCTGCCGGCTTCGGCCCGGCGCCCGCGGCTCATCGCCGCCGCGGCCCGCGCCGCGCTGGGGCCGGCCGCGCGAAAGCCCGGGGAGCTCAACATCGTCTTCCTCGACCGGCGGGCCATGCGGAAGATCAATCGGCGCTTCCTAGGGCACGACTGGGACACGGACGTCATCGCGTTTCCGTATCCCCCCACCCCACCCCTCCCCCACAAGGGGGGAGGGAAATCGAAAGGCGGCGGGCCGTTCGGAGATATCTTCATCTCGGCCGACCAGGCGCGCAAGCAGGCGGCGGAGCTGGGCCACCGGCCGAGGACCGAGGTGATGACCTTGGCCATCCATGGAGCGCTCCACCTCGCCGGGCATGAAGACACGACGGCGGCCGGGAAAAGACGGATGTTCGCGCGACAAGAAGGGCTTGTGCGGCGGCTCCGGGCTTAGGCTTCTACGCGCTCGGCAGGCTCGGTCTCGCGTTGGGGCGCAGAATGCTTCTCGGGCCGGGACGGACGGCCGTAGGCGTTGAGGCGGTGGCCGTGGCCACGGCCGACCTCGTCCTCGTCCTCGATCTTGATGAAATAGCCCAGGAGGTTGCGGCGGCGGCGCACGAAATGGTCCAGGTCGCCGGTGACGTCCCACTCGGAGAAGACGGACTCGAGCATCGTCATGAGCACCATGCACAATCCGATGAGTCCGACCCCCAGGCAGAACATGAATCTTACGAAGTCCATAGCTGCCTTGAATTTAGCCCCGCCGCCGTCGAAAAGGCTGGGTCCTGGGGCCCACGATCCGGCCGCGGAGGTCCTAGGCCCATCTGGGCCCTAGGACCTATGCCCGCCGCGGAGGGGAACGGCCTGGGACGCAGGCGCACCGCTTGCGGGAGTTGGGACATGGGCCGAGGGCCGGAAGTATATCAAAGTGATACAATCGCTCCCGGTGAACATCGCCCCTCCGCGCCGTGACGCCGCGTGGGTAGCGCTCCTCGCCGCCTTCCTCGCGGCCTGGGGCATCTCCTGGGGCCTGCCGAGCGCCGAGCGCGCGCTCCGGGTCTTCCCCCCCGAGACGGCGACGCCGCGGTTCCTGGCGCATCTGGCCGATACCTGGCGGCAGCGTCAGGCCGACTTCGGCGCCGAGCCGATGCTCTCAAAGGGTCTCTGGACCCTCGGCTTCGAGCGCGAGGCGACGGTCGAGCCCGGTTGGACGACCCCGCCGCCGGTGCTCGAGAACTCCAGCCGCTCCTTCCTCGTGCGCTCCGCCTTCGAGGACGAATCCAACATGCTCATCGCCGTGGCGCGCATCAAGCCGCACCGGCTGGAGTTCAACCCGCGCCTCTATACGGGCTACGGCGCCGCCTACTTCATGACGCTGGGGGCGTGGATGGCGCTGGTCTCGCTCATGACTCCGCTGCGCCTCGTCCGCGATTTCGCCTTCTATCTCGCCCGCCCCGACCAGATGTGGTGGCTGTACCTTTCGGCGCGCCTCAGCGGCGTGTTCCTCCACGCCCTCATTGCCGCCTTGGTCGCCGGCATCGGCGCGAGGTTCTGGGGACGGCGCGCGGGGCTGTGGGCGGGGCTCTTCTTCGCCGTGGCCCCCGCCAACGTGATGCTGGCCCACATCCTCAAGCCGAGGGCTCTCGGCACCGCGTGGCTGTGCGGCCTCTTCTATTTCTGCGCGCGCATCGCCGAGGCTCGCGACGAGGACAGGAGGGCCGACTGGCTTTGGGCGGGCGCGATGCTCGGCATGGCGGCGGCCGCGACCAATCTCCTGTGGGACGCAGGCGTGCTGCTCCTCGCGACGCTTTGGCTGCGCCGCGAGGGGGCCTTCCGGCCGCGGGCGCGGGACCTGTCCCGCTTCGCCCAGGCGATGGCGCTCTCCATCGCGCTGTTCTTCGTCCTCAATCCGTTCTTCCTCATCGAGGGCCGTCCCGCCTGGCACATGATGTTCCTCTCGAAGAACCACGCGGACCTGCACTTCGCGCAGATCGGGCGGCTGGTGTTCGGCGGGCTGCCGAAGGGGCTGCCGCTGACCCTCGAGCTGTGGCTGGCGGCGGCGCTCTTGACCCCCGCGCTCTGGGCCTCCCCGGCGGGCTTCCTCGCGGCGGTCGCGGCCCTCTTCTACATCGCCATCGCCTTCTCGATGCAGGACGCGCGGCTCCTCGTCAACCTGCGTCACTTCTACGGCCTGCCGTTCGTCTGCTGGCTGGCGGGCGCGGCCGTGGCGCGGGCCGCGGAGGGTCGCTGGAGGCGCCCGGCGCACGCCGCGGCGGTACTGTCGGTGGCCGCGGCGCTGTGGCTCAGCGCGGTGATCGACCTGAATTTCCACCGGGAGACGGGCGCCGGCTCGACGAAGGACCTGGCCGGAGCCTGGATCGAGCGGAACATCCCCGCGGGCGCGGAGATCGGCATGATCAAGCTGCCCCAGCCGGGCAATTGCGCGTATTTCCGGCTCGACCGCTACCGGCTGCGGTTCGTCGAGGTCCAGCTCCTCGCTCAAGAGCAGGTCGCCGGGCCCGAGTACCTGGTGCTCACGGCCTTGTCGAAGGAGCACGAGGACGCGCTCGCGCCGCTCTTGCGCGCGCGCTACAGCCTCGTCCATGAGGAGCGGCCGGTCCTGACCCGTCCCTTCGGCCCGCCGGCGCGGGAGCTGTTCGGCAACCCGCCCGTCTACATCTTCCGAAAGAGCGCGTAGTGCCGAAAACGCTAGACGAACGCCGTGCTTGGGCCGTGGCGCTCGGCGCGGCCCTGGCGGCGCTGGCCGTGTGGCTGTCCCTTTCCCCCATCCGCGACGTGGACTTCTGGTACCACCTCAAGACGGGAGAGCTCGTCGCGCGGACTTGGTCGATCCCGCGGGCCGATCCCTATTCCTACGTCACGCCCGGCCGGCCCTGGGTGACGGCCGCCTGGCTCTTTGAAGCCGTTCTCTACCGCTCCTATTCGCTCGGCGGCGCGGCCGCCGTGGCGGCCCTTCGGGCGCTGGTGGTCGCGGCGACGTTCCTTGTGTTCTTCGAGCTCGCTGGAGCGGGCCTGTGGGCGGCGCTGCTGCTCGCGGGGGCGGGTCTGCTGGACGCGACCTACAAGGGATTCTTCGTCGAGCGGCCGCAGCTGTTCGATTACCTGTTCCTAGGCGTGGTCCTACGGCTGCTGGACCGGGAGAAGGATGAGCCGCCCCGGTCCCTGTGGTGGCAGCTGCCGCTGGTGCAGGCGGCCTGGGTCAACGTCCACGGCGGCGCGGCGCTCCTTGGAGCCGCCGTCACGGCCCTGAAGGCGGCGACGGCCGGTCGCGGCCGGATGAAGTGGATCGGTCTTGCCCTTGCGTGCGGCCTCGCCCTCTTCCTCAACCCCCACGGCCCGCGGATCATCACGCACCTGCTCGCCACGGTCGGCCCGGGCGGCAAGGACGTCATCCTCGAATGGCAGCCGGTGTGGAAGCAGGCGTGGCGAGCCGCCCCGCTTCTCATGCTCGCCGCCGGCGCGGCGCTCCTCCCGTTCTCCTGGAGATCCGAACGATTCCTCTGCCTGGCGTGCCTCGCGCTCGGGCTCATGGCGCGGCGATTCCCCATCGCCCTGGGGCCCAGGCAGGTCCTGGCCGGCGTGGTGGCGGCCGGCCTGCTGTGCGCCGCGGCGGTGAAGCGCAGCTCGTACTTCGCCTCGCTGGGCGATGTCGCCATCCGGCAGCCCGCGAAGCCGGCGGCGGACTTTCTCGACAAGGAGGGCGTGGAAGGCAGGATGTTCAATTCCCTTCCGCTCGGCGGCTACCTTCTGTGGAGAGGCCGAAAGGTGTTCATCGACGGAAGGCTCGACAACTACGAGCCGGCGCTCTTGCGCGACGCCGTCCGGTGGGCCCGGCCGGAGACATGGGACAAGCTCGAGCGCGCCTGGGATTTCGACTACGCCGTCATCGAGAACGGCCCGAGCTACGACGCGAGGGTGCTGGACGAATCGCCCCGCTGGGCGCTCGTGTTCTTCGACGACGCGGCGCTGGTCTACGTGAAGCGGGAGCCGCGCAACCTGGAGCTCATCGCGCGCGCCGGCTACCGCCTGCTCAAGCCCAATCAGCTCGACTACTCGTATCTTTCGAGCCTTGCGCGCGAAGGAAAGGCCGCCCCGCAGCTCCTTGCGGAGACCGACCGCGCCGTGAAAGGCTCCGAGCAGAACGCGAACGCCTCCATGATGCGCGCCTTCGTCCTCGGGCAGACGCGCCGGCCGCAAGAAGCCCTGCGCGAGGTCGAAGCCGTCACCCGGCGCTTTCCGGACAAGCCCGCCGCGTGGATGTCGTTGGCCTGGTACCACGAGCAGGGCGGCGAGCTGACGGCGGCCCGCGACTACTACGAGCGTGCGCTGGAGGCCGCCGTCCGCGCCGACGACACGCTGACCCAGGCCTTCCTCTACAACAACCTCGGGTCCATGGAGCTCCGCCTGGGCGACCGCCGCCGCGCCGAGGAGATGTTCCGCCGCTGCCTCGAGCTGTACCCGAACCATCCCCAAGCTCGGCGGAACCTGGCCCTCCTCGGCGCGCGGCCCTAGCCCCGCCCTCTCCCGCCTACGCACCACGTAGCCCCGTCCCCTTCTCGCCCAGCTCGCCGGCCTTCACGAGGAAGGCGGCTGGCACGCGAGCCGGACGCGTGTTAAGCTAAAAGGGCATGGCGCAGCCCAAGGGTCCGAACATCGCGGGCTGGGTCGGGGTGGCCGCCGCCTCTGCCGCCTTGGCCGTCTCCGTAGGCCGATTCATCGCCCGCACATCCCAGCCGCCCCGCGAGGCCGCCGGCGGCGCGGGCCTGCGAGAGGGCATGAGGACCCCCGGCCCGCCGCCGCCCATCGAGTTGCACAAGCCGCGGCCGGATGTCAGGAACATGGTGCTCAATGAGCCGGACTCCGCCGTGCTGGATTGGTTGTCGGAGCTTTCCGCGTCCGGGCCCGCCCCCGCCGGCAAAGTCCAGCCCCTCCCATCCGGTCACGCCGCGGACGGCTCCGCCGGAGCGGAAGAGGAGCCGCCGCGCCGATGGCGGGCTTCGGCCAAGAGCCGGCCCATGCAGCCGCTGGGCCTGCCCGCCGATGGCGCCCAGGCCGCATCGGCCGCGAGGTTCCAGCCAGCCGCTCCGGCGGGAGGAGGAGTCGCGGGCCAGCCTGCGGCCGCCGGAGCGGCTTCCGCCTCCGCGGCCGAGCGCCGGACGTTCCAGGGGGCCTCCTCGCGCTCCCTCTCGCCCGAGCGCGCGGAAGGGACGGCCCGCTCCAGGGAAAGCTTCGCCTTGCCCAGGGTCCTCACGACGCCGGTGGGCGACGGGGTGGCGTTTACGGGGCGCAACCCGGTCGCGCTCCCTGCCGAGCCGCCGCCTCCCCAGGCGGCGGACCTCGACCGCGCGGGCCTCGCCGGCCCGGACGTCGATCCGCGCTTCGGCGCGGAGACGACGGGAGCCAATCCGCCGCCGAAGCTCTACCGGGTGGGCGTCGAGGGCTCGGGCACGTGGTCGCAGGCCCGTCCGCTGGAGCCTACCCTCGCGGACGTCAAGGCTCGGCTGAAGTCGGGCGGCTCGTACCGGGTGCAGATCCAGAACGAGACCGCCTGGGGGCAGTGGCAAAGCGGGGCCGCTGCGCTCGACCACGTCGACTGGCGCCTGCGGACCCGCCACGTCGGCGACGTGCTCGACGTGGACACCCGCGACAGGTCCGGCAAGCCGGGCAGCGACATCCTGGTGCGCATCGTCCGGCAGGACTCCAAGGCGCCGAAGCCAGACGACGTCAGCGCCGTGACCGGCGGCCCGGTAAAGCCCGCCAAGACCCCCGGCAACGACGCCGTCGACCTGCTCCATGCCGCGGCCTGGAAGGCCTTCCCGGACCTGGAATCCTGGGGCATCTGCAACTGCCGCCACATCGCCGGGAGCTCGTCGTGGTCCCAGCACTCGTGGTGCAACGCCGAGGACCTGCACCGGGACATCAAGGGGCTGGGCTACAAGCGGAGCATGGATCCCGTGGCGGAGTGGCTCCACGCCAACCGCAGCAGGTACGGCATCGAGAACATCGTCTGGCGCCGCGATCCGAAGTGCGACGAGCCCACCTACGACCACTGCGACCACATCCACGTGGACATGGTCCCGAACCGCAAGGGCACGCCCCCCTGTGCCCGCTGATCCAGGGTCCTAGGCCTCGCCCGACACGAGCCAGTGGCGATCGCTGGCTTGGATGGGCCAGACCACGTAGGCAGCATTTTCCCAACTCAACGTCTGACACTACATCCGCCCGGGCGCTCCTCGGACTTCGCGACGAACGTGGCGCTCTTCCAGGTCAATGTCTCTGCGTTCGAGAACGTCGCGAACCTGGACAAGCTCCCGCCCACGGGGTTCACGGTCGTCGCCTTCCCGATGGATATCGGCGGCGGCACCGGAGCGCCTCTGCGCATCGCCGCCACGATGGGCGCGTTCCCGCCGAAGAAGCGGCCCTAGGTTCGAGCCGATTCGAGATCGTGCCGCGCTCCGTAAGCTCTCGCGACCGTCGCCAGAGCGGCGAGCACCAGTTCCGGGCCGTTCTCCTCTTTCAGGGGGGATGAGGGCTGGAATCTACTTCGTCTTGCGCCAGTCGGTGTTCCCGGTGCAACCTGAACAGATCTTCGTTTGACCTTCCTTGAGCATCTTCTCCATCAATTGCTCGACTGCCAGGACCAGGCTGTTGTTCGAGCCATCGGTGATGACCGCCTCGAACTTCTCTTCAGACCCGACGACATCGACGCCTTTGATGAAGAGCGATGAAATGGAAGAAGCCAGCAGCATCTGCCCGATGATCCCAGCGTTGAAAGTATCGGAGCGGAGTATCCGACCTTCCCAGAGTGGGACTTGAGAAGCATCGAGCACCTGGCAGCCCAGATCGACCGTTGCCGTATGATCCGAGGTCACCAGCAGGCCTACTTTCAGGGATGTGCTGGCGCCAAGAGAACAGACGAATATCCTGTCGACGCCTGAAGCGGACTTCTCATCGGGGACCGAGACGACATCCTTGAATGCCGCTTTGAGGGCGCTCGACATGTGGCTCTCCAGCGCCGCTCCCATCTCCCACCGTCTCAGCGGGATCTTGTACGCGAATCGCCGCGTTTCCTTGGGAACGACCAAAGCGACCTTGAGCGGCAGAGGATCTTCCAGCACCGGATATTTTGGGACGAAATCCTCGGTATCGAGACGGTATGACTTGGCGCATCCGGAAATGCAGACGACGAGCAGCAGCGGCAGCATCGATCGCCATGGGGATATCGAACTGGATCGATCTTTCATGATATTCCACCGCCTTTCTTCGTTAGAGTCGGCACGTAAATCATATTGGTCAGGGGGAGGGCTCGCCTCACGGCGCGACTTTCTCGAAGTAGATGTAGGAATCCGGCTCGAGGCCGTAGAAGCGGTACTTCACACCGACTTCTTTCGGTGCCGTCGGCCCGCAGTAGCTCTTCCCCAACCGCTTGATCTTGAGCGGGCCTCCCTTCTCCCAGCGGACGACCTTCACCGTCACGGTCGACTGGTCGTCCATCGCGCACTGCGAGCGGTCCTCCACGTAGCAGTTCGCGAAAGGGACGACCTTCTCCTGGCGCGCGATAACTTTCGCCACCGCGACCCATCGCGCTTGCGCCTCCCACTCGGACGCGGGGCGTTGCGGCTTCGAGAACCAGCTGTCCGGCGAGCAGGGCTTGGTCGCGAAGGACGGAGCCGCCATGACGAGCATCAAAGCAAGGAAGACGCTCATGAGCTTGAGCATACCATGTTGATGGGAGCGCTGAAGCGGCGCTCCCGCTAAAGAAGGAGGTCCTGGCTTTGGGAGGGGCCGCCGAGGGCGCGG
Source organism: Elusimicrobiota bacterium (assembly GCA_026388115.1). Classification (GTDB taxonomy): domain Bacteria; phylum Elusimicrobiota; class Elusimicrobia; order UBA1565; family JACRDR01; genus JAPLKK01. The sequence continues at coordinate 2,211 of JAPLKK010000233.1, read as the reverse complement.
ACACCGCGCTCGTCCTCATCGTCAGCGTGCCTCGCTCACGACTGGGACGTCATCGGCGGCATGGGCGCACCGCTGTTGATCGCTCGATTCGGCGTGCTCCCCACGTTCATCATCGTCGGCGTCGTATTCGGCGCGGTCATCACCGCCGCCGGCGCGGTGCTCAAGACCCCGCCGCCCGGCACCGTGATCGGGAAACCGGCCGCGTCCGTCCCGGGGCAGGGCAAGCCGATCGTCCAGCATACCAACCACGCAAGCATTACAAGACTGCTTCGGCCGCTCCGTCCCAACTTTTCCTCTCGCGCTGGCGCTGCACAACCGCTTTCTCTCGCTTTCTTTCGCTGCTGCCGGACCGCTTCCGCGGTCCGTGGGCCCTCGAAGGGCCCGCTTTCCGCTGTTGCCATCGGCTTCGGGCGATGCCGCCACGCCGCCAAGAGACACCCGCCCGCCTCGTCGGCCTCGCGCGTCGAAAATCCCGCCCTTCCTAGACGAGTTTAGAATCTTCCCGGCAACCATCGAGCGCGATCGGCTGACAAGGATCGGAGTGTTTCTCGGATTCCAGGAGGCGACTCCTTGGCGACTCCTTGATTGAAAACGCCTTTCGGCTATTGCAGGTCGGATATAGAAGCAAAGGGGGACAGATGATAACGGAATACGGAAGGAGACTTGCGGCGGGTGCGATGCTCGCTGTGGCGGCAATGCTGGCCGGTTGCGCGGGCGGGGGCACGCTGCTGACGGGCGTGGGCAGGGCGCCGGAATCCGAGAAGGCGGACCTCGTCAAAAAGTTGATAACTTACACCACCGCTCATTACCAGTGGAACATCTCGATGGGGGCCAATTGGGGCGATCCCAAGATGGACCGGGCTGCCCTAAAGAAGGTGAAGAAGGTCGCGATCGTGGGCTTCGGCGTGGCCACATATGCCGGCGAAACGGTGTCCTCCGGCGGGAACATGACGTTCACGCACACCACCTCGTTCAAGGGAGACTGGAAACCGTTCGCGAACGAGGCCTATGACCAGTTGAAGGCGGCGCTCGAAAAGAACGGCCTCGAGGTCATTCCCGTCGACGCGGTCGCGTCGAACGCCGCCTATAAGGCCTTCGAGATCAAGGACCCAGCCGGGTATACGTACATCGCCTACGGGCTGAGGGACTTCCCCCCGGTCATCAAGTACACCATGAAGACGTTCGGGAGAAAGGCGTTCGCGATCGAGCAGGCAACCCGGCTCCAGCAGCTGGCGAAGTCGCTAGGCGTTGACGCCGTGGTGTTTGTCGTGGGCGATATCAACATCGAGCCGGCCGGGTTCTTCAATACGATGCATGCCTCCCTCCCCAATGCGGGCGGGGAGCTCTCCGGCGACAAGGGCTGGATGGTGGACATGTTCTGGGCTGATGAGCCCAAAATGATGGCGCTGAAGAAGGAAATAGCCGTGCCAGTCACGTCGAAGGACGCCCTCTTCTCCGACTTCGTCAACAGCCAGAATGAAGTGGCGCAGCTCGTCGCCCATAAGCTAAAGCTGGACAGGGAGACCGACTGAGTTATTGAGCCATTTGCGTTGCCTGTTTCTGAGCTTCTCCTGAGGTTTTGACGTTTATTGTCCTCGGTCATGCCCCGCAGGGCCGAGGCAGGGCGAGCTACCGCTCGCCCTGGCGCGCGGCTCGGCGGCCTGTTAACATAGCGGACGATGACTCCCGTCGACCGCCGACGGGCCGCGCGCGCGCTCGCGCTGGTCGCGGTTCTCCCGCTCTCGGCCCTGGCGGCCCAAGCGCCCCATGCCGCGGGCCGGCAGCCGGCTCCGGCTCAGTCCGAGTCGCCGTACACCGGCGAGGGACCTTTCGTCATCGTTCCGGCGCGCGTGGTCTCGACGCCCGTCTTCGGCATGGGCTTCATGGTCGGGCTGCTCGCCGGCGCGCCGGTCGCGCTGGCGCAGGACCCGCACTGGGAAGGGAAGATCCCGGAGGAAAAGCGCGCCCACCTCGTCTGCGGCCGCGCCGTCGGCTCGGCCGTGCGCTGGCCGGTGTACACGGCCGTAGGCTTGCCCTTCTTCATCGTGAAGAAGCTCTTCTGGGACGCGCCGCGCAAGATCAACCAGGTCGCGGGGCCGCCGCTGGCCAAGGTGAGCCGGCCGGTGGTGAAGGTCTTAAAAGATTGGTGGGAGGAGGGAGATGAGACGGCGCGGCCGAAGCCCGCGCCCGATACGAAGACGGAGTCCGCGG
>JAPLKK010000235.1:16031-17134 GCA_026388115.1 Elusimicrobiota bacterium | reverse complement strand
CGGCGATGCCGTAATAGCTCTCCTCGGTGACCTCGAGGGAGCCGCGCAGGAACTCCTCTTGGAGCTCGCCGATGGACATCTCGCGGACGGTGTCCACGATGCCGCGCACCGCCCCGGGCGAAAGGTCGACGGCCTCGTCGAGGGCCTGGGTGAACGCGAGGTCGCCCAGCAGTATCCCGGTCGTCTGATCGAACAGGGCGTTCGGCGTCGGCCGGCCCCGGCGGGTCTTCGCGCCGTCGATGCAGTCGTCGTGCAGCAGCGAGGCGTTGTGGACCAGCTCCGCGATCCCTCCGGCCGACTCGGCGCCGTCGGGCGTCACGCCCAACGCGGCGCCAAGATGAAGGCAGAAGCGCGCGCGCAGCATCTTCCCCGGCCGGGTGATGAAGGCGGCCAATTGCTCGCCGATGCGGCCGCCGAGGCTCCGGGAGCGCCGCTCAAGCCCCGCGCGGACGCGAGACAGAGACGCCTCGATAGACGCCGAGGAGAGCGCGGGCACTAGTTGGTCTGGCTCCGACGGTCTAGTCGAGGCCCGGGATGCCCAGCTGCTTGCACAGCTTGCGGGCCGTGTGGTCCGCCATTTCCGGGTGGCGGGTGACCGGCACTTCGACCTGCGTGGCGGGATTCTGGAATACGGAGTACTTTCCTCCCTCGCGCAGGAGCACGCAGCCGTGCTCGGTCAGATGCTTGATGAGGTCTCGTCGCTTCATGGGAGCCCGATTATGCGAAAAACAAGGCACCATAAGCAAATTTCTCGTCGAGCGCCTCCGCCGACGGGGTCTCAGACCTGCCGGTCCGCTTCCCGGGGCCCAAAGCGCCGCAACGAGCGGCTCAACGCGGGGCTTGCGAGCCCTTGGAAAGAGGCCTACTCTTCGGTCGCTTGCTCCGCCACGGCGTTCACCTGGCATTCGCGCTCGGCCCGGGCCTCTTTGATGCCGTCGGATGCCGGGACGCGCGCGCGCAGGCGGTGCTCGCCCGTCTCGAAGTTCGTCCAGTCGTACCACCAGTAGCCGGCGTCCTGGCGGCAAGGCGTCCAGGTGCCGCCGTCGACGGAGACCTCGCCGAGCGCGACGGGGCGCGTCGCGCTGATGCGGATGCTGTAGTGG
>JAPLKK010000235.1:0-16025 GCA_026388115.1 Elusimicrobiota bacterium | reverse complement strand
CGTCTCTCCTGCCTGCGGGTAATCGATCGACAACTGGACCCCGCCGGGGGACTTGGCGGCGGCCTGCTTCTTTGCCCGCGGAGCGCGCTTGGCCGGCGCCTTGGGCGCCATCGCTTCCTCGGGCTTTGCGGCTTTGGGCTTTCTTGGGCTCATGAGGTACCTCGTATCGGTTCGAGTGCCGCGCGATAGCTGCCGCGCGCGATCGGCATCTTTCGCCCCACGCCGAAGGCCTTCGCCGTGATCTTCAGCCCCGGCGGGGCCTGTCGTCGCTTGTACTCGGAGCGGTCGATGCGGTCCAAAATCGGGAGAACGACGTTTTCAGGCAGCCCTTCGGCGCACAGCGAGGCGGCGCCCTTGCCGTCCTCGATGTAGCCCTGCGTGATGCGGTCGAGCAGGTCGTACTCGGGAAGGTCGTCCTGATCGCGCTGGTTGGGCTTGAGCTCGGCCGACGGCGGCTTGGTGAGGCAGGCCTCGGGGATGACGCGACGGTCGCGGTTGATCCAGCGCGAGAGCGCGTACACCGCGGTCTTCGGGACGTCGGAGATGACGCCGAGGCCGCCGTTCATGTCGCCGTACAGCGTGCAGTAGCCGACGGAGATCTCGGACTTGTTGCCGGTGGAGAGGAGCAGCGCCCCGGTCTTATTGGACAGGAACATCAGCAGCAGGCCCCGGATGCGCGCCTGCGCGTTCTGCTCGGCGAGGCCGGGCTTCGTCCGCCCGATGCTCCCCTCCACGACGGCGAGGATGCGGTGGTAGATGTCGGTGACCGGGAGGGTCACGAAGCGGATGCCGAGGCTCTTGGCGAGCGCCTGCGCGTCGGTGATGGAGCCGGGCGAGGAGTACATCGAGGGCATGGAGACGCCGGTCACATGCGCCGGGCCGAGCGCCTTCGCCGCCAGCGCCGCCACGAGGGAGGAATCGATGCCGCCCGAGAGTCCGACGAGGGCGTCCGTGAACCCGGTCTTGCGCGCATAATCCTTGATGCCGAGCACGAGCGCCTGATAGACCTCCTCGATGTCGTCGGGCTCGCGCCATTCGAGGGGGGGCGCGCCGCTTTCGGGGTCGGCGACGACCAGGTCTTCGGCAAAGCCCGCGCCCTGTGCGAGCAGCGCGCCCTCGGAATCGAGCAGGAAGCTGTTCCCGTCGAAGATGAGCTCATCGTTGCCGCCGGCGAGGTTGCAGTAGGCGAAGGGCCGGCGGTGCTTGCGCACGTGGCTTCGCAGCATCTTCAGGCGGGCGGAGACCTTCCCCCGCGAGAACGGCGAGGAGGAGATATTGATCAGCAGATCGGCGCCTTGCCCCACGAGCCGTTCGACCGGGTCCACCGCGTAGAGGCGCCGCGGCCAGAAGTCCGCCTCGTTCCAGGCGTCCTCGCAGATCGTGAGGCCGAGCCTCCGGCCCCGGAACAGCACCGGCTCGTTGGCCTTCGCCGGCTCGAAGTAGCGCGTCTCGTCGAACACGTCGTAGGTCGGAAGCAGGGTCTTATATCTGCGGGCGACGATCTTCCCCCCGTCCAGCAGCGCCGCCGCGTTCATCACCGGCTTGCCGACGGAGGCGGGGTTCTCGTCGACGAAGCCCACGACGATCCCCGCGCGATCCGTCTCGCGAGCCAGCGTCTCCAGCGCGCGAAGGTTCGCCGCCACGAAATCGCTTTGCTCGAGCAGGTCCCATGGCGGGTAGCCGCAAAGCGCCAATTCCGGGAACAGCACCAAGTCGGCGCCCTGCTCGCAGGCTCGGCGGTAATAGAGGCGGATCGCCTCCAGATTGCCGGCGATATCTCCGACCGTGGTGTCGATTTGGGCAAGCGCCAGCTTCATCATCGGCGGGCAAGGGGACACTCCTCTTGCTCGCCCGGATCGATTATAGGATTTAGGGCGGTCCGTTGGCGACGGTTATCGGGCGGCGCCGGACAGCCGGCCCGGCGGCCGAACGCTATTGCGACTTCCTCTTCTCGTCTCGGAAGCGGTCGAAGAGCTCGCCGACGCCCAGGAACTTCTCGTCGATCGCCTCGCGGATGTCGTTCTCGCCGGGCAGGTCCGGGGACGCCTTTGCGAGGCCTTCGGCGGTCCAAGTGAGCATGTCCTGAAGATCGGAATGGGTCTGCTCAGCCGCCTCAGCCAGCTTCGCGATGATCGCGGCGGCCGGCTCGGGAAGGTCCTTGTCGACCAGGCGCAGGCCCAGGACCGCGCCGTGGCAGGCCTCCAGCACGACCTCTCGCGTCGGCCGGCCGCTGGCGGCGCCGGACACGACCGCCATGCGCACCACCTCCGCGACGGCGGTCACCCAGCCCCGGCCGCCCACCGTGCTGTTGATGACGGCCTCTTTGGTGAGGCGCTCGATCTCGGACCGTTTTGACTCGCCCATAACGAGTGCGTATTATACAATTCGTGAGGTAGCGTGCCAGGCTAAAAAGCCGGGCACGCACTTTATGGAAACGCAATGACGGGCAAGAGATTGGTTTGGGGGGCCATCGCCGCAGCCGCGCTGGCGGCCGCGGGCTGCGCGCGCATCCCCTATCTCAAGAGGTTCGTCAAGCCCCCCTATTACCCGTATCAGAAGAAGACCGCGCTTTACTCGTTCGAGTACCCGCGCAAATGGGGCGAACCGTCGAAGATGGAGTTCGGCGCCGAGCTGCGCGAGCCGAAGGGCAGGATGACCGTGTCGGTGGAGTTCGTGCCGAAGGAATCCAAGGCTTACGTCGACCCGGCGACCTATCGCAAGGACATGTCGCAGTGGGGCTCGGTCGAGGATGAGCATCGCGTCTACCGCGTCGAGATCTCGAGCACCGCCCGGCAGGGTCTCCAGGCGCGCTTCACCACGTACGAATACGACGCCCGCTACCTGCTCGGCCAGGAGGTCCGCGTCACGATGACGGAGCTTACGATCGTTCCGGATCCGCGCGGGCTTTTTCGCGTCGTCTACCGCGCGCCCCGGAACCTCTTCTGGAACGCCGCCAACCGCAGGCAGCTCCAGCATTTCCTGAAGTCGCTGGTCCTCTCGCCGCCGCCCGAGCCACCCGTCCTCTTCAAGAAGGGGCAATGACGGCGGTGCCGGATGTTTTCATCCGCCTGAGCCCCGGCCGGTTGCCCGAGTGGGCCTGTGGACCTAGGGCCCTTTGGGCCCTGAGACCCTCCCTTTCGGTCCGGCGAGACCGCATAATCCCCGTGTATGGCGTTCCGCACGATGAATGAGCGGCGTTCCCCCCGACTGGACTCCCGCGCCGATCTCATGGTCAACGGCCGCGAGCTCGACCTCGTCGATCTGAGCGCCCAAGGCCTGTGCGCCAACGCGCCCAAGCCGATGAACATCGGCGAGACTTTGCCTTTCGTCCTTCAGCTTCCGGCGGGAGGCTGCATCGAGGGGAAAGCGCGGGTGAAGTGGACGCAGACTTTGGGCCGCAAGCACTCCCACGGTCTCGAGTTCGTGGAGATGCGCCCATGGGTCCGCCACACTCTGACCAAGCACCTCAACCCCCGCCATGTCGGCTGGGTCGACTGGTGCGACCTTTTCCTGCAGTTCGCTTGCGCGCTTTCGCTGGTGCTGGCGGCCAAGGCGTTCTTCGCCCACAATCCCTTCGCCGTGCAGGCCGCCGTTGAGTACCTGCCGTGGGCCTTCATCGGCGGCGGGGTGATGGTCGCCCTCTACCTCGCCTCCCCCTCCTGACCCCGTCCTTTCGTTGCCCGGCTGTTACCGGCCATCCGCTAAAGTCAGAATAGGAAAACGGCTCGCTTCGCGCGCCGTTCATTTTTCTTCGCCGCGCCGTCGGCACGCGGCTGTAAGGAGAGGCCCTCCCCGGCAGGGGTGGGCCTCTCGGTCATTAGGGTTCGGCCATGCCGCGTCCTAATGATGCGCGCCCGCGGCGTGGATCTAATCGTGAGCTACAGAAAGGGCGCGCAGCTTGGTCGGGATGATCTTGATGTACGCTTCGGCTGGCTTGAGTTTGCGGCCCTCGAAGGTCAACAGCGAATCCACCGTGATCCCGAACAGGCGTTCGTTCTCCTCAAGCATGGGGCGGATCAGCTCCCAGTCCTCGGTCGCGAGGTCGGCGATCTTCCCGCCGTTGAGCTGATCGGGCCCGATGGCGCGGCGCGGGTCGCGGAAGTAGATCGCGCCGCCGGAGGCCAGGGAGAAGAGGTTCCCTCCCGGATAGGGCGTTTCGAGCTCCTCGAAGCTGGCCGGCCCCGTGTAGCGGACGCCGTTGACCACCACGAAGCCCCCTCCCCGCAGAGGGTCGCCGGCCATGAACGATTCCGCCAGGTAATCGAGGCAGGTGCCGTTGATGATGACGCGCGGCCGTCCGACCGCGTTGATGAGCGGCCGTCCGGCGGCGTTGCCGAGCACGAAGACCTCGCCGCCCTTGGCCGCGTACATGAATGTCTGGCCGACGTCGCCGTAGATGACGAGCCGCCCGCTCTTGAGGATCTGCCCGACCTGGTCCTGCGCGCTGTTGAAGACGCGCACGGTGCCGCCGTCGAGGCCGGAGGCCAGGTAATCGCCCGGGGAGCCGTGGCAGTCGATCTCGACTTTCGCCGCGCCGAGGCCGCAGCCGATGAAGCGATGGCCGCTGGTGTTGAACAGGCAGAAGCGCCGCCAGCCGAGGCCGTAGGCGTGGACCACGAACGCGGCCAGCCCGGCCCGCCCTTCCAGCGGGAACTCCGCCGCGTCGACGACCAGCTCGGACGCCTCGTCGCGCGGCCCCTTGATGCCGGCGGCGCCGGCCGCGCTGATGGTCATCTGCGTGTGCGCGCGCGCCTCGACGAGCGCCTCGGCGCCCTTCGATTCGGCCAAGCCCAGTTTGGGCTCCGGTCCGCTGACGGTCACCGCGGCGCCGAACTTGTCGGTCGCGGTGAGGCGGCCCGTCCCGTCCACGGTGAAGATGAAGGCGCCGCCGTCGGAGTAGGAGCCGCCGCGCGCGTTCCAGTAGCGGTCGGCCGGCTTCTGGAACGGCAGGCCGGCGACCCGGAGCTGGGTCAAGACGCGGTCGATGGCCTGCTTCTCGGAGGCGATGAGGCCGATCGCCGGCGCCGGCTCGTTTCTTTTCTCTCCCCGCGCGGCCTTTCCCAGGACGAAGGTGGGAGACTCGCGCCAGCCGAGGTCCTGCAGCGCGAAGACTTGCGGGCGCAGCATCGAGGTGTCGGTCACGCCGAGCAGCTGGAGCCTGCGCTCGCCGGTCTCGGAGCGGGCCACGATGAAGAACCACGGGCCGTCCGGGGAGCCTTTCATCGACGCGGTCTGCACGGCGCGGTAGGCCGCCTGGCGGCTCGGCGGCAAGAGCTCGAAATCCCGTTCAGTGGTCGGCCCCATGGCTTCGATGGCGAGCTCGAGCGGATAGCGGTATACGCGCGTCCACAGGTCGAAGAGCAGGACCGAGACCTCCGTGTCCGTCAAGAAGAGCGGCGCGATGTGGCGCTGCTTGAGGTACTTCACGACGCGGGCGTAGTTGGCGAAGTCGCCGTTGTGGACCAGCGCCTCGTGCATCCCGATGAACGGGTGTGCCCCGCCGGGATGCCACACGCGGCCCTTGGTCGGGTACCGCTGGTGGCCGATCCAGAGCTTGGCGCGGAAATCCTCGAGGCCGTAATACTTGATGGCGTCTTCGGCGTAGCCCACGAGCTTGAGGACCAGCAGGTCCTTGGCGTGCGAGAGGACGAAGGCCGACTTCTTGCCGAGCGAGGCGTAATGCCTGGCGTTGAGACGATACGAGTTCTGATAGACGAACTCGTCCTCCCAGCGCTCGCGCTCGAGCCGGTCGTGCGGCAGGCGGCCGAGGTGCTCGCGGCAGAAAGCGTCGAGCGCGGCCGCTCTCGCCCGGACGAAATAGCGGCGCACCTCGGGGGGCGCGACCTCCATGCCGAGGGCCCGCGGGTCGCCGGCGGTCTCGAAGCGGCCTTCGGCGTGGACCTCGAATTGCGGCCGCACGAACTCCGCCTCGACGGCCTCGCGCGCCTCCGCTTCGAGATACGCGATCGCGAGCAGGTAGTCGCCGCGGAGCGTCGCGGCGTCCACGCCGAGCGCTCCCGCCTCCATCCCGCCGATGGCGAGGCCGCCCCCCTTGCCGTTGCCGCGGTTGCGCATCGCGGAGCAGCCGGCGGCGACCGCGGAGCCGGGGACGGCGCAGTTGGCGAGGAGCCCCACGACGCCGCAGCCGCCCTCGGCCTCGCGGGGGCCTTGCTGCGGCGCCGGCGGCAAGGAGGCGCGCGAAGCGAGCAGGAGCTCCGGGTTAGAATCCTTCACGGCACTTGGCATCCTGCGCGTCCATGAGGAAGCGCTTGGCGCCCTTGGGCGTGAGCTGGAACCCCCAGCGCTCATGGCCCCACAGCGGCTCGCGGGTGGTGTAAGCGAGAATGAAGGGCGTGCCGCGGCCGTTCGGGTCGTACGCCACGAATTCCAATAGCTGCGTCTCCGCCATCAGGTCGTGCGGCATGTCGGCGCAGGCGCCCACCGGCGCGTCTTCGTTCAGGAGGCGGACGCAGCGGCGGAAGCTCTTGGAGATGTTGGCGCCCTCGACGAGCATGAAGGCCTTGCTCATCCCGGCGATGCGGAGCTTCGAGCCGAAATCGAGCTTGAGCTGCAGCTTCTTCGGATCCGGCTCCTTCGCGTACTGCTGGGCCCCGGTGTCGCCCGCCTTGAGCTTGAATATTCCCGCCGCCAGGTCCGCGAGGACCGCCTGGCGCAGTGCGTCGCCGACCGATTGATAGGTCTCGTCGTTGACCTCGTTGACGAGAGGGTAGAAGCGCGCCTGCTTGGTGTCGAGCGAGCGCCCCTTCGGCACGCGGATGGCGATGATCGGCGTGCCGAGCCCCGACTGGGCGTTGCCCGACAATGGATACGCCGGCACCTTGGCGGGTCTGCGGTCGACGCAGGCCGCGGTGATCGCCGTGCCGGGGCCGGAGGTCAGCACGCCCGCCGCTTTCGAGCCGATGACCAGGAACGCCGTGCCGTGCGGGATCGTCGCGCGCTTGCCTCCGCGATCGAGCGCCATCCAGCCCTCGGGAGTCTCGTAGACGGGGAGGATGCCGCGCGGCGCCTTGCGCTCCCTCGGCTTGTTCGAACGGCTCGGCCCCGCTTCGAGCCCCGGCAGGGCGCCGAGGTCGAGCGCCGGTTCGGCCGCGGCCTGCTCGCCCTGCGGCTTCGGTGCCGAGGTCCCGGCGTCCGTCGGCCCCGCGTCCACGGAGCCTTCCACCGGCGGCGGCGCGGCCGCGACGGGCTCGTTCCCGCGCGCCGCGAGCGGCGCGCACGACAGCAGGCAGGCGATCAGCGTGTATCTCATGGGGGTGGGAGTCGATCCAGATGGTACAGGACATCGGTGCGGCCGCGCAACGCCTGGACCGAGGGCAGGCCGAGACGCCAGAGGATCTCGGCCAGCTCGAGGCGCAGCGCGTGATAAAGGTTCGAGATGCGCTGGGCGCCCCAGTCCGCGTCCCACAGCGCGTTCAGCTCCGGGTCGGTGGAGGCGATGCCGTGCTGGCAGCCGCGGCCTGACTCGCAGTTGCCGCAGCGCGTGCAATTGAGGGCCACGAGCTCGGAGGTCCCGAGGACGACGCCGTCGGCGCCCAGGGCGATCGCCTTCGCGATGTCGTGGGCCGAGCGTACGCCTCCCGATGCGATGACGGTGATCTCGTCGCGGATGCCCTCCGCCTGGAGGAAGCGGTGCACCTTGGGGATCGCGAACTCGAGGGGCATCGCGATGTTCTTCTTCGCGATGTCGGGGGCGGCGCCGGTGCCGCCGTAGGCGCCGTCGAGGTGGAGGATGTCGACGCCGCCGTAGTAGCAGCCGACGGCCACCATGTCCACGTCGGTCGGCGTGGAGACCTTGGCCGAGACCAAGGCGCGCGGGTTCATGGCGCGCAGCCAGTCCACGTGCTTGCGGTGGTCCTCGACGGAGTAGACGGAATGGAACGGGAACGGGGAAAACAGCGAGATGCCGGCGACCGTCTCGCGCATCGCGGCGACGGCGCCCGTGTTCTTGTCGGCCAGCAGGTGCCCGCCGAGGCCGGGCTTGGCGCCCTGCGCGTACTTGATCTCGAGGATGCGCGCCGCCTGGACGGTCGTCTCGCTCACGCCGAACATGCCCGTCGCTATCTGCGTGATGACGCAGTCCTTGTAGGCGAGCAGCTCTTGCGGGTAGCCCCCCTCGCCGGTGCAGGTGAAGGTGCGCCAGGCGCGGGCGGCTTTCGCGCGCGACAGCATGACGTTGAGCCCCACCGAGCCGTAGGACATCCCGCCGCCGTACCAAGGCACCGGGATCTGCAGGCGCGGCCCCTCCTTCCGCCGGGCGAGGGGGATGGCCGTGTCGATCGCCTCGAGCTCGGTGTCGCGCGCTCGTTCGTGGCGCGAGCGCTTGAACTTGAAGCGCAGCCGGTCGAAGCCGCCGCCCGAGTCGCCGACGCGGACCTCGAAGCCCGCCGCGGGGTAGCGCCCGGTTTCGGCCGCCGTCCAGGTGGCGAAGAGCAGGTCGGCGCTCCAGCGCGGGTCGCCCAGCGTCTGCCACTCGGGATTCTTCTCCAAGGCGATCGCCGAGGTCGGGCATTGCCGGACGCAGAAGCCCTCCTGGAACACCGCTTCGGGGCCGGCGGGATGGGCCTGCTCGCACGCGGGGCCGAGGCAGCCGAAGTCGTCAGGGATGCCCAGCCGCAGGCTGCCCGGCGCGCGCCGGTGCACGCCGTAGGGGCAGGCCGGGATGCACAAGCCGCAGTCGATGCACTCGGCGGAGTAGCGCACCCTCCATTTCGGGACCTTGCGCCACTCGGCGTGCGGCATCGCGCGCGGCTTCGGCAGGGGCTCACCCATAATCGGGATCGTGCTCCTTGAGGGCGGGCGCGGTGAACAGCGACAAAAACTCCTTCTGGAGGTCCTCGTAGAACATCGCGCGCCCTTCCTCGCCCTGCAGCCGGCGCGCCTCGCGGATGCCCATCGCGCCCATCACCTCGAGGAGCTGGTCGCGCCAGGAATTGACCAGGTTCACGAGCCTCTGGTGCGCGCGTTCCGTGTCGGTGATGTCCGCCGTCTCAGGCGTCCAGCGCCCCGCGTTGCCGTCGAAGCGCAGCATGCCGAGCGCGATGACGTAAGCCGCGTCGAGCCCGACGGCATCGGCGCCGCACAAGAGCGCTTTCGGCACGTGCTCGGCCCGCGCCAGGCCTCCCGAGGCGATCACGCTGACGGCGTCGCGCACGCCCCCCNNNNTCGCGCAGGGCGTCCAGCAGGTGGCGGGTGCGGCTCGGGCCGCCCGGTTCCGTGCGGTCCGTCCAGCGGCCGTGGGCGTCGGCGGCGAGGCGCAGGACGGCCGCGCCTCCAAGGGCCAGCTCGAGGCCTCGGGCGGCGAAGCGCGCCGACGCCCCGAGGACGACGCCGACGACGGCCTGCGGCGCGCAGGTCCTCAGGGTCTCGACCTCTCCCAGCGCCGTCGGCCCGTCGGGGAGCTCGATGTAGGCCATGCCCTCGTAGCGCGCGGGCTCGGGCGTCGCGGTCTTCGCGAGCCGCACCGCCTTCGGCCGGCCTCCCACGTTGTAGGCGATATCCTCATCGACGATGGCGAGCGTGCGGGCTGCCGCCGCCGCGCGGGCCGCCGCGCGGGCCAGGCCCAGGCGCGTCTCGAACGGGGTCGGGAAGGGGAGCGGGTCGAAGACCATCGGGACCTCTTGCGCCCGAGGGCCACACCGGTGCAGATCGTCTCGCGCCCATGGATGCCGTCGCGCGTCGGCCGCACGATCTCCGACATGTCCGTCCACATCCGATCGAAGCCGGGGCCGGAGAAGGGCCCGCGGTAGCCGCAGCCCGAGACGGGCACGCGGCCCGTGTCCGCCTCGTAATGCAGCGTCTCGATCGTCTCCGCGCTGAAGTAGGAGTCTCCCAGCGCGGCGAGGTCCGGATGCGGGCGCAGCGTGAGGGCGTCCTTGGGGCACTCGTTGACGCAGCGGTGGCAGGCCACGCACTTGCCGTGAACGGGCTCCGCCATGCGCGTAAAATCGACGAGCGCGCTCTCGCGGGCGTGCACCTCGTAGATGCAGGCTCTTGCGCAGATGCCGCAGCCGATGCACCGGTCGTCATCGCGCTCGACCTGGATGCGCGGCAGGGGCGCGTCGAGCTTCGCGTCCTTGACCTCAAGGTGGTAGCGGCGGAACATCAGCGGCTCCCCCCAACCGGACCCGCCCCTACGGCGGGGGAGGGAGATGACGGCGGCTCGCCCGAGTCGCGCTCGACCATGTAGCCGCGCCGCAGCAGGCGCGTGTAGTCCGCCGACGCCTCGACCGACTGGACAAAAGCCTCGATCGCGGCCGTGGGCCTGGCGCCGGCCGCGGCCGCGGCGCGAGCCTCCAGCTCGGGCCAGACCGTGACCAGCTCGATGGCGCTCTGGCATACCGCCGTGCAGGCGCCGCAGTGCATGCAGGAGTGGAGGAGCTCGACATCCTTCGCGGAAAGCTTGGCGCCGCGGGCGCCGGCCAGGCCGAGGCCGAGCTTTCCGCGGGCGGTCGTGCGCTCGTCGCGGCTGACGAGATAGGCCGGGCAGACGGGGAGGCAGAAGCCGCAGTTCACGCACTCGAGGGCGGCCTTCGCCACCGCGTCCTTGCGGGCCCTGCTCGGGACGACCTGGGCGGCCAGCATCGCCAGGCGCGCGAGCGCTGGCGCGATCCAGGTGCGCCGCTCGAAGAAGCGGACGAGCCGGCGGGCGAGCCGGACGTGCCTGGCGGGGCTCAACCGCCGGGTCCAGCGGGTGCGGAAATCGAGGCTCTTTCCCGGATTGAAGAGCCCCTTGGGATCGAGCCGCCCTTTCGCCGCGAGCAGCTCGTCCAGCCGCCGGGCCGTGAACTTGCGGTCCGCGAAAGGCGCGTTGTAGGCTCCGACCTGATAGAGGCGGGCCTGATGGCCGTCGAGGCCGAGCCGGTCCAGGCCGAACACCAGAGGCAGCAGCGCGAGGACGGCCGCGGACCCTTCGGCGTACAGCGAAGCGATGACCACCGACTCGCCTTTTCCCGCGGCGTTCGCCTCGATCGCCAGGGCCGAGCCGTGGCGCCCGGCCAGCTTCTCGGCGGCCTGCGCGTAGGCGGGCGCCTGGGCGTCGGGGACCACCAGCTCGTTGCCCAGGAAGGACTGCTCGGCGCGCTTGCCCTTGAGCGGGTAGAACCGCTCGGCCCACAAGTAGCTTCCCACGTGGGCGGGGGCCTCCGTCGCCCCGCGGCCGCGGACCCAGTTGCGGAGCGCGCGCCAGTCGTCGAGGCTTTCGACGTAGAAAAGGGCGGCGGGCGAGCCGGAGACGAGCCCCCGCCCGCCCGCGCTCGAGCCCTTGGCTTGCATGCGCGCCTGGAAGGTATGGTTGAAGTGCCGCATGCGCTCGGCGTTGAAGACGGAGGCATGGACCAGGGGCGCGAACTCGGCGCGAGCCTGGGCGTACAGCTTCCAGGCGTCGGCCTGGTCCGGTACTCCTCCTCGGGCAGAGGGCGCACGCGCAGCGTCACCCGCAGCACGAGCCCCAGCTGCCCTTCGGTCTCGAAGAACACGTCGAAGTCGGGCTGGCCGGAGACCAGCTCCAAAACCTTCCCGTCGGCGGCGCACACCTTGAGCCGCGTGACTTGCTCGCGCAGGGCGCCGAAGCGATGAGTGAGCATGCCGCAGCCGCCGGTCTGCACCCATCCGCCCACCGTGGAGTACCAGCTCGAGGGATAGCTGCCGAGGGCCTGGCCCCTCTCGGCGAGGAAGGCGGAGAGGTCGGACCAGCGAACGCCCGCGTCGACGGTGACCGTGTCGGCCTCGAAGGCACGGATCGACTTCAAAAAGCACGCGTCCAGGACGAGACCGCCGTGGGCGGGCACGCTCTGGCCGAAAGCGGTCGAGCCCCCCGCGCGCGGCACGATGGGCGCGCCGCCGGCGTACGCTTCGCGCACCGCGTCGATCGCTTCTTCTTCGGTCCGCGGCTGCACGACGGCGGAAGGCGGCGCCGAGAATAGCCACCGCAGCGGGGCCGGAACGTCGCCCTGGTCGCGGCGGTAAAGCCGGAGCAGGCTTAGGTCGGTCGATGACGATGCCTTCACGTGGCGGAAGGTTACCAGTTTTTCGTCGCGACTCCAAAACACATTTTCAGCATGATTCTAATGACGAAAGCCGCTCTGAACCGCCACGCGCGACCCGATTATGGTAAATTCGTCCAATGTCCGATTTCGATTTCGTGATCATCGGTGGAGGGGTGACCGGCTGCGCTTTGGCTCGCGCGCTCGCCGCGCGCGCAAGCTCCGCGCGCATCGCCCTTATCGAGAAGGAGCCGGAGGTCGCCGCGCATGCCAGCGGACGCAACAGCGGCGTGGTCCACGGCGGCTACAATCAGAAGCCGGGAACGCTGAAGGCGCGCTTCTGCGTCGAGGGCAACCGGCGGCTGAAAGAGTACGCCCGCTCCCGGAACGTGCCCCTGGCCGAGACGGGGATCCTGGTCGCGGCCCGGCAAGCCTCGGAGCGCTCTACGCTCGAGGAGCTCTTGCGCCGCGGGCGGGAGAACGGCGTCCCGGGCCTCAAGCTCGTCGACGGGGAGGAGCTGCGCGGGCTGGAGCCCAACGCCGCCGGCGCCCAGGGGCTTCACGCCCCCTCCGGCGCGTCGGTGGACCCCGAGGCCCTCGTGCGCGCGCTGGCCGAGGACGCCCGCCAAGCCGGCGTGTCCCTGCTCTTGGGCGAAGAGGTGCGGCGCTTGGAGGAACGCAGGGGCGGCTTCGACCTGCGCACCAGCCGCGGCGCCCATCGCGCCAAGCGCCTCGTCAACTGCGCGGGGCAGTACGCCGACCGGATCGCGCACCAGCTGGGCGCGGGCCTCTCCTACACGATCGTGCCCTTCCGCGGCGAGTTCTACTATATCGACGACAAGAAGGCGGGCCTGATCCGCTCCATGATCTACAGCGTGCCGGACATCCGGTATCCATTCCTCGGCGTCCATTGGACGCGCACCGTCCATGGAAAGGTGAAGGTCGGCCCCAACGCCGTGCTCGCCCTGGGCCGCGAGGCCTACGGCACCTTCGACGTCCACCCGGGTGACGCGGTCCGCATGGCCCTCGACCCGCGCGTATGGCGGATGGCGGCGAGCGCCGAGTTCCGGCGGCTCGTCTCTCAGAACCTGCGCAGCTCGCTGAGCAAGCGCGAGTTCCTACGCCAAGCCTTCACGCTCGTGCGCGGCGCCGAGGCCTCCGACTTCGAGAAGGGTCCTTCCGGCATCCGCGCCCAGCTCGTCGACCGCGACGGGAAGCTCGTCGACGACATCACCATCGAGCGCAAGGGCGACGCGCTCCACGTCCTCAACGCCGTCTCCCCGGGCCTCACCTGCTGCCTCCCGTTCGCGGACCATCTCGCCGAAGAGATCTCATAAGACCGTCGTCGACACCGGGTGCCCGAGATCCGCGCCGGCCGGCTCGAGGACGACCTCAAAGACGAGGGGCTTTAGCTTTCTCTCGCGCCGGCTCCCGTTCGGGCAGGCGCCCTACCTCGCGGCCGCTCTCGACGTCGTAGACGACCGTGTCCTGGCCCGGGAGGGAGATCGCGGCGCGCCGCGCGTCCTCGCTGTAGACCACGCGGATCCGGGTCCGCGGTTCGAAGAGGCCGTCGCGCCGCAGGTCGGCGAAGAAGCGATAGGCCCACGCCTGCCCGTCGTGGAGCAGGAACCAGCTGTCGTTCTTGAAGCACCACCAGCGCTCGGCGTGCCAGACGACCGGCGTCTGTTCCGCCCAGGTCCACCAATTCCCCCCCGACCGGACGATCCAGGCCCACCGCTCCGCTCCGAGGAGCGCGCCCCATCTTTGCGCATCGTGATGGTAATCGGCGGCGGCGCCGGCGTGCCAATGCGGGGGGCCGCGATGAGCGTCGTTGGCCCAGCGCTTGTATCCCGCCTCCGATTCGGGAGGCCGCAGGCGGTCGAAGTCCTCGGGCTTGAGCTGCCTGGCCCGCAACGGCCGTCCGTCCGGTCCCAGCGGCGGCGGACTGAGCCTCGGGAACTCCGGCGGGACGAGCATGGCGGTCGGAGGCCGAAGCCTACCCTTGCCGAGCAGCGAGCGGAGGCTCAGGCGAATCCTTGCGGAGGGAGCGGGCCGTCCGGCTCGTCGAAGGTCCAGCGCTCCTCCTCCTCGACCTGCTCGAGCGCGGCCCTGTCTTTGGCCGTCTCCTCGGAGCGCGGGTCCCGATGGGCGGCGTGCGAGCGGCCGGGCGTTTGTCTCGAGCCGGCGTTCCCTTTCCCGCCGTTCGGGAGAGGACGGGGCGATGGGAGGCGCTGCTTCTGCTCGGCGTTCACCCTCCCCTCTCCCCTATGAGGGAGAGGCAGCGACGCCGCTTGCGCCGGCGCCCTTGAGCGGGTCACGCGGCCATCCGGCTCGCGCCGCGCCGCGGAGATCTCGACGAAGCGGTCGTTCCAGAAGGAGGACCGCCAATCGCCCTTGCCCGCGACGAGCCGCGCGCCGGGTTGCGCCGCCCGGCCGCGCGGCTCCCAGTCCGCCAAGCCCGCGACGGCGTCGCGCGCGTCGGGCGGCAGGATGCGCGGCGCGGGCCGGGCCTGCAGCGCGCGCCGGAGAGCCTGGTGATAGCTCGACGGCGCCGTCGCCCGCGCGGGCACGACCGCGGGCCACCGGACCCGCACGTCGGCTTCGCGTCCCGGAGAGAGGAAGAACAGGCCGAAGGCCGCGACGATGATCCCGAGGGGCGTGAGCGCCGAGGGCTGGCGGTCGAGCATGAGGCCAGTATGGCGCCGCTTGCGCCGATCCGGTCAGGGCTGGCGGGTGCCGGCGCAGGTGAGACGCTCGTCCCAGGTCGTTGCCTGCGCCTTTTGGGGGCTAGACTTCCGATCCCGTCCGACTCGTCAGGGCTTTCTGATAGGCGGCGAGCGCGAGGTAGAACTCCGCGGCCGGGTGGCCGACCGATTTGAACAAGGTGATGTCGTCGGAGGATGTCCGTCCGCGCCGCCTGCCCGTGAGGAGGTCGCCGAGATCCGTCGCGTAGGCCTCGGGTCCTACCCGGCCCTGCTCGATAGGGGCCCTCAGGTCGTTCGCAAGCCCGAAGCCCATCTCGCGGTCCTCGAGGAAGACCTTCGAGCGCAGGATCGCGTTGGTGTCCAGCTCGCGGCGGTCCGGCCCGCGCGAGCCCACGGCATTGATGTGGCAGCCTCGGCGCACCTCGTTGCCGAACACCACCGGTTCCTTCGCGTCGGTGCAGACGCACAGCACGTCCGAGAACGCCGCCGCGCGCGTCGCGTCCGCGGCCTCGATCGCGACGCCGGGGCCCAGCTCGCGGGCCAGATCGGCGACGAACGCCTGGCTTTGCGCCGGAGTGCGTCCCGCGGCCAGGATGCGCTTGATCTTGCGCACGGCCATGACCGCGTGAACGTGCAGGCGGCCTTGCGCGCCGACCCCCACGACCCCGACGGTCCGCGCCTCCTCCTCGGCGAGCAGGCGCGTCGCCAGCGCCGACACGGACCAGCCGCGCATCCGGTCGATCGCCGCCCGCGGGATCATGGCGACGACCTCGCCGGCGGGCCTCTGGATCGAGATCCAACCGTGGCCCCCGCTTTCCTCCGAGCGGATCAGCACTCCATGCTCGTCATCAAAGGAAACGACCGTCCGGAGCCAGGCGCCCGGAAGCTCCACGGACTCCGAGTGCGCCGGATGCCAGCGCCGCGTCGCCACCGCGCGAAACGCCTTTTCGCAAGCCGCGATCGCTTCGGCACGGCTCAGCAGCTTCTCGGGCTCCCGCAAAACGCGCACGAGCGCATTATGCCCGTCGCGCTTTATCGAAATGTTTCTTAGTGAAGGCAGTCTTTCTCCGTAGTGTCCAGGTGGACGATTTTTGTATGCTACGCGGCGTTCGATAGCCATGGACTTCAAATTCACCCCCCTTGCCATCCCCGCCGTGATCGAGGTCCTTCACGGCGCGGCTGGCGACGAGCGCGGCTTCTTCGCCGAGACCTTCCGGGAGAACGCCTTCCAGGAAGCGGGGATCGCCGCTCGGTTCGTGCAGGAGAACCACTCCCGCTCCGGCGCGGGGACTTTGCGGGGGCTGCACTACCAGTTGGA
>JAPLKK010000049.1 GCA_026388115.1 Elusimicrobiota bacterium | reverse complement strand
GCGCCGAGTTCGGCTTCGCCTTCGCCGGAGGCAACGAGGCCTTCTTCCGCCTCGGCTACGACACCGTGAGCGCCCCGTATCTCGGCGCCGTCACCGGCGCCACCGTCGGCGTGGGCTTGCGCGTCCGCTCCTTCGCCTCCGACATCGCCTTCCAGCCGATGGGCAGCATGCAGAACGCCATCAAGATGAGCCTGCAGTGGCGCTTCTCGACCTCAGCCTCGCTGCCCGAATCCAAGCCCGCCGCCCGCCGCATGCTCTGGGACCGCAACCAGTAGAAACCGGTAGGCCGGACCAACATCCAGCCCGGCAGAGGCGTCACGAGGGCCTACTTGCGCGACTTCTTCTTTGGGGTTTCGGCGCCTTGGCGGATCCGGGCGATGGCCTCGTCGCAGTAGGTCTTGAGGCGGGATAGCTCCGTCTTGTCGCGCAGCTTCTCCAGGGCGGGCAGGGCGCGCTCGTCTTCGGTGCGGCCGAGGGCGCTGACGACGGACAGGACCACGCGCTCGTCAGGGTCGTCGAGGAGCGTCGCCAGCCAGCCGATGACCTTCGGCTCGCCGGAGGCGAGGCCCGACAGGCCGCGGACCGCGTGGGCGCGCGCGGGATAGGTGTAGGGCGGGCGCGCCAGCTTCCACAGCAGGGGCGCCTGCGCCGGGTCTTTTGCCGCGGCCAAGCCCAGGATCGCTCCGGAGCGGATCACGTCCATGTAGGAGCGCTCCTGCAGCCGCCCGCGCACGTGGGCGAGGAGCTTGGCGTCCTTCATCGTGCCCAACAGCCGCGCCGCCTCGGACACGACGTGGATGCTCCTGTCCTTCAAGGCGCGGATGGCCAGCGGCGCGACCTGGGCGGCCGGATATTCCGCTAGAGCGGCGATCGCCGCCCGCCGCACCTTCGGGTGCGGATGGCGGGTGATGCGCGCCACTTCGGCCAGGGCGGAGGCGCTGCGGACGCGGCCGAGCGCCGACGCGTATTCGGCGCGCGCGGCCCAGAACTTCTCCCGGTCGAAGGCGCGGCGCAAGGCGGCGACGGCGCCGGCGTGGCCCCAGCGCGACACCTCGTGCGCCGCCTCGATGCGGCTCAAGGCCGTCTTGGCGCTCAGGAGCTGATGCTCCCAGTGCGAGTAAGGCTTTCGGAAGTCGAGCCTCTTCAGCAGCCAATGGTTCGGGTCGAACTCGACGTTCCGGGGCTCGCCGGGCAGGCGGAACTCCCAGCGCTGGTCCTTCGAATCGGCCGTCTTCTTGAACTCCTTCGTCCACCCCCGGCCGGTGAAGCGCACCTCCACCTCCGTCTTGAAGACGGGCTCGTCGTCCGAGACGCGCTGGGTCTGGAGCACCCACAGCGTCGCCTTCTTGGCCTTGGGCTCGTACTGGTACTGGACGCGGAAGTTCGGATAGCCCGCCTGGAACACCCAGCGGTCGAAGAAGGGGCGGAGGTTGCGGCCGGTCGACTCCTCGATCGCCTCGATGAGGTCGTTGGTCACCACGCTCTGGTGCTGGTGGCGGCGCACGTAATGCTGGACGGCGCGCCAGAAGTCCTTGTCGCCCAGCGTGAAGCGGAGCATGTGGAGCACCCAGCCGCCCTTCTCGTAGAGGTGGCGGTCGAAGAGGACCCAGGGGTACTTGAACCGCTGGGTGACGATCGGCCGCCGGTAGCGGTGCTCGTCCTCGTCGAAATAGGCGTGGCGGTTGCGGTACATCTCGTAGTCGAACTCGTCTTGGCCCTTGTCGTGCCGGGCGAACAGGGCCTCGAAATAGGTGGCAAAGCCCTCGTTGAGCCACGCGTGCGACCAGTCGCGGCAGGTGAGGAGGTCGCCGAACCACTGGTGCGACAGCTCGTGGGAGACCAGCAGGTCCAGGTCCGTGTCGAGCGCGGCGCGCTTGTCGATGAGGCAGGCGTCGGTCTGGGTGGTGGCGGTCGTGTTCTCCATCCCGCCGGGATATTCCGCCACGGCGATCTGCGCATAGCGTTCGTAGGCGTAGCGCACGCCGATCGCCTTCGAGAAGAACGCCATGGCCTTGGGCGTCGCGGCGAAGCCGCGCCGGGCGTCCTCTTCCCGACCCTTCTCGCAGTAATAGACGACCGGGATCTGCTCCCACTGGTCGCGCACCTCGGCGAAGCGGCCCACGGTCAGCGTGATCAGATAGATGGAATGCGGCTGGTGCATCCGCCAGTGCCATGCCGTGCCGCCCCGCACGGGCCGCGAATCGATGAGCACGCCGTTGGAGACGGCGACGAAGCCTCGGGGCACGACGGCGCGGATCTCGCTGGTCGCCTTTTCGTGCGGCGCGTCATGGCAGGGGAACCAGTAGCGCGACTCCTCGGGCTGGCCCTGGCTCCAGAGCTGGACCGGGTTGTCGGGGTTGTGGGGGCCGGGGCGGACGAAATGCAGCCCCGCCTTCGGGTCCCGCACGCGGTAGCGGATCTCGACGTCCGCCTCCTCGAGCGCGTCGAGCTTGCGCGGCAGGCGGACCTTGAGCACCTTGCCGTCATGGCGGAATCGCGCCGGGCGGCCCTGCATCCGCACGCCCAGGATGCGCATGCCGACGGCGTCGAAGACGAGCGCGGAGAGCCCGTCGACGATCGCGCGCAGGCTGGTCGTGCACGTGCCGCGCACCTCGCGCCGCCGGAAATCGACGGTGAGGTCGAGCTTGACGTGCAGCGTGTCGAAGCGGCGGTCGGGGGCGTAGCGCGGCTCCTTGCCGAGCAGGACGCCGGGGATGTCGGGCCCTGAGCTTGCAGAGGACTCTCCCCCCGCGCCGGCCGCGTAGAGCCGGCCGCAGCGGTGGGACTGCAGCTCCTCGAAGACGCTCCCGGGCAAGGGACTAGCTGCCCCTCAGCTTGCGCACCTCGGCGGTCAAAGCGGGGACGATCTCGTTGAGGTCGCCCAGCACCGCGAAGTCCGCCAGCTTCATCATCGGGCAGTCCTTGTCGGTGTTGATGGCCACGATGACGTCGGAAGACGACATGCCGGCCAGGTGCTGGATCTGGCCCGAGATGCCGCAGGCGACGTAGAGCCGCGGCCGCACCGTCCGTCCGGTCAGCCCTACTTGGTGCTTGTAGGGGATCCAGCCCGCGTCGACGGTCGCGCGGCTCGCGCCGACCGCGGCGCCGAGCGTTTGGGCCAGCTCACGGATGAGCTTGAACTTGTCGGGGCTGCCGAGCCCGCGCCCTCCGGACACGATCTTCTCGGCGGCGCCGATGTCGATCTCGGCCGTCTGCTCCGCGGCGAAGCCCGAGAAGCGCCCGCGCACCTTCCAGGCCGCGGGGTCCACGGAGATCGTTTCGACCGCGGCCGCGCCGGCGGCCTCGGCCCGCGGGTAAGACATCGGGCGCACGGTGACGAGAACGGGTGCGCCCTTCACCGCGAGCTTCAAGTTGAGGTTGCCCCCGAAGACCGGCCGCGTGACCACGACTTGGCCGCCCTCGACGCCGACCTCGGTC
>JAPLKK010000203.1 GCA_026388115.1 Elusimicrobiota bacterium | reverse complement strand
GCCTCGGAGACCGGACGCATCCCCGACAAGATCGCCTGGGGCGACGTGGACCGCATCGCCGGGCTCCTCCACGACATTTCATCGAAGACGGGGCTCGGCGCGGTCCTGGCGGAAGGGATCCGCCACGCGGCACGGACCTGGGATATGGAGGACGTCGCCATCCACGTCAAAGGGCTCGACCCCGCGGGATACGATCCCAGGATACTGAAAGGCATGGGGCTGGCCTGCGCCACCTCCGATCGCGGAGCCTGCCATCTGAGGTCCACGATCTACAAGGCCGAACTCTCCAAGATGATCCCGATGGACCAGATCGAGGGGAAGGCCAAGCTGTTCCTCGAATTCGAAGACCGCTTCAACATCCACGACGCGCTCATCCTCTGCCGCTTTTTCAGAGACATCTACTGGGACTGGGACAACCTACTGACCATCGTGGAAGTCACCACCGGCCTCAAGCTCGACGAGAAGGGATCGAGGAGGATCGCCGCCAACATCCAGGACGAGACCCGGCGGTTCAACCTCCGCGAGGGAGTCACCGCCAAAGACGACACCCTCCCCAAGAGGTTCTTCGACGAGCCCCTCGGCAAGCAGGGCAAGACGATCTCCAGAGCGGACCTTGGGACGATGGTGCGCGATTACTACGCCCTCCGGGGCTGGGACGAGCAGGGAGTCCCGAGAGGATCGGCCGGCGTCGGCGGATGAGTCCTTACGCTGACGCCGCGGACGCCGCCCGGCCCCGCGCGCGATGGGCGATCCTATGCGCTCTTGCGATCGCGGGGGCGTACTGGCCCGTCCGGCAGGCGCTGGTCGCGCGGATGCCGATCAGCGAAACCCGCCGATTGACGCCGGCGGAGATCGCCGCTCTCCCCCGCGGCACGCCAGGCGAGCCGATAGGCCCCGACCGCGAAGGCTGGTCCATCGTTTACACGCCTCAGGACGTCAAGGCGGGGACGCGCGTTCTCACGATCTGGACCGACCCTCACGGGTTCCGCCCCCGGATGGACTGGTGGCTCAAGCGCGATCTCTGTTGGGCGGTCCTCCGCATCGCCGGCCTGCTGGCCTGCCTTCTCGCCGCTCGGGCGGCGGGAGGGGCGCGCCTGTGGGGCTGGAAGCTCTCGTGGTCATGGAAGGGAGCCGCTCTCATGGCCGCGGTCGCCGTCGCCTTTCTGCTGCGGGTCGCCGGCGGCGAGGGCCCGCTGACATTCAACGGAATACCGGCCTGGACGATCGCGGGTCTCAACCTTCCGGTCGGCTTCTTTGAGGAAGCCTGCTTCAGGGGACTGCTGTTCCTCGGCTTGGCGCGCATCTTGAGGCCGCGCGCAGCGGCGATCGTCTCCTCCGTCATCTTCGCCTTGTGGCACTGGGGCGTCCAGCCAGCGGGACTGTTCGGTCAGATCTTCTTTTTCGGCCTGTGCGCCTGCGCGGCGCTGTACGCGGGACTGGGCCTGGGGTTCCTCGCGCTCGCTCATGCGGCGCTGGACACGGCCATGATGAGCTTTCAGCGCGCGATGCCCTCCTGGTACGAGCCGTTGGGAAGCCTGACGGCCTGCCTCGTCTGCGGCGCGATCGCGATGGCGATGCTGCGCGCGCGCGACAGGAGCGCGTCCTGAAACCTCTCGCACGGCCGACGGCGGCGGGCGCTCTTCTCTACGCGGCCTGCGCCTGCGCTGACGGATTCGCGACATGGCGCGG
>JAPLKK010000013.1 GCA_026388115.1 Elusimicrobiota bacterium | reverse complement strand
TCCAGGTCGGCGATGCGCAGGCCCATACCACTTAGTACGAATGAGCGGAAGAAAAGTTCCGCGCATGCCGCAACATGTTCGTTATTGCGCTGAAAATCGGGTTCTGTTACGCTATAGTGCCGCCCGACGAGCCGTCGGGGGGAAGAATGAAGCGTCTCATCACCCAGAAGATCTCTCTCGATCGCGCCCATATCGCGGTCACCGCCGCGGTCCTCGCGCTCGCGTGCTCGTATCTTCTGGGCAGCGGACTCGATTGGAGCCAGATCGAGACCTCCGGACCCGAGCCTGCCGCGCTCGCGGCGCCGCCGACGGTCCCCAGCGAGCCGCCGGCCGTGTTGGCGAGCGTCGGGGCAGTCCCGGAGGTCGCGCTCAAGCCCGCCCTGCCGGCGGCGGCCGAGGCGCCGGACCCCGGCTGGAACGAGCTGGTGCGCCGCCTCGCCTCCAAGGCGATCGGCTACGACGGCCGGGCCGCGATCTACCTCAAGGACCTGCAGAAGGGCCGCGTGTGGGCGTACCACGCCGACGACCTGTTCCCCTCGGCCAGCCTCATCAAGCTGCCGATCATGTTCGCGATCTTCAACAAGATCACCCACGGCGATCTTTCGCTGCAGACCAGGCTGAGGCTCGAGCGCCGGGACCGCGTGGGGGGCTCGGGGTCGCTGAAGTGGTACCACGAGGGCTCGCAGTTCACCGTGCGCCAGCTCCTCGAGAAGATGATCGACGAGTCGGACAATACCGCGACGCGGATGCTCATCAACGAGGTGGGGCTCTCGTATCTGCAGCAGCAGTTCCCGCGCATGGGCCTGCTGTACACCGAGATCTACCCGGAAGGCATGAGCCTGCGCAGCTCCGCCGTCACCTACGAGAACTATACGACCGCGCGCGAGATGGCCTCTCTGCTCGACAAGGTCTATCACGGCGAAGCGGTGGACAACTACTCGAGCCAGCTGATGATGGACATCCTCAAGCGGCAGCATTCCAGGTCGCGGATCGCCAAGTTCCTGCCGCGAGGATGGGAGATCGCCCACAAGACGGGGTTGCTCCGCCGCGCCTGCCACGACTCGGCGGTGGTCTTCTCGCCGCACGGCGATTATATCCTCGTCGTCTTGACCGGCCAGAACCGGAACTACCACGCGGCCAAGGACTTCATCGCGGATCTGGGCCGGACCACCTTCCGCTTCTTCGACAAGGACCCGAGCTTCTACGCGCGCGCCGCGGAATACCGCACGGCGCGACGCCGCCCGGCCCCTCGCGCCTAACGGGGCCATGGGCGCGGGACTGCTGGCCGCCTTCCTGGTCCTGGGGCTCCAGGCCCGCGCGCAAGACGACGAGCCGGTCGCCATCCAGCGTTACGTGGAGAGCGTCCGCCTCGGCGATTATCTCAAGGAGGTCCGGCTCGCCTACCCGCCGCTGCGCGATTGGCCGTCGTTCCGCGCCCCGGGCGACAAGCTGACGCATTACCAGATCGAGCGGGCGGCCGCGAAGAATTTTCCCCAGGGCGTCGAGACGATGCGCTTCGCCCTGCGCTGGGGGCGCGTGGTGCTCGTCCAGGCGATCTTCACCGAGCGGCGCGCCAAGGAGAGGCCGCTCGAGAAGATGGTGGTGCAGCTCTCGCTGCGCTATGGCGAGCCCAAGCGCCGGGGCATGGCCTACACCTGGCAGGACGGGCGCACCGTCCTGCGCGCCTTCAACACGGAGATCTCATCGCCGGGAGGCGCCGTGGAGATGCGGCCCTCCATCGAGATCTACGAAGCCGCGCTGCGGGACTGAGAGCTGACCTTCCGTCGGAAAAGGGAACTAAATCGTGCATCATTCGTACTATGTAGTGGGGACGTTTTCGCGACGGCCCCAACTGAACCCTTGTTCAGTAGCGGTATTTGTGCTAGACTTAGCGAAACCCTTGGCCGCCGGGTGGCGGGGCGATGACGCCACGGCCGCGAGAACGATCGCGAGGGCAGGCGAGGAGAGGAGAAACGAGTAAATGTCCGACAAATCGAAGGCGCTGGAGTTGGCCCTGGCTCAGATCGAGAAAGCGTACGGCAAGGAAGCCATCATGAAACTGGGCGAAAAGGCGGCCAGGATCGACGTGGACGTCATCTCCACGGGGAGCCTCTCCCTCGATCTGGCGATCGGCGTGGGCGGCGTGCCGCGCGGCCGCGTGGTGGAGATCTACGGGCCCGAATCCTCGGGCAAGACCACCCTGGCCCTCCACATCGTGGCGAACGCGCAGAAGACCGGGGGGCTTGCGGCTTACATCGACGCGGAGCACGCCATGGATCCCGGCTACGCGCGCAAGCTCGGCGTGGACGTGGACAACCTTCTCATCTCCCAGCCGGACTCCGGCGAGCAGGCGCTCGAGATCGTCGACAAGCTCGTGCGTTCGGGCGCCATCGACGTCATCGTCATCGACTCGGTCGCGGCCTTGGTGCCGCAAGCCGAGATCGAGGGCGAGATGGGCGACTCGCACATGGGGCTTCAGGCGCGGCTCATGAGCCAAGCCCTGCGCAAGCTCACCTCCACCATCTCGCGCACGCGGACCACGGTCATCTTCATCAACCAGATCCGCCACAAGATAGGGGTCATGTTCGGCTCGCCCGAAACCACGACGGGAGGCCTCGCGCTCAAGTTCTACGCCTCTCTGCGCATGGACATCCGCCGCATCGAGAACATCAAGCAGGGCGAGGTCGTGGTGGGCGCCCGGGTGCGGGTCAAGATCGTCAAGAACAAGATCGCGCCGCCCTACCGCCAAGCCGAGTTCGAGATGATCCACGGCTTCGGCGTGTCGAGGGAGGGCTGCCTCTTGGACCTTGGCTGCGAGTCGACCCTCATCGAGAAGTCCGGCTCGTGGTTCCTCTACAATGGAGAGCGCCTGGGCCAGGGCCGCGAGAACGCCAAGGACTACTTGAAGCACAACCCGGCCGTGGCCGAGACTCTGGAGAAGGCGCTCAAGGCCAAGTATCTGGTCCTGCCGAACGCTCCGGTCCCAGCCGAGCCCGCTGCGGTGGCCGAGCCCCGGGTCGGGGCCGCCGCGCCGGCCAAGCCGGCCGCGCCCGCGACGGCCGCCGCACCGGTGAAGGCGGTCCCGACGAAGGTCGTAAAGCCGCTCGAGAAATCGGCCCGGTAGGACTTCTCCCTTCTCGGCCCCCCTCTCCCGCCGAAAGGCGGGAGAGGGGCGGGGTTTACGGCGCGACCATGCCTTCAAGAAGAAACCTAGTCATTTTCGGCAGGCGGAGCGATGTGTCCACTGGATCGACTTTGCCTGCCGGCTATCGCGAGTTCCTTGAGGACGTCAAATCCCGCATCAGGTCGACGCAGGTCATAGTCGAGCGCCAGAAGCGGGAGGGTTGGGGCAAGGCGGTGGTCGAACGGTTGGCTGCCGATCTTCAAACGGAGTTCCCCGGCGTGGGTGGCTTCTCTGCGGGGAATGTCTGGCGGATGAGGGCGTTCTATCTCGCCTACACAGAGGGCGCTTCAAATCTGTCACGAACCGTGACAGATTTGGACGGGGTGAATCTGCCGCAAGCCCTGGCAAGAATCCCCTGGGGCCATAACCAGGAGCTTCTCTTCAAGCTCCAGGATCCTGTTCAGCGCCTCTGGTACGCGAAAATGGCTGTCGAACATGGATGGAGCCGTGCGATGCTTGTCCATCAAATCGAAACCAGCCTTTACGAGCGTCAGGGAAAAGGCGTGACGAACTTCAAGAGCACCCTGCCACCAGCGCAATCCGACCTCGCCCGCCAAGCCATCAAGGACCCGTACACTTTCGATTTCCTGACGCTGGATAGCGATGCTCGCGAGAAGGAACTGGAGCAAGGGCTCGTAGATCATATTCAGCGGTTCTTGCTTGAGTTGGGCGTGGGCTTTGCTTTCGTGGGTCGTCAAGTCCACCTCCAAGTGGAGGGCGAGGATTTCTACATTGACCTTCTCTTCTACCACCTCCGCCTTCGTTGCTTCGTCGTGATCGAGCTTAAGAACGGCCCCTTCAAGCCGGAATACGCCGGTAAGATGAACTTTTATCTCTCCGCAGTGGATGATCGACTCCGGCACAAGGAGGATCATCCATCGATAGGCATGATCCTCTGCCGGTCGCGTAAGAAACTGATTGCGGAATATGCGTTGCGTGACACCCATAAGCCTATCGGCGTCTCGGCGTATAAGTTGACGAAGGCTCTTCCAGAGAAACTTCGGGGCACGCTGCCTGCCGTCAGTGACCTTGAGATGGAGCTAAAGGTGAGGGGGTAGGAGATGCGTGGACTTCTCGCTGTAATCCAAGACGCGCTAGACCGCTATTTCTAGGGCATGATCGAAGAATACGCGCGGTACCTGACGCTCGAGCGCGGCATGTCGCCCAACACCTGCCAGGCGTATCTGGGCGACGTGCGGGCCTTCTTGAGGCATTTGGGCGGCAAGGACCCGCTGAAGGCCGGGCAGCGCGACATCGAGGGGTACCTGTGGGGCCTGCGGTCGAAGGGCCTGTCGGCGGCTTCGCTGGCGCGCAAGCTGCGCGCGCTGCGCTCCTACTACCGTTTTGAGGCGGCGGAGGGGCATGTCCCGGACGACCCCACCCGCCGCATCCGCTCGCCGCGACTGCCGCACAGGTTGCCGCAGGTGCTGGCGGTGCCGGAGGCTCAGGCGCTCATGCGCGGCTCGGCGGGCGCCGCCTTCCAGAGGATACGGACGCGCGCCGCGGTCGAGCTCCTCTACGCGACCGGCATGCGGGCCTCGGAGCTGTTGGGCCTCAAGCCCGAGGCGGTCAATTTCGAGGAGGGCTGGGTGCGCGCGCGGGGCAAGGGTTCGAAGGAGCGCATGATCCCCATGCATGAGCGCGCGCGGGCGGCGCTGCGGCGCTATCTCATCGAGCGGGAACGCCGGTTCCAGAACCGGACGGTCTCGCCGGAGCTCTTCTTGAGCCGCTCGGGCGGGAAGCTGTCGCGCATGCAGCTGTGGCGCGACGTCCGCTGCTGGGGGGCCCAGGCGGGCTTGAAAGGCCTGCATCCGCACACCCTTCGCCACAGCTTCGCCACCCACCTGCTCAAGGGAGGCGCGGACCTGCGGGCCCTGCAGGAGATGCTCGGCCACGCGAGCCTGACGACGACGCAGCTCTACACGCACCTCGACGCCTCGGCCGCCAAGGCGGCCCACCGCAAGTTCCATCCGCGCGGATAGATCATGGCAAAGCACAAGAAGCCAGGGGATAGAGAGGCCGACAAGCGGCCGCCCCGGTCCGAGCTGCTCGCCGTCGCGCTGCTGGCCTGGGG
Source organism: Elusimicrobiota bacterium (assembly GCA_026388115.1). Taxonomy (GTDB): domain Bacteria; phylum Elusimicrobiota; class Elusimicrobia; order UBA1565; family JACRDR01; genus JAPLKK01. Next base: position 1,427 of record JAPLKK010000013.1, on the reverse strand, counting down.
CATCGTCGCCGGGATCTATCTGGCTCGTACGCCCGAGTTCGTGCGGACGCATGATTTTCCCGCCCACCGCTATTACGCCGACATCATCATGCGCGAGCACCGTCTTCCCGCGCCGTACGAACACTGGGAGACCTACCAGCCCCCGCTCTATTATCTCTTGAACAGCGTCATCTCCCCCGGCGACCCGGCGGGGCACGTGTTCGGCGTCAGGCTTCTTTCGCTCATTTACGGGGGGCTCTGCCTGGTCATCATCGATCGCTTGCTGCGGCGCTTCAAGTTCGCCCCGCCCGTTCGCCTCTTGGTGCTCTTGTGGATCGCGACGACGCCGAAGTACGTCATGATGTTCACGACCTACAACAACGACGCGTTGGCGACGCTGCTGGCGCTGGCGGCGATCCATTCGTGGACGCGGCTTGTCGACGGGTGGAACATCAGGCAAGCCGCTATCCTTGCGCTGGCCGGGACGGCGGCGGCGTACACGAAGTGGAATGTCCTAGGAGTCCTGGCGATCCTGGCCGCGCTGACGCTGGTGCTGGCCGTTCGGCGGACCATCGCGCCGCGTCAAGCGGCCGTGATCGGGCTGTTGATGCTGCTTCCGGGCGCCTTGCTGATGCCGTGGCTGGTGCTCCATAACCAACGGTTGACGGGGCATCTGTTCCCGCACAACAGCCAAAACTTCGGCACGATCGGAGACTTCTACCGGCTGCCCGAGCCGCGGCGGGTGCTCCTTGCGCCGCCGCCGCTGAAATCGGCGGCTTGGAAAGTCCCGTATGTGAACCCGGATGACCGCGCGGAGCCCAAGAACGCCAGCTACTGCGCCTACTCGTTCGTCACCTCCATTTTCGGCGAATACCGCTTTCCGGAACGCTTGAAACTGCTTGCCTGGCTTACTCTCGCCGTCCATCTGGTCTTCATGCTCGCCGCGCTCAGCCGCGTCGCCTGGAAAGGGTTTACCATGCTTTCGGGCATGGGGCTGTTAGCGGGCTGGGGCCTGCAGGCCGTTTTTCTCATCCTCGTCCCACAGATCACGTCCATGGATTTCCGGCTCATCGCCTGGACCTGGCCGGCATGGGCGATCCTTTTCGCGGCCGCGTTGACGAGCGGCGACGAGCGCCGCGCCGTCTTCCTGCCGGGCGCCGCGCTTTGTTCCCTCGGCGTCTTCGCCCACCTCTGGTTTCTTCTTTCCATCCCCCGAGTTTGATAGATTGGCCCGGTAATGGCGAAGCACCTCAAGCAGGCGTCTCCTGAATTCCTAGACTTCCGGGTCGCCGGCTCGCGCTGGCTCTTCTGGGCCGCGGCGACCTGGGCGCTGCTGGTGCTCTGGGTGTACGGCTCTCATTGCCCCGGCTTCGGCGTGCCCTTCCTGAGCGCGTCCGCCTGGGCCGCGGCGGTGCCGCCGGTTTGGAAGATGTCTTCTCAGGCGGCGT
>JAPLKK010000032.1 GCA_026388115.1 Elusimicrobiota bacterium | reverse complement strand
GATGCCCTCGAGCGGCTTGTGCATCTCGTCGAGGAGCAGCACGCCGCCTTCCTGCATCCACCGCAGGACGGTGGAGGCGGTGAGCCCGGTGCGGCCCTTGCCTTCCTCGCCGAAGGTCTCGCGCGCGATGAGGTCCTTGTTGCGCGTGTACTCGTTCATCGAGACCATCCAGAGGTCGTTGCCGGTGAGCTTGGCGATCATCTCCGCGATGTATGTCTTGCCGCCGCCGGTCTCGCCGATATAGAGCACGTGCTGGTGGAGGGTGAAGGCCTTGAGCGTGTCGTAGATGACCTTCTTGTTGGTCGGAAGGTTGACGGCTTTCCAGTCCTTCTCGGAGATGCCGAGGGCTTCCGCCTCGGCCGGGATGGCGCGCAGGCCGAGGGCGCTCAGGAGGGCGTTCGCGACGCGCCTGTGGAGTGGGACGGGCTTTGTCGCCCTCTTCGCCAGCGGGAAGGAGAAGTCTCCGATGTGGAGGGCGCCGCCCGCGATCGACATCGGGTTCGACTGCGCCCAGGTCCCGGCGGCCATGGCGGTGGTGTCGAGGGCGGCGCGCGCCTCGGCGAGGCCGACGAGGAAGATGCGGGAGCCGGCGGCGAGCACGGCCGAGTCCTCTTGCGCGTCCACGTTCACGGAGACGCGGCCCCCGGCGGCCGCTTCCTTGAGCCCCGGCACCTTGAACAGCCGGAACCCGCCGGAGTTCACGTCCCACTCGACGAGCCCTTCGTCGGTCGCCGCGTAGACCCGCTTGCTCTTCGGTGCGCCGGCGACGGCTTTCACGTCGAACGGCAGGGCGCCGAGCTCGGTGAGCTCGGCTTCGGCCGACTTGGCGTCGGTCGGGTTCGCGCGCCAGACGCGGGTCTCGGATCTTCTCCGGCCCTTCTTTCAGCTCGGTGTCCGCGTAGCCGGACCAGACGATCCTGCCGTCCTTGAGCATGGCCTGCGCGCCCTCGGGCGTGGGCTGCGGGAGCGCGTCGAGGCTCGTGACGGTCCGGCCTTCCTCAAGCGAGAAGCCGTTGGCCCAGTTGGAATCGAGGATCCAGTGCTGGAGCATGCCGTCGGCCAGGACGTAGAGGTCGTGGCCCTTCGAGTGGGCGGAGATCATCTCGACGCGCTCGACGCTCCTCGGCATGACGGAGGATGTCTTGCCGTCCTTGTCTCGCAGGAAGACCTTGCCGTTGACGTCGAGCCAGAGCAGGCCGTCTTTGACGAGGAACGCCTGGCGCACGCCGGCGGGCGAGGTCCAGGACTGGATGGGCGCCTGCTCGCCGGACGGGGCGACGGGCTCCTCGCGCAGGACGTCCGGCGCCTCCTCGCGCTCGATGCTCTTGCGGAAGGTCATCGAGAGCTCGGTCCCCTTGTCCATGGAGGCGGTCTGCTCGCGCTCGGCCTTGAGCGGCCCGCCGGCCGGCGCGGCCGGCCGCTGCCAGCTGGGCGAAAGCAGGTTGAGCGGCAGCTCGGGGGCTTTGGCGAGGTACGGCTCGGAGGGGTTGGGCAGGACCGAGGAATCCTCACCCCGGCCCTCTCCCGCCGCAGGGAGGCCGGAAACGGAGCCCGCGATGCCCGCGCCCGGCAGTTCGTGCTTGGCGAGGACCTCGGCGATCGTCCTGGAGATGAGCGGGTCCTCGACAATGGAAGCGGGGTTGTAGGTCTTGGTGAAGATGTCGGTGACGCTGTCTTTCGGGAAGCGTTGGATGTGCTCCACGATGTGGAGCAGGGTCCGCGGCGCGATGGGCAGGGGCAGGACGTCCGGGTAGGACTTCCTCAGGTCGTTGGCGATGGCGACCAGCCTCTTGATGAGCGCGGGGTCTACCTTGTCGAAGAAGACGCGCAGGAGCGCGGCCTCTTCTTCGGGCGGCAGATACTTCACGTCGAGCGTCATGCCGAAGCGCGAGGAGAGCTCGCCCGACGGCGGCTCGCCCTTGTAGGGAGGCTTGACCGGGTTCATCGTGCCGATGACCCAGCTCTTCGTCTTGTCGTACTTGATGACCCGGCCGTCCGGCAGGCGGTACTCGCCGTTCTGGAGGATGTTGTTCAAGACCGCGATGCCCTCGAGCGGCTTGTGCATCTCATCGAGGAGCAGCACGCCGCCTTCCTGCATCCACCGCAGGACGGTGGAGGCGGTGAGGCCGGTGCGGCCCTTGCCTTCCTCGCCGAACGTCTCGCGCGCGATGAGGTCCTTGTTGCGCGTGTACTCGTTCATCGAGACCATCCAGAGGTCGTTGCCGGTGAGCTTGGCGATCATCTCCGCGATGTACGTCTTGCCGCCGCCGGTCTCGCCGATATAGAGCACGTGCTGGTGGAGGGTGAAGCCTTTCAAAGTGTCGTAGATGACCTTCTTGTTGGTCGGAAGGTTGACGGCCTTCCAGTCCTTCTCGGAGATGCCGAGGGCGTACGCCGCGGCGGGAGCGGTGCGCAGGCGCAGGGCGCGCAGGAGGCCGAACCACGCCCGCTTGTGGAGTGGGACTGGCTTCAGCGCCTTCTTCGCAAGCGCGAAGGAGAAGTCGCCGATGTGCAGCGCGCCGTCGTGGATGGACATCGGGTTCGCTTCGGCCCAGGAGCGGACGGTCTCGGCCGAGGCGTCGTGGAGCAAGAGGTCGCGCTGGGAGAACTGGACGACCTTGCCGCCGAAGGATAGGTATACCGTCTCGTCTTGGACGGAGACCCGGGCGTCCTCGGCGTCTTTCAGCCCGTCGATGGGGATGAGGCGGTGCTGCTTCTTTTTCGTGTCGTAGACGACGAGCCCTTCGGTCGTCGCGGCGAAGAGGATGTCGAAAGGCTTGACCGCGGACAGGACCTCATAGGGAAGGACGGCGACCTCGTCGACCCGCTCGGTGTCCAGCCCCTCTTCCCAGGCGCGCGTGCCGCCCTTCTCGCGGCGCAGGAACAGGCCCTTGCCGATGGGGATGAGCTCGCCTTCTCCCGGCACGCCGGACTGGAGGTAGCCTTCCTGCCTCTCGAGGCTGGCTGAACGCGACACCAGCCGGCCGCCGGGATGGTAGAAGCTGACGCCTTCGCCGAAGTTCGAGGGCGTGGCCGCGGGAGCGATCAGGCCGATGTCTGTGGGTTCGACCGTGAGCTTCGGGTAGGTCCGGGCCCACTGGCCGTCGAGGTCCCAGCGCCTGAGGCCCTTGTCGGTGAGGACGAAGACGCGGTCTTTGGAGGAGACGAGGAAGCGCTCGGCCTTCTCGCCGTCCGAGGCAAAAGAGCGTGTCTTGCGGGTGGAAAGCTCGTGCACCATGAGCCGGCCTTCGCCGTCGATCCAGTAGAGGCGGCCGGCCTCCGCGGCGGCGCCGCGCGCTTCAGGGGGCAGCTCCCAGGCCTGCTCGGAGCCGCCCGGGCCGGCGATGAGCTTGGGCCCCGGCGCGTCCTTCTCGATGAGCTTGATCGATTGCCCCTCGCTGAGGGTCTCGCTCTTGGTGATGCGGAAGACGACGTCCCCCTCCTGCGGCGCCGCGGCGAGGCGGTCCTGCCACCTCGGGGCGCCTTCCGAGGCCGGCAGCGGGCGCACCGGCGCCTCGGAGAGGTAAGCCTCGCCGTCCGCCTTGCGAACGCCGTCGAAGAGGCGGGACAGCCGCGCGAAGATGCCGGCGTGGTCGTCTTTGCGGGCCGAGACGTCCTTGGCGGCGCTCCCCAGCGCCGCCAAGGCTTTGGGTCGAGGAGCTGCGCTCTCGGCGTCGGCCGCCGCGCGGGGCTGCGCCGCGGCTTGCGCGATCTCCGCGAGCGACGGCGATCCGGCTCGAGCTCCCGCGACTCCCGCCGCCCGCAAGAGGGGGACCGCCGGCAAGGCGAGGGACGGCGCCGTGAGGTTCAGCGGAGCCGGCAGAGCCTGCGGCGCCAAAGACGGCCCGGGGCCGCCGGCCGCGGGGGCGACGGGCGCCACGGCCTTCGCCCCAACCGGACTCCCTTGGGCCGCCGCGCCGGATACCGTCTGCGCGACGGCGGACAAAGGCGAAGAAACCCCCAGGCTCAGCGCCAGGGCGATGGCTGCGAGTTTCTTCGCTTCGTCTCTCACTACTTGCCGCTCCCGGGGAGGGCATGGGCTTCCAGCACGCGCCGGATCGCCTCGTCGATGGACGGGTCCTCGACGATGGAGGACGGGTTGTAGGTCTTGGTGAAGATGTCCGTCACGCTGTCTTTCGGGAAGCGTTGGATGTGCTCCACGATGTGGAGCAGGGTCCGCGGCGCGATGGGCAGCGGCAGGACGTCGGGGTACGACTTGCGCAGCTCGTTCGCGATCGCGACCAGCTTCTCGATGAGCGCCGGGTCCACCTTGTCGAAGAAGATGCGCAGGAGCGCGGCCTCTTCCTCGGCGGGCAGGTACTTCACGTCCAGCGTCATGCCGAAGCGCGAGGAGAGCTCGCCCGACGGCGGCTCGCCCTTGTAGGGAGGCTTCACCGGGTTCATCGTGCCGATGACCCAGCTCTTCGTCTTGTCGTACTTCACGATGCGGCCGTCCGGCAGGCGGTACTCGCCGTTCTGGAGGACGTTGTTCAGGACCGCGATGCCCTCGAGCGGCTTGTGCATCTCGTCGAGGAGCAGCACGCCGCCTTCCTGCATCCAGCGCAGGACGGTGGAGGCGGTGAGCCCGGTGCGGCCCTTGCCTTCCTCGCCGAAGGTCTCGCGCGCGATGAGGTCCTTGTTGCGCGTGTACTCGTTCATCGAGACCATCCAGAGATCGTTGCCGGTGAGCTTCGCGATCATCTCCGCGATGTACGTCTTGCCGCCGCCGGTCTCGCCGATGTACAGCACGTGCTGATGGAGCGTGAAGGCCTTCAGCGTGTCGTAGATGACCTTCTTGTTGGAGGGCAGGTTCACCGCCTTCCAGTCCTTCTCGGAGATGCCGAGCGCCTCGGCCTCCGGCGGGGCGGTGCGCAGGCTGAGGGCGCGCATGGCCTTGCCCCAGAGTTGCTTGTAGAAGGGGACGGGCTTCGGCGCCTTCTTTGCCAGCGGGAAGGTGAAGTCGCCGATGTGGAGGGCGCCGCCCTCGATGGACATCGGGTGCTCCATCGCCCACAGCCGTGCCTGCGCCGCGCCGGTCGCGAGGAACCCCTTGGCGTCGGCGATGTCGGCGCGCGCGATGCTCTGGCCGTCCGTCAGGAGCACGCTCTCGACCTGCTCTTCCTTGCGGTCGAGCGTGGCCTGGAGGCGGATGCCGGCGCCCTTGAGGCCGGGCATCGGGAAGATGCGGTAGCGCTGGTTCACGATGTCCCACTCGACGAGGCCGGCCTCGGAGGCGGCGAGGAACACGCCGCGCTCGGGGGTCTCGATGATGTCGCCCACGGCGAACGGGAGCTCGCCGGAGTCGGTGAGCAGGCTCTCGCTGCCTTGCCAGGCTTTGCGCCAAAGGCGCGTGCCGAGCGAGGTCTTTTCGAGAAGGAGATCGTTCCCGTGCTGCTCCAGCGTGCTCAGCACGCCGAAGCGGCCGGTGATCTCGGGCTCGCCGACCGGCACCTTCACGAGCTGGTCGCCGACCCAGAAGATGTTGGCGCCCTTGACGCTCAGCATGACGCCGGAGGTCGGCTTGCCGGTCTTCCCGGGCATGGTCACCGCCTCGAGACGCGCGGGGCCTTCGACCTTCAGCGTGGGCTCCTCGATCTTGAGGGCTCTCTTGCTCGCGAGGATCCAGCGCTGGAGGATGCCGTTCGCCACGACGTAGAGGAAGTCGCCGTCCGTGCTCGCGGCGAAGGCCTCGACCTTGCCCGAGGGCGGGACGACCTTCGAGGTCTTCCCGGCCTTCGCGTCGCGGTAGTAGAGGTCGCCGTCCTGGTCGAGCCAGACGAAGCCGTTCTGCAGTCTGGCCGCCTGCGCGACGCCCGTCGTGGTGCGCCACCGGGAGCGGGTGACCAGGTCGTCGCCGCGCTGTTCGGCTTGCGTCGGCTCGAGCTTATCCGCGGCGTCCTCGAAGGCGAGCTCGGAGGGGAACGTCCACTCGTGTTCGGGCGCGAGGTTCTGGGGCTCGCCGGTCTGATACCGCACGCTGCCATCGCTGCCGCGCGGCGCGTTCGCTTTGCGCCACGGCGTGGAGAGGCCCGGGAGCGGGATTTCGGGGGCGGAGGCGAGGTACTGCTCGGACTTGGCGAGGCCGTTCGGCGTCTGCTCGGCGAAGGAGCCGGCGACCGGATCGGCGGCCGCCTTGGGCTTCGCCGTGCCGTCGAACAGGCGCGAGAGGACCCTGCGCAGGGCCTGGATCAGCGTCTTGGCCGAGGGGGCTTCACGGCTGGCGGCTTCACGAGATGTTGGAGCAGCCGCATCGGCGAGAGCCGCTTTCCGTGCTCCCTCTCCCGCGAAGCGGGAGAGGGCAGGGGTGAGGGCAAGTCCTGCCTCGCCTTTGTTCGACGGCAGAGCGAGGTTCGATTGGGTCGGGAGAACTGACGGCGCCGGCAGCAGACTCTTGGGGACGGGCGCCTGAAGCCCGCGGACGTCCATGCCGATGTTCGCTTGCAGCGACGCGATGTTCTGGATGCCGCCGGACGGGGCGACGCCGGCGGAAACGCCCGAGACGCCCGCGGCCGCGTTAATTGCGCCGGAAGCCTGGCTCCCGGTCACCGTCTGGGCATAGAGCCCGGAGGGAAAAAAGGCCGCGAAGATTAGGGAAATGGTGGAGGACCGGCCGAGCGTGGAGATGCTGTTCATGAGGGCACTCTACCAACGACGGAGCGAGGGGGGATGAAACGATAGGCCTAACACGGGCCCGCATTTGGACCCAAGTCGGCGCGAGACCTCAGGGCATCCTTATAGGCCCAAAGGAAGGTGAAAGGAAGCTAGGACTCGCGTCCGGAAGGCGACGTCTTGGTCGTAATGAACCCTCACCCCGACCCTCTTCCGCCGTAGGCGGGAGAGGGAGACGGTCACAAGCCGTTGCCCGAGGCGACGTAGACGCTGAAGTTGGCTTTGACCGAGCCGGTGGCCTTGGTGTCGTCGTCTAGCATCGCTGCCGTGAAGCTGCCGCTGATGCGGTTTCCCGACGACGTGCTCCACTCCTTGATGATCAGAGAGCCGCTGACGGAGCCGTAGACCTTCGGAGTGGACAGCCCGCCGCTCACCAGGACGGCCGAGGGGCTCTTGGTGACGTCGCTCGGCATCGTCATGCCGAGGATCGGGTTGGCCGCGGCTGTGACCATGACCATGACCACGCCCTGGGTGGCCGGGGAGATCGTTACGAATCCGGGAGTGAAGCTCAGACCCGGCAGGTTGAACTCCGTGATGTTGACGGTGCTTATGCCGGGCGTCTTGGCCGGCTCCTCCGGCTTGGGCTTCGGCTTCGAGTCGCTCACGACCTCGATATCGACCGAGTCCTTCGCGCGCGGATCCTGCGCGCTCTCCACGACGACCTTGGCGGTGCAGGGCTCCTTTGGAGCGCAGAAGATGTTATCGAGCCTGCTGGAATCCTCGTACGACAACCTTCCGCAGCCTTGCAGGGACCAGCGGAGGGACTTGTCTCGAGCGTTCTCGAGACTGACTTTGAATTCCTTGGTGGCGAGCGGCTTGACGGTCCATGGCCCCTTTGGAGTGATCGATACCTTGATGTTCTTCACCGTCACGATGGCGTCGGCGCTGCGCTCGAACGCGGTCGCCCGGATCCGGTACGTGCCCGGCGCGTCGGGAGCGGTGAATCTGCCGTCCTGGGTGATCTTGCCGTAACCGAGCGGCAGGCTCCAGGTGATGTCCTTTGGGGCGTCCTCGGGAGCGAACTTCAGCTCCGCCTTGAAGTCGGCGGTCTCTCCGGGGACCATGCTGAACCTCTGCGGAGTGACGAATACCTGCGCGTCCCGGGCGATGATGACCGCGTACCCGACGACCCCGTTCCTGTACTCGGCGTACACATGATAAGCGCCTATCTTCTGAGGCACCGTGAAGACAGCCTGCGACTCGCCGGTGGCCGATATCTCTCTCCGCTTAATGGAGTCGCGGAAGTCCGCCTCGACGACCCCCCACTCGGCGCTGAGGGCCTCCGGGCCGGTCAGCGTGAAGGTCTGCTTGCTCCCGACGGCAAGGTCGATGTGGTGCGGGGACATGCTGTAGCCGCCTTGGACCAGGAACGCTTTGTCGGTGTTCTCACGCACGTTCTGCCAGATGGTCGGCTCGCTGTCCGCGCTGATCTCGAACAAGTCCAGGTACTCGGTTTCGACGCCGTAAGGCGCCTTCTCGTCTTTCTCCAGCCATCGCTGGTGCCTGGCGTGGATGATTTCGTGCAGGAGCAGGGCGCCTTGGGCCAGCAGTTTGCGGTGGTCCTCCTCCGCGTCGCCTTCGCTGCCGGTCCTGATGGCGAAGAAGGAGTCCCCAAGGTAGATATTGCCCGACGTGCCTCCGGCGTAGTGCGGCTCTTTGAACTTATGGTACTCCACGCCGTTGAGGTCCTCGATGTAGGAATCGAGCTTGTCGGCGTCCTTTGCGAGGCCCTTCGTCCTGAGGTCGACCGCCTCCCTTTTCAGCTCGTTCAGGACGTCTTGAAGCTTCTTGTCCTCCTCTCTGTTGAGGACGCCCATTTCTTCGGCGGCCATCTTTTCGACCTCTTTTTCGAACGTGCCGGGCTTGTACTCCTCGTCCCCGGCGGCGAGGCGCGGCCAGCCGAGGCAGAGGGCGAACAAGGACAAGACGAGCAGGCGAGGGGTCTGGATGGTCATAGGCCGCTCCTCAAGGACGCGATCTTGCCGTCCTTAAGGACGCCGGAGATCTCCAGGCTGTTCCCGCCGATGAAGCGCAGCCGACCGATCGTCAGGATGCGGCCGTCCTTCGTCTTGCCGGCTTCGCTGGGCGAGTAGGTGCCGCGCCCGCGCTTGGCGAGCTCGTCGGCGAACTCCTTGATCTGGTCGTCGGGGACGTTCTTCTGGAAGGCCGGACCCGTGCATGCGAGCGCCTTTGCGAAGTCTTTGTCCTGCAATGCGGCCAGGAAGGCAGCGACGACCTGCTGCGGTTCCTTCGGCACCTCCGTGGGCTTCCGATCGGCCTGGCGAACGGGGGCGGCCTCTTCCGGCTTGGACTTCGGTTTGGGCGCGGCTTGGGGCTCGGCGTCCGCCTCTTCCTCTTCGGCCGCAGGCTTCACAATGGGCGGCGCAGGCTTGGGAGCGGGAGCCTTCTTGACGGCCGGGGCCGGCTTGGGCTTGGGGGCCGGTGCGGGACGCTCGGCCGGCTTCGGCTGGGGATTCTCCATCTCGTCCAGCTCGCTCATGGCGTCCGCGGCCTTGCGCTTCGTGTCGTCTTGGGCCGCCGCCGGGGGAACGGCGAGCAGGCCGGCGAGCGCGGCGACGAAGAAAGGGTTCATCATGGCTTCGATTCTACCAAAGGTGCTGGCAGGCTGCCTTCGTCGCGCGTCGTTGCACTTGGGGCTGCTAGGGTTTATACTGATGGGGTTCCGGAGGCCCATCGACATGAAATTTCACGGATTGTTCTTCCTTTTGCTGGCCGCGGCGCTCTTGCCGTGGGCGAGCGCGAAAGCCGAGCAGGCCGGAGCCTCGTGCGGCAATAACTCGTACAAGTGCACCGGCTACATGGGGTGCTTCAAGTATACCTCCGATTGCGGAGAGCGGCAGGCGGCGGTGAAGCCTGAGTGCTGCTGTATGGGCGAGGCGGTCTCGCAAGCTGAGGACGACGGGTTCAAGTACCTCGGCAGCTTCGGGCAAGAGGGCTGGTGCAACGCGAACTGCCGCGACCTGTGCGAGCAGCAGGCGGAGAAGCAGTCGATGACGCTGGTGTCGTACCAGTGCCTGGGCTGCACGAAGGGGAGCTGCCCGAAGTACGTCGCGGGCTATTCTCAGCGGGAGTGGGACGGCTTGAGCGACTCGACCAAGCAGTTCTTCAACCAGACCGGCCGCAACGCCGGCGGCAAGAGCAGCGGCACCGCGCTCTGCCCGTCCGGAGACGAGGACTGCTTCTGCCGGTTCACTTCCGGCTCGACGAAGGTCGCGCCCACCAAGTCTTCCGAGACGCAATCGGGCAAGGCGGCCGCGCAGAAGGACAATGCCGTCGTCTACAAGAACGAGCCGGCCGTGACCGTCACTCGAACGACTTCGGCTTCGAAGACCGTCCCCTCATCCGGGAGCGGCACCGACACGCTCGCCTTGAACGCCGGCCAATCGGTCTCCAGCCTCGAGGGGCTCGGGGCTTCGTGCGGCGACAACTCGTATCGCTGCTCCGGCTACCTGGGGTGCTTCAAGTACACGTCCGACTGCGGCCAGGACCACCCCGGCGTGAAGCCGGCCTGCTGCTGCCTCGATCAGGTGGTCGCGAAAGCCGAGAGCAACGGGTGGAAATACGTAGGCAGCTTCGGCCAGGAGCCTTGGTGCACCGCCAACTGCAGCGACATGTGCAGGAAGGAGGCGGCCAAGAGCGGGCTGCCGCTGAAGGCCGCCCGGTGCATGGGCTGCACCAAGGGAAGCTGTCCGAAGTACGTCGTCGGCTATTCCCAGCAGCAGTGGGACGGGCTCAGCGACTCCACGAAGGACATGCTGAACCAGCTGGGGCGCAACCCCAACGGCAAGGGCACCGGCGCCGCCCTCTGCCCGTCGGGCGACGAAGACTGCTTCTGCCAGTTCTGAGCGCTACCGCGGGCTGAAGAAGGACTTGTCGGTGGCGAGTCGCTACTTCTGAGCGGCTGGCTGCGGCGTCGGCTTGTCCAGCTGGGCCTCGATCACCGCGACGAAGACGCTGGTGAGCGTAAGGCAGTTCTTGCCGAACCAGCGGGGGTCGATCTCTCCGGAGACGCTGACGTTGGAGGCGAACTTGGAGAAGGTGAGGTTGACGCCGTTGTCCCAGACGTCGAAATTCCCGAAGCCGCGCGGGCGCAAAGTGACGCGCATGCTCTTGGACCCGTCCGCCTCATCCACCCAGCCGGAGATCTCGTAATTGTCGGCGCCCCATTTGCGCATCTCGACGTTGAGGCCGCCGCCCCAGATCTGATAGCCATAGCCCGTCGTCTCGACGGTCCCGGTGAGATAGCGGTTGTCCACGTTCGCTGAGAAGCGGAAGTTCCTGCCGCCGGGGTCACGGCTGACGTTCGCCTGGATGCGCGACATGTAGTCGCTGATGTCGTATTGGTCGCCGCCGAAGACGCTGCGGATCTCCATGGAGACTCTGATCGGGCCGGTCGGCTGCGGGTTCACCGCCGCAAGGACGGAGGCGACCGAAGGCAGCTCCGGCGCGCGCGGTTCGGCGCACGGGGCCCACGAAGGCAGGGCGGCGAGCAATAGGAAACCCAGGGCTTGTCGGATCATCGGCTGTTCCTCCGGAAAACCTGTATTAAGGATATGCCGTTTGGCCGCAAAATGCCCCGGTCCTCAGGGAAACGGCGGCTAGGACCAAAGGCCTAGATTGTCGGGCCCGCCTCCGAGGCTCCGCTGTCCTTCTCCTCGCCAGCAGGAGGCTGCGCGTGCTAGAATCCGTCTTGGAGGGGGATGATGCGCCGCGCCGCCAGGGCCATTTTGGAAGAGGCCGAGATCCGCGACCAAGCGGTGAAGGCGCTCGTGCGCCGTAAGAAGCCCGCCTGCATCCCCCTGCTCTCCCACATGCTGATGAACCCCGTGGCGGGAGACGCCGCTCTGAACGTCCTCTCCAAGTCCGCGGGCCAGCGGGGCCTGCGGGACTTCGTGCTCCGGCAGCTGGGCTCGAAGATCAGGAGCGCCCGCTTGGACGCGGCCGCGCTCCTCGCGGACTTGCCGGTCGCCGAGGCGCTGCCCCTGCTCAAGAAATACGCCGCGAGCGACGCCGACCTCGAGCTGCGCGAGCTGTGCTTGAGCGCGCTCCTCAACCTGCTGAGGGAGAGGGTCTGCTCAGCCAAGGACGTGGGCCGCGTCTTCGCGGCGGCGGCCGGACATCGCTCGCCGCGCATCCGACAGACCGCTCTGCGGGGCCTGGCGGCGACGCGCGACCCGGCCTACGCCGCGCTCCTTAGAAAAGCCGGCAAGGACCCCGATCCCGTCATCCGCAACGTCCTCGCGCCCATGCTGAAGGCGGCGTGCAGGCGCAAAGCGGCGGCTCTTAGCCGCGCAGGCTAGGGTCGGTCTGCAGCGCCGTCACGCACGCCATGTTGACGATATCGTCGACGCTGGCGCCGCGCGAGAGGTCGTTGACCGGCTTGTTGAAGCCCTGAAGGATCGGCCCCAGCGCCTCGCAGCCCGTCAGCCGCTGGACCAGCTTGTAGCCGATGTTGCCGCTCTGCAGGTCCGGGAAGACGAGGACGTTGGCCCGGCCGGCGACCTTCGAGCCCGGGAACTTGCGCTGGCCGATCTCGGGGACCAGCGCCGCGTCGGCCTGCATCTCGCCGTCGATGGCGAGATCCGGCGCCTTCTCCTTGGCCGCCTTCACCGCCTGCTTCACCGCGTCCACGAGCGGATGGTCGGTCGAACCGTTCGTTGAGAACGACAGGAACGCCAGCCGCGGCTCGATGCCGCACAGCGCCTTGGCCATGCGCGCCGAGGAGATGCCGATGGTGGCGAGCTTGGCCGGCGTCGGGTCGATGTTGATCGCGCAGTCGGCCATGATCAGCACGCCGTTGTCGCCTTGCGTGGGGTTGGGGAAGATCATGATGAAGAAGCTGGAGATGGCCCGCACGCCGGGCGCGGGCTTGATGATCTGCAGGGCCGGGCGCACGGTGTCCGCCGTCGCGTGGTCGGCGCCCGACAGGAAGCCGTCCACCCGGTCGTTGTGGACCATCATGACGCCGAAGACCATCGGGTCGGCGACCGACTTCTTCGCCTCGGCCTCGTCGATGCCCTTGTGCTTTCTCAACTCGAAGTATTGAGCGCAGTACTCGGCGTACTTGGAGTCCTTGGCCGGCTCGACGATCTCGATGCCCGAGATGTCGGCGCCGTTGTCGGCCGCGACCCTCCGGGTCACCTCGGGACGGCCGAGCAAGACCGGCGTGCACAGGCGGTCGGCCTTGAGGATGGCGGCGGCCTTGAGCGTGCGCTTCTCCTCGCCTTCGGGCAGGACGATCCTCTTATTGATCGCGGCGGCCTTGCGGCGGATATCGGCGATGATGGGCGGCAGGGGGGCGAGGGTGGCGGTAGTCATGACCTGAGCTTACCGAATCGCCGCCGATGTCGGCAAGGCTCATTCGCTCCAGACGGGCAGCTGGAAGGACGATCTGATTTGAGCCTTGTGTGGATGGCGAAGGGGTGTTACAGTCTTGGTCGCTATGGCGCTGGGCCCGAACGGTTTTCATCTGAGCTTGTTGGGCGTCGCGGCGGGGGGAGGCCTGTCGGTCTACGGCTGGCTCTTTGAGAGAGAAGAAGCGTCGCTGGAAAAGACGCCGCTGACGCCGGCGGGCTCGCTTGAGGCCGGGCGCCCCGCCGTCGTCACCGGCGCGGCGTCGTGCCCGGCGCCGTCGACGGCTCCGGTGTCGGCGAAGCCCTGCGCGTTCTATCGCTCGGAGGTCCAAGTCCTGCGTGAGAGGCGCATGAGCCGCCGCGACTACTCGCGGTCCTGGGAGGTGCAGAGCCAGCTCGATGTGGGCGGCTTTTTCGTCGCCGACGAGACCGGCAAGGCCTTCGTGGCGCCCGCCGGGGCCAAGGCGGAGTGCCTTCCGCGCACGGAGGAAAGCCGCGAGGGGGCGGGGCTTGTCGACGGCGACACCTGGACCCAGGAGAAGCGCATCGATATCGGCGACCGCGTGACGGTCCTGGGGACGCCGCACACGCTCGCGGAACTGATCGAGCATATGCGCTCGCGGCAGGGCGGCTCGACGTTACATCCCGAGCTGCTCGAGCACCTGCTGAGGCTTCAGACGGCCGGCGAGGAGTTTCCTTGCTTCTTCTGCGACCAGGCGCCCTTCCTGTTCTCCGGAGAAGGCTATGAGGCCTTCAAGGCGGACCTGGAATCTTCGGCGAACGCCTATCTGTCGGTCGGCCTCTTGATCTTCGGCCTGTCGGCGTTCGTGCTCGTCGCGAGCTGGCTCGGCTTCGTCTAGCTTAGCGGCAATAGTCGGGCTGGCCCGGCGGGCTGAAGTGACAGTTGTTGGCGCAGCGCTGGACCTCGGTCAGAGCCCCTGCCGCGCACCGATAGAGAACGCCCGCGGTCCCGCCTACCTGGTCGCCGCCGCAATAGAGGCCGTTGCCCGAGGGACACCTGCCGCTGGGTCCCGAGCCGCGGCAGCGGTCCGGCACTCCCGCGGGCATGGACTCGCAGCCGTTGGCGCAATGGCTGACGACGGTCAAGGTGCCGGAGGCGCAGCGAAAAAGGGTCCCGGAGTCTCCGGTGACGCCGTCGCCGCCGCAGTACAGGCCGTTGCCTGAAGGGCAGGCCCCATTCGCCCCGCCGCCGCTCCCGGAGCCGGCCGCGAAGATCAGGATCGTCACCGGCGGTTTTCGGTCCTGGGGCTCCCCGTTGACGTAGCCGCGTCCGCCGATCCAGAGCTTGGACGACCCCCCGCCGTCGAGCAGGATCGCGTCGGCGGCGCCGTGGCGCAGGAGCTCCGCCTGCAGCTCTTGCCCAGAGCAGGTGCCGGGTTGGGTGACCACGGCCACGAAGCGGCGGCGGTCGGCGCTGAGCCCGGCGGCGGTGCAGTCGCGGCCGGCCCCGAGCTTCCCATGGTTCCAGTCGCGGGGCCGGCCGCCCGAGAGAAGATAGCCGCCGCCGGTCACGATTTCAGTGTAGGCGCTGTTGAAGGAGGCGTCGGTCTCGTGCCCGGCGCTGTTGAAGACCTCGCCATGAGGCCCTGCCCAGCCGAGGCTCGTCTCGCAGTTGACGGCCTCGCCGTAGGCATTTTCATACTGCGCTCCGTGGCCGCGCGCGGCGCCGCAGGGGACATTATACGGGCCTCCGAAATAGTTGGCGTTGAGGCCGACGACGGCTCCTTCGCGCTGGGCGTGCTGGCTCACCGTCACGCGGTCGCCGTCGCGGCCGCGCGGTGCCGAGACCCGGACCTGCACTTGAGGCGAGTCGAGATCGGCCTCGATGACATGGTAGCGTTGGTCGTTGAAATAACGCACGCCGGAGGCGAGGTCTTCTGCCCTCGCTCCCCAGGCGCACAAAGCGAGCAGTGCGATGACCTGCATGAATGGCCTCCCTACTTTATGTTCCCCCATCCGACCGGCATCCCCGTGCCGTACTCCTTGACCGACATCTCGCGGATCCCCTTGGAACCGGTGGTGATCATCATCGGGGAGCCGTCGGAGGCGAGCTGGCCGGTCGCGATCGCCACATGACCCCACTGGCTGAGATAGGGCCAGAAGATCGGAGCGCCCGCGGGGATGTGGGCGGTGTCGTTGCTGATGAGGTTCGCGTGGGCCATCGCGAAATAGGCATCCTTGGCCGAACCCTGGTCCATTGGCGAGGGCTTTTTTCCCACGGTGCCTAAAGTCGTCGCCACGAAACCGAGGCACCAGCCGTTCCAGTCGTGCGTCCCGTTGTTCGGATTGTAGGGCGGGTTCGCCATGTAAGCGCGGGCCTGGGCGACCACGTCGTTGGCGCCGGACGCAGCGCTGTTGGATTCAGTTGTGGTCGGCGCCGAATTCAGACGGCTGCTGAAGCCGCCGGCGGCGATCGTCCCGGCGTTGCCGTAGCTGCCGGACCTGCCGGAACGTCCTTGGACCTGCTGCGCCTGGGCCGCGATGGCCGCCGGCTGGACCACGTAGCCCGCGCCCGCGAGGAGGAAAGCCTGCGCGGCGTTGACGGTGATCGCCTCGGGGGTCTCTTGGGCAAAGACGACGGTAGCGCTCAGCGCCGCCACCCAGCTCAGGAGGAAGACGATCTTCTTCATACACCATGAGTTTAGCCCCCGAGCGCGTTGGGAGCTTCGAAACGCTGTATCAGGGAATAAATGGAGACATGTGCTGGACAATTCCCGAGGACCGCAGCTGCTTGACTAGGACTTGAATCAGAAGAGCGGCGGCAAAGAGCGCGCTTGCGCGGCGTGGCGAAGCGTCACGTGGTTGCCGCCGATGCCGAGGTTGAGCTCAAGCGGAGCCGAGGACACGATCTCGACCTTCAGGCTCTGCGAGATGTCGCGGACGATCGGGCCGCCTCGCGGCAGGCCGGGGATATCGGCCGGCTGGTCGATGGAGCGGACGGCGTCCAGCACCAGGGCCGCCCCTTCGACGCGGAAGGTTCCTTCGAACCTGCGCTTGCCCAAGAACTCGACTTCAGGACGGTTCGTTCCAGGGACCTTGCGGTTCGTGAGCGCCCAGGCTGAGGCGATGAGGGTGAAGTGCTCTCCGGGCTTGCGGCCCGAGCGCGGACCGTCCAGCTCCAGCTCGTAGCGCGTGCCCGGGCCCGCGTCGAACGGGCTTTCGTAGCGGCCTTCCAGCTCCTCTGGGGTCATTCGGTGCCTGACGTCAACTTATAGAACTTATTTTTGAATAAGACGGGCGTTTCTTTCAATAAGTTCTATAAGTTGACGTCAGGCACCAAGCGTTCTATAGCTTTCCCCAACCAGTCGGCATCCCCTCGCCGAACTGCTTGATCGACATCTCGCGGATGCCGCGGGAGCTGGTGGTGATCATCATCGGAGAGCCGTCCGAGGAAATCTGGCCGGTCGCGATGGCCACGTGGCCCCACTTGCTCAGCCAGGGCCAGAAGATCGGGGCGCCCGCGGGGATGTGGTTCGTGTCATTGCTGATGAGGTTCGCGTGCGCCATCGCGAAGTAAGCGTCCTTGGCGTCGTATTGCCTCATGGGCGACGGCTCGCCTACCGAGTTCCTTAAAGTGGTGCCGACGAAGCCGAGGCAATAGCCGTTCCAATCGTAGGTCCCGTTGTTCGGGTTGTACGGCGCGTTGCGCATGTAAGCGCGGGCCTTGGCGACCACGGCGTTGTGATCCGAGGCGCTCGTCGAACCGCCGGAGGTGGAGCTGCCGGAGCCCGAGGTGGTGTTCGAGTTCGAAACGTTCGAGTTGTGGCCGCTCGAGTCCGAGTCGGAGCCGGAGTCGTCGGAGGAGGACGCGTCGGTGACGACCGGCGCCGTGTACAGGCGGTTGTTGACGGCGCCGCCGGCGATCGCTGCCGCGTTGCCGTAGGCGCTGGGCGTGCCGGCGCGCGCCTGAATCTGCTGCGCCTGAGCCGCGATGGCCGCCGGCTGGACGATGAATCCCGCGCCCGCGAGGAGGAAAGCCTGCCCGGCGTTGACGGTGATCGCCTCGGGCGTCTCTTGAGCGCAGACGGGCAGAGCGCTCAAGGCCGCCGCCCAGCTCAGGAGGAAGGCGATCTTCTTCATACACCATGAGTCTAGCCGACAAGCGCGTTACGCGCCTTGAAAAGGTCTATCAGGAAAAAAGCGCAGCCATTCGCTTGACAATCCGGGAGACGGGTGATGGGTTTGAAGGGGACTTGAATCAGACCAGCGGGGGAAAAGAGCCCGGTGCGGCGCGGCTATTTCGGCTCGACCGTCTTCAGCACTTCCCAGTACGCGCAGTTGAGCATGCGGTTCCGGTTGCGCTGGGGCGGCCAGTTCGAGTAGAAGAGCATCGGGCCGCTCACGATGGCCATGCGGCCCTGGGCGTCCCAAATGAACCCCATCCACGAGTGCGACACGGTCTGGTCCGGGTGGTCGGTGCGCGTGAGATACGCATTGCCGTGCCGATTGGCGTCAAGAGTGAAGCCCTGGTCGCTTCCCTCCACGCGCGCGGCGTCAGCGGCCGCCGCGGCGGCCGCCGCGGGAGGTTGCCCCGCTTGCTCGAAGCCCGCCGAAGAGGACGCGGGCGCGTCGCGCAGCGGCTGGCCGCCGGGCGCGCCCTGGCTCTGGTCCGGCGGTACCGTCACGGTGGAAAGCTGGGCCCCCGGTTCTCGCAGAAAGAGCGTGACCTCTTGGCCGTTGCCGTCGGGCGGCGCCAGGAAGGTCTGGATCATGCCGGAGACGGGGTCGGGCCGCTCGGAGACGCGCCAGCCGTACGGATAGCGGAAGCGGATTGCCGCGCCCTCATGCTTGTCGGTGAGGGCCTCGCCGCACTCCGCTTGCGGCGGGGCGTAGGGCGGCCACGGGGTCTGCGGCGGCATCCAGATGTCGCGGGTATAGTAGGCGGAGCCGGCCGACCCGGCGACCAGCAATAGCCCAAAAAGCGTCTGCCAGCGCATCTGGTTCTGTGAAGTTCGCGCCTCCTGCTCGAAAGGATACCCACCCTCGCGCGTCCCCGTCAATAGGCCTTGCAACGCGGCTCCGCGCAATCTATAAAGGAAGCGCATGTTCGAGAGCGCGGAGCTGGGGCAGAAGGTCAGCAGGGAGAAGTTTCATAAGGAGCTGGCGCCGCTGCGCGAGCGTCTGCTCCGGGCGCAGGAGAAGCTCGCCGAGGGGCGCTTCTCCACGGCTGTCATCATCAGCGGCGTGGAGGGCGCGGGGCGCACGCAGTTCACCAACCGGCT
Source organism: Elusimicrobiota bacterium (assembly GCA_026388115.1). Classification (GTDB taxonomy): domain Bacteria; phylum Elusimicrobiota; class Elusimicrobia; order UBA1565; family JACRDR01; genus JAPLKK01. Next base: position 2,097 of record JAPLKK010000032.1, on the reverse strand, counting down.
CCTGGAGTGGCTCGACGCGCGCCGCGTCGAGGTGCACCCCCTCATCGAGCCGAGCGACGAGGAGCGCGAGCGCCCGCGCTTCTGGAAGTTCTGGCGGCAGCTGCCGGCCAAGGGACGCCTCGGTATCTTCCTGGGCTCCTGGTACACTGAGCCCATCGTTCGGCGGGTCTTCAAAGACATGGGCCGCAACGCCTTCGAGGTGGAGCTCGACCGCATCGTTGAGTTCGAGACGATGCTCACGCGCGAGGACGTGCGCCTGGTGAAGATATGGCTCCATCTGTCCAAGAAGGTGCAGCGCAAGCGCTTCGAAGAGCTCGACTCCGACAAGGACACGAGCTGGCGGGTCACCAAGGAGGATTGGAAGTTCCACGCGCGCTACGACCGCTTCCGCAAGGCGTCGGAGGCCGCGATACTGAAGACCAGCACCGGACAGGCGTCCTGGGAGATCATCGAAGCCGCCGATTGGCGCTTCCGCGACCTCGCAAGCGCGCGCCGCCTCGCTCAGGCCCTGGAGGACGGGGCGGCCGAATCGGCCCAGCCGCGGCCCGCGCCGAAGCCCGACCGCCCGAAACCGAGCCCGAACAGCCTGATCCGCAAGCTGAACCTGAACCGCAAGGTCGCAGAGGCGGAGTACGAGCTGAAGCTCGGCAAGCTGCAAGCCCACTTGGCGCGGCTGATGCGCAAGGTGCGCGACAAGCGCCGCTGCGTGATCTTCGCCTTCGAGGGCTCCGACGCCGCCGGCAAGGGCGGCACCATCCGCCGCCTGACGCAGGCGATGGACGCGCGCGATTACCGCGTCATCTCGACGGCGGCGCCGACCGAGGAGGAGCGCAAGCATCCCTACCTCTGGCGGTTCTGGCGCGACCTGCCGAGGCTCGGCCGGGCCACGCTCTACGACCGCTCCTGGTATGGGCGGGTGCTGGTCGAGCGCATCGAAGGCTTCTGCCGCGCAGAGGATTGGAAACGGGCCTACAGCGAGATCAACGCTTTCGAGGCCCAGCTTGCCGAGTTCGGCACGATCATCGTGAAGTTCTGGCTCGCCATCAGCTCCGAAGAGCAGCTCAAGCGCTTCAAGGAGCGCGAGCACGTCGGCTACAAGCAGTACAAGATCACCGAGGAGGACTGGCGCAACCGCGAGAAGTGGAGCGCCTACGAGGCTGCGGCGACCGAGATGATCGAGCGCACCAGCACGCCGCACGCTCCCTGGGTGCTCGTCGAGGCCGAGAACAAACAGTGGGCGAGGCTCAAGGTCCTCCAATCCGCTTGCGACGCCCTGGAGGCCGGGCTCGGCTAGCATGCGGGCGCTGGCGCTGCTGCTGCTGACGTTTCCCGCGTGGGCGGCGCCAGACCTGGCGCGCACCCGCGCGAGCGGCAAGGACTTCGCCGCCTTCCAGGACGGCCTCGCGCTGGCGGCAAAGGTCCAGCCGGAGCTTTTCCCGAACGGCATCCAAGGCATCGACGCCATCCTCTACGACGCTCGGTACCTCTATCTCTATTCCAGGCGTAAAGACCTGCCGTTCCGAGAGGTCAATCGTTGGCATGGCTATCATGTCTACCGGCTGTCCTACAAGGGCAAGCCGACGATGAGGGAATGGGGGGGCTGTCGCGGGGGCGGGGGGAGCTTCATCGAAAAGGGCGGCTTGCGCGGGCGCCTGCACGACAATTATCTCGAGTGCGCTCCGCTGTCGGCGTTCATCAGGGTGCAGCGTGTCAAGAAGGGAAGCATCTACACGACGCGGGAGAGCTATCTCGCCACCATCGTCCACGAGGTGGCGCATCAGTACCAGGACCAGCTGTCGACCTACGACAGGCCCGCGCCGCTCGACGAGCTGATCGCGAAGGTCGATTCCATCGTGCCCGGCTCGAGTGACCTGGGTGCCAGGAGCATCCGCGAGGCTTACGCGGAATGGTGCGAGCTCGCGGTTTCCGAGAAGCGTTTTCGCGAGCACTTCAAGAACATGCTCGCGCGGGCGGACACGGCCTCGCAGGACCCCCACGACATCGGCATGCGGGCCGTCCGCGCGGTCTGGAAAGAGAAGCGCCCGGCGCCTTAGCGCCGGGTGCTTCCGGCCCTCCCTCTCCCGCCTACGGCGGGAG
>JAPLKK010000091.1 GCA_026388115.1 Elusimicrobiota bacterium | reverse complement strand
GGCCCAGCTCGCCGCGGCCTTCAACCGCCGCCAGAACCGCCTGCACGAAGAGCGCGAGCGCCGCGAGGCGGCCGAGGCGGCGCGGCAGGACATGGTCCACATGATCGTCCACGACATGAAAGGGCCGCTCAGCGTGTTCCGCTCCGGGATGCCTTTCTTGCGCGAGCGCGCGGTCCACGGCGGCGACGCCCGGGTGGGCCGGATGATGGACATGCTCACGGAGGGCTCGGGCAGGCTCTTGCGGATGGCGGAGGGCATCCTCAACGTCGCGCGCGTCGAGGACGCGCAGGTCCCCATCGACCGCAAGCCGGTGGACCTGGCGGCCTTGGCCCGCGCCCGCGCCGAGGCGGCGGGATTGTCCGCGAAGGAGAAAGGAGTCGCCGTCAGCGTGGACGTCGCCGCGCATACGAGCGCCGGCGCGTCTTCGAGAAGTTCCGCAAGGGGCGCTCCTTGTCGCAGGGCGCCGGTCTCGGCCTCGCCTTCTGCCGCCTCGCGGTCGAGCGCCACGGCGGAGACATCGGGGTGCAGGACGCGCCGCACGGCACGGGCGCGCTCTTCTACGTCCACCTGCCGCTGAAAGGCTAGTTCTTCGAGAAAGCCGGGCCGAGCAGGGCCAGGAAGGCGCGGAAGACAGCCGGATCGAACTTCGCGCGCTCCTTCTCCATGAGGGCTAGCGTGCGCTCCTGCCCGAGCCCCGCGCGGTACGGACGGTCCTCCATCAGCGCGTCGTAGAAATCCGCGGCGGCGACGATGCGGGCCTCGAGCGGGATCCGCTCCCCCTTGAGGCCGTGAGGGTATCCCGTGCCGTCGAAGTTCTCGTGGTGGGACTCCGCGGCCCGCATGGCCACGCGGCGGCTCATGGGATCGAGAGCGGCGTCGGCCTGGATGATCCCGGCGCCGACGGCGGCGTGCCGCTCCACCACCCGGCGCTCCTGCTGGGTCAGCTTTTCGGGCTTATTGACCAAGGCGAGGATCGCGTCATCCCGCTTGCCCACGTCGTGGGCGCGGCCGGCCCAGGCGATGCGCCGCGCGGCGTCCAGCGGAAAGCCCATGTGCCAGGCGAGAAGCCCCGCCACCAGGCCGACGCGCATCAGGTGCGAGTAGACCGCCCCGTCCTTCTTCCTCACCGTCTCCAAAAGGTCCCGCTTCGCCGCGGCGCCGCTGTTTCCTTCGCCTGTCGAGAGCAGGCGGGCGGCGGCCGCCAGGCGCGCCGCGTAGCGGCGGTCGCCCACGGCGGCTGGCGACCAGTGGCCCGGGGCGTAGAAGCCCGGCGGCCCCGACCCGGGGCCCGGGAGCCCCGACCCGGGGCCCGGCGGAGCCCTCGGCTGCGCGGGCAGAAGCGGGGCGATGTCCCTCTTCGGCGCCCCGGAGGCCGGGGGTGCGGCCGGGCCCTCCACCTCGACCGCCGCCTCGGCGACCGGCGGCTTCAGCGCCTCGGCGGTCCGCTGGGCCGAGCGGAGCTCCGCGGCCGAGCGCCGCGCCGTCGAGACCGCCAAGACGACCTCTTCCTGCTCGGGCCGGGCCAGCGCGGCAATCTGGGCCAGCCGGGAAGCCATGGCCGGAGCGAGATGCTCCGCCGCCGGCAGCAGGGCCGCGCGCCGCGCCTCGGGTGCGAGCGTGGCCAGCGAGGCGAGCGCGGGGTCGATCGCGGCGATGGCGAGGCCGGAGGGCGTGGCGAGCCAGGAGCCGAAGGAGGTGAAAGCCGCGCTCCATGCCTGCGGCGAGACCGCAACGGAAGGGACCGCCTGCGCGCCGCCGGCGACCGGGGGCCCGGCTTCGATGACCGGCGCGGAGCAAGCGGGCGTGCCCATCGCCAGCGCCAAAGCGAGCGCCGAAGCGGCGGCGCGCCGCAGGGTCGTCATCGGGGGAAGGATAGCCCCTCTTGCGCCAATCGGCCAGAGGCGGGAGCCCTGGGACTACCGGACCATGTGGATCTGGCCGAGGGCGGGCCGCGGGATGAGGGACTTGGTGACCGAGCTGACGCCCTCCTGCAGGTAGGAAGAGGTCACCAAGACGACGCCGGCCATCACGATGGCGATGGCGACGTTGCCGCGGCCCACCTCCGCCTCCTCGTCGTAGCTCTCGGCGAGGCGCTCGAAGGTCCGCAAGGCCAGCTCGAGCGAACCGACCGTCAGCGCGAAGGCGAACACGAGATGGGCGAGGCAGTAGAGGATGAGCTTCCACAGGGGCACGGCGCCCCCGGCCGGGGCCGTCAAGTACATCGAGATCATGCTGGTGACGGGATACAGCGCCTTCTTCATGATGAGGGAGGCCGCCACCATCAGCGAAGCCAGCAGGATCGCGACGGCGGCGTTTCCCTTCAGCAGCTCCGCCTCGGCGTCGAACTTGGTCTGAGCCTTGGCGAAGCTCTTGTAGCTCCAGAAGACCATGAAGATGGATAGGACGATCGAGAGGAAGAACTCGGTCAGGCTCACGATCAGTCGGGTGACGAACATGGGGGTCTCCTCATAGCGCGAAGGGCTGGATCTCACGTACGGCAGGCCCTCATAATTGACGAAATACTCGCCGCGGGCCGGGATGCGGTGCACGGCCATCAGGTAATGGCCCGGGATCGCCAAGCCCACCAGCTTCAGGTTCGGCCAATGGATGAGGATGCTGCCGATGACGCCGGTCTTGGTCCCGCAGTTGCCCTGGCCGATCGCGAAGCTCTTGGGCGGCGGCAGCGCGGCGGCGATGGTGCGGTCGCCCACCTTTTCGCCGACGGACTCGTAGCGGATGGCGGTCTGGGCCATCGCGGTGACGGCGCCGACCAGCTCCTCCATGCCGTAATCGCGCGCCTGAGCGATCTGGGAGAAGGCCATGGCCGCGGGTCCCAAGCGGGGCGCGTTGCGCCGCACCAGGCTCGGATAGTCCACCTCGATCGTGCGCGCATCCTTGTAGCGGAAGCCCTTGCTGGCGTACAGCTTGGTGCGCCGGAGGCGGTACTCTTCGGAGAGGTCCGCCAACGTCTGGTCGAGGCCGGCCTGCACCTGGGCGTTGCGGCGCTTGATCTGGGTGAGCTTGGCCTGCAGTTGGGCTCGGTCCGACGCCGTCACGCGGCCGGAGATGAACAGGTCTTTGGAGCGCGCGATCGCGCCTTCCTGCGCGCGGCGGTACCAGTCGTCCAGGGCGCGCATCTCCCGGTCGGTGAAGCCGAACTCCGCCACCGATTCCTCGACGCTCTCCGCCGGGAGGTTGACCGAGATCGTCAGCGTGTCCTGGTTGAAGTTGCGGAAGCCGTATCGGACGACGTAGGCCGTCGGCGTCTGGCGGATGCTCTGCCACGTCTCGCCCTCGCTCGAGAGGCCGTCGGAGGCCTGGGCGTAGATCTCGAGGCGCTCGCCCTGGTCCGCGGGCGCCGGCGGCCCCGACCCGGGGCCCGGGAGCCCCGACCCGGGGCCCGGCGGGCGCGACATCGAGAAGGTGAGCCACGCGAGCGCCAGGTAGAGGGCGCAGGCGGAGCCGAGCCACGGCGAGAGGCGCTTCGATATCATTTCGTTCCGCGCGCTGTGCCGCTCTGTCGGCACAAGCGCGCATCTAGTCTACTTCAAGGGCGCAGCGCCCGCAACGCTGCGCGCCCCAACAAAACGGGGTCCACAGCCTCGGCGCGCGCCAGGGCCCAGCCGAGCGCCGTTCGCGCCCGGCGCGCGTCCCCGGAGTCGCCCGTCGCGACGGCGAGATCGTCGTAGATCAACGCGGCCGAAGCGGTCGCGTCCGGATCCACGGGCTCGATCCATCCGGCCACGGGCCCGGCTCCGGCGGCGCGCACCCGCAGCGCCCCGGTCTCGGGGTCGCGCAGGCTGCGCTCGGCGTAGGCGAGGGTCCGCCGGACGTAACCGAGGTCGCGCGCCTCGCGGCGGCGGAGGTAGGCGGCAAGCCCGGCGCGCGCCGCCGATAGCTGGTCGTCGAGAAGACCGCGCTCCCCTTTGGGCTCGTCCAGGCGGCGGCGCACCCGAGGCGAGGTCGGCCAAGGGAGCGGCGAACTCCTCCGTTCGAGCGGCCGGAGGCGCCATGGCCCGCCGGCCCGCGTCCGAGAGGGCGTAGTAGGCGTCGCCGTCGACCCAGCCCTTCTCGCTCCAGACGTCCGCCCCGAGAGCCGAGAAATACCGGCCGACCTCGGGAGCCCCGACCCGGGGCTCGGCGGCCCCGACCCGGGGCTCGGGAGCCGCGTCCCGGGACGCGGCAGCCATGCGCTTCTCGACGAAATCAGCGGTGCGCCCGGCGAGCGCCAGCCACTCGGCGCCGAAGCCGGCGCGCGCGGCAAGCACGCCGTCTTCGATGACGGCCGCCTGGGTCGACAGGAGCTTCTCGCGCTCGGGGCAGGTCCAGTCCGGGCAGCGGGAATAGCGGAAGATCCCTCCCCACGCCGGATCCTCGAGCTTAGCCATCCCCGCGAGCATCCGGCGCGCGCGCGCGGACACCTCCGAGCCTTCGGGCCGCCAGGCTTTCGTCACGGCCGACTCCGCCAGGAACCGGTGGACCGCCGGCAGCGGCAGCCGCCGCTCCCCTCCGTCGGCGCGCGCCACCACGACCAGGGCTTGGCGGACGTATCCCTCCTCCATCATCCGCTTGGCCTCGGCGGACAGCGCATCCCACCGGCGCGAGCGGCCCGGGCCCAAGAGGTACAGCCGTCGAACCTCCGCCCCCTTGCGCGCTCCGTCGCGCGCCGCCAACACCTCGCCCTTCGATCTGGCGTAGGCGTCGGTCACCCGGGTCGCCCAGGGCACGAACATCTCCGGTGGTATGTAGGCGCCGGAGGCGAGCAGCTCGCCCGACGGCAAGAGCAGGGCGGTGGTCGGTATGGCCGAGTCATAGCGGCGAGCGAGGTCCGGCCGCGCGTCGGCGTCGAGCTGGAGCGGCACCACGTGCGCGCCCACCCACCGCGCCGCCTGCTCGTCGCCGTACGTCTTGAGCTCCATCAGCCGGGCCCAATGCGACCAGGGCGCGGTCAGGTCGAGCAGGATCAGGCGGTCCTTCGCCGCCGCGTCGTGGAAAAGCTCGGGGCCCCAGGGCCGCCACGCCACGCGGCCGAGCTCCTTTGGCAGGCCGGCCAAGGACGGCGGCGCCGCCTCGCCCGCCCTCGGTCCCATCGGAACCGGCCGGCGCAGGCGCGAGCCGAAGGCGTGGTAAGCGGCGGCGAGTCCGACGATGACGACGGCGGCGCCGCAGATCAGAATGAAAGAGGCGTGGCTATTCTTGCGGGGAGATAGTTCGGGCACAGGAGGATTCTACGAAAATCGGCCCCCCTCTACTCGCCCCCCGTGGGGGGGCGAGTGATTAATCCTCGAGCTGCGAGTCCCAGTAGGCCATGTCCACGAACTTCTGCCAGGACCGCTTGATGGCGACAGGCGACTTCAGCGAGAGCGCGGCGCTGTTCTGCCAGCGCGGGCGCGACGGCTGGAGTAGGAGCTTCATCCCCGCCTCGTGCGGCAGGCGGCTGCCCTTGCGCAGGTTGCAGGGGATGCAGGAGGTCACCACGTTGTACCAGTCGGTGCGCCCGCCCCGCGAGCGCGGCAGGATGTGATCGAGGTTCAGGTCGCTGGATGGGAACCGCTTGCCGCAGTAGCAGCAGCGGTAGCCGTACTGCCGGTAGATGTTGCGCCGCGTGAAGGTCATCTCGCGGCGCGGCACGCGCTCGAACATCCTGAGCGCGACGACCTCGGGGATCGCGATCTTCCAGCTCGGCGTGTGCGCGAAGCCGGAGGGGCTGGCGGCGATCGCCTGCGACAGCTCCAGCCAGCTCTCGAAGTCATAGGTCCGGTACTCCTCGTCCACCACGAGCGCGCGATCCAGATAGACGAGCGACAGCGCGCGCTGCCAGGAGGTGACCTGGATCGCGTAGAAGTTCCGGTTCAACAGCAGCACATCCGCCGACATAGCCTATTAAAGTGTAACAGGGTTGCCGGCCTATCGCAAGCGCAAATCAGGCACCTTCCCGTCGAGGATTTACGAGGGAATCTTCTAGTAAATCCAGCCGGGAGCGCCCTTGCGCTCCGCCGGAGCCGGCCGGCTGGGAGGGGTCCGCGGCTTGTCGTAGGTGGCGGGCTGGCGCTCCTCCATCTCCTTCAACTCCTCGCGCTCGGGCATGTTCTCGATCACCGGCCGCCGGACTTTTTCGCGCTCGCGCACGGGAATCTCGCCGAAGCGGAAGGTGAGGCTGACGCGGCTGGTGTTGCCGAAGTCGCTGCCCTCGGCCCAAGCGTAATCGATCGCCCAGTGCCCCCACTTGGCGCCGAAGCCGAAGGTGAAGCCGGCCATGTCGCGGTGCGCCTGGTAGCCGACGCGGGCGGCGAAGGTCTTGAACAACGTGTACTCGAGCCCCGAGTTCACGAACCACAGGCGCTCGTAGTACTCGTATTGTCCGTCGACCGCCCATAAAAGCGAGTGCGATTCCGGCATCGGGATGCTCCAGGCGCCGCCGAGCCGCATGGCCAGGGGAAGCGGGTCCCCGTTCTCCTCGAAACGCAGCTTGCTGCCGAGGTTGAGGACGGAGGCGCCCAGCGTGACGCCCAGCTCCGGGCAGCGGCCGAAGTACCCCAGATCCGCGGCGTAGGCCTGCGCGGATTTCGTCTGGGGCAAAGTCGAGCTGATGATCTTCCCCGAGAAACCGAGGAAGTGCTCCACGTGCTTGGTGGAATCCGGGGTCTCGAACGGCGTGTCCAGCAGGCGCTCCGCGTAGCCGATGGTCCCGATCGCGTCGCCGCCGGCCTTGACGGTG
>JAPLKK010000046.1 GCA_026388115.1 Elusimicrobiota bacterium | reverse complement strand
TGTGGCTCTGCATCGTCATGACGATGCCGCCCAGCAGCCCGCCCGCGCTATAGAGCCCCGTCAGCCAGCCGCTGATGGCCGGAGCGAGCTCCGGCGCGGCCGTGCCGATGATGCGCAGGGCGTAGCCCGGCGCGAGCATCTGATACAGGAACGGGTTCAGCATCAAGAACAGCGTGTAGGCGATGAAGCTCAGGCGCAGGCTGGGATTGCTCCAGACGACCTTCGCCCCGTGGCCGACCTTCCTGCCGAACTCCTTGAAGGCGCCGATGAAGCCGGAGGGCTTCGCCGTGGCGTCCTGCGCCTTCTTGGCGTCCTTCGTGTCCGGGACCTTCAGCGTCATCCAAAGGATGACCGCCGCGGCGAGCGTCATGATCGGAAACGCCGCCAACGCCGGCATGAAGCCGAAGCTCGCGATGACCACGCCGGTGAGGATCGGCCCGAGCACGCCGAAGATCTCGGAAAGCATCTGCGTCACGCCCCAGAAGCGGTTGAGCGGCGCGTCTTCCTGGCCGACCAGCAGCGGCGGAACGCTGTTCATGGCGGTGAACGTCGTGCCCATGATGAGAGCGTTGGCCGAGTAGAAGATGTACATGAGCGGCAGGGTCATGTGCCCGGTGGCGAGAAGGGCGCACAGCGCGGTGATGGAGGCCACCCGCAGCAGATAGGAGCCGACGTAGGCGGTCTTCAAGCCGACCTTCTCGATGATGACTGGAGCGATCTGGCGCCCGATGATGCCGAAGACGGAGGAGACCACGGCGACCTGCGCGTATATCGTGAAATCGCCGAAAGCCTTCTGGATGAGGGCCGGCATGGCGGAGCCGAGAGCCTCGACACCCATCTGCTGAGCGAGCAAAGAGCTGATGAACCACCACGTCCCTCTATTCAGCCCGCCCCAGCCCTTCTTAGGCGCCTCCGGCTTGGCGGGAGTCTCGACCGTCGGCGCGACGGACTGCGCGGACGCCGCGGAAGCGGGCGCCAAGCCCGACGCCGCCTTGCCCTCGGTGCCCTGGACGGCGGCGGCTTCGCCGCCGGACGGCAACTCACCTGCGTCCCGGGAGCCAAAGAAGGAGCGCAACTGCCGGAAGCGGACGCCGAGCTGGTTCTTTTGGCCGCGGACGGTCTGCAGCGAATCGCCCTCAGGGTCCGCCGCCGCCCGCGCGCCGTGGGACGCCGCGAAAGCCGATAGCGCGGAAGCCAGACCGGCCCGGTGCTCGGTTGCTTGCGCCGAAGACGCTTGGGCGATCGTGCCGGGCGACGCCGTCTCTACCCGCGAGAGGCTCGCCGCGACCGGGATGGACGCCGCCGTCCTGGCGGAAGCGGCCGCGGGGGCGAGGCTCTGAATGGAGCGCGACTCGCCGCCGATGGCCGGCAGGTTCGCCGGAAGGGTCTGGATGGAAGAAAGGATGCCGGCAGTGACGGGCAGGATGGGCGCGACGTTCAGGGCGGCAGTCTGGCCGACCCCGGTCCGCATTGCCGCGCCGGCCACCCCCGCGTTGGCGCCCGCGACCGGAACGTTGATGCTGACCGGGCTGATGACCTGAGCAGCCGCTTGGTAAGCGCCTATACCGGGGGCGGTGATCAAGACAACGCTGGAGAGCAGGACGGAGAGCGCTCGCTTCATGCTTGAAGTATAGGGGAAGGAACCTCCCGCGCGCGCAGGGCCAACGGACCATTGCGCGTCGTCTTTGGACCTACGGGAAAAAGACTCCTTTAGGCCCACGTCCTCCGACAGGGGATCAGGACTCCGGCTGCCTCAGCACATTCTTGGCAGGCGCGCCGGCATCCGAAAATAGCGATTGTTTATCGGCATTATTCTCCTGAAAAAACCTTCAGTGGCGAAAGGCGCCGATTCGAGCTAGACTCTCAACAACGGGGAGGGCTTATGCCCAGCAGACTCAAGGGGTCGCTGGTGTTCACGATCGCAATCTCGCTGTTCGCGATTGTTTCGCTCAAACGGGTGACCGTAGCGCAGCAGGATGTGTATGTCGACAGCACGACGACACCTGACACGTACGTGAGCGACACGAACACAAGCAACTCGAACTCGAACAACTCGAACTCGAACAACTCGACCGGGAACGACAACGCGAACACGACCCCCGCGGACCAGACGCAGCCGCCGCCGAGCGAGGGCGGTTGTTGCGGATAGGAGTGGAGGAACCATGCGGAGCAGGCTGAAGCTGTCGCTGGCGGTCACGCTCGCCATCGCGCTGTTCGCGGTGGTGTCGCTCAAGCAGACCACGCTGGCGCAACAGGATGTGACCGCCTCGAGCACGACGAACACGGGCGGCAACACGAACACGACCGGGACAAGCAACACCGTCGCGCCTCCCGAGGGCGGCCCGCAGGAAGTCGGCTCGACTGCGCCACCGTCGTCGTCGAACCAGACGCAGCCGGCCGCTCAGGATAGCGGCGGAAAAGGCGGCTGCTGCGGCGGGTAGCTTATAGGGCTTGCGACTGTCGGGAAGCCGGCCGACCGGAGATCTCGCCGATCTCCGGGGCCGGCTTGCCGTTGAAGGCTAATCCTTCTCGAAGCCGGCGAGCCGCAGGGCTTTCTCCGCCTCGGGGTTCGCCATGAACCAGCGCCAGACGCTGCCCGTCCGCAGGTTCTCGGCGCTCAGCAGCGTGATGCCGACGTCGATGCCGATGACGTCGGGGCCGAACCAGCCGGTCGTGGGGTTGAAGGCGTCGACGAAGCCGTAGCGTTTGTAGGCCTTGTTGCCGAACTTGATGAACATGGTCTTGAGCGCGTCGAGCGAGATGTCCGGCGTGAACATCAGCGAGCCGCCGCTCGCGCACGGGACCACGGTCCCGTCGATGGCCGGGTTCTTCGGCGGGCCGCCCCAGGCGATGTAGCCTTTCTTGCCGTCCGAGGCGGTCACGCCCCAAAGGCCGCCGCCGTAAGAGGCGGGAAATTCCTTGGCGAGCTCGTCGACGCAGAACCGTTGGTGGGCCCGGGTGGCCTTCTCCGAGTTCTCGAAGTAGTTCACGGGGCCCTCCCCCGCCGCGCCCTTCTCCGTCCACGACCTCATGTCGAACCAGGCGTAGGGATACTGGTGCATGAACAGCGAGGTGTCCTTGATGTCCATGTAATGGTAGCCGCCGTACTCCTTCCAGTCGCGCCGCCACGCGGCCCAGCTGGACGCCGGCAGGGGCTTCGTCGGGGACGCCATCCCGAGCAGGGTGAGGACCGGGTGCTCGCAGTAGCGGTCCCACCGGTCCGCGATGAAGCCCTTCTCGGGAATGTAGCCCATCGATAGGATGTTCGGGCTCCCGTTGAGCATCGCGGGATAGTCGATGCGCGAGTAGAGCGCGCTCGCGAGGCGCACGACCTCCGGGTCGTCCTTGAAGCACTGCCGCGCGGTGAGCGCCCCCGCGAGAAGCAGTCCGGTGTCGATGGTCGACACCTCGCCCCAGGCTCGCCGTCCGGTCTTGGGGTCCACGAAATGGTAGTACCAGCCGGCCACGTGCGAGCTCTGGTTCACGATAAAGTCGAGCGCGAGGCGCGCGCGATGTTGCGCCTCCTCGCGCGGCATCCAGCCGCGCTCGGCGCCGACGCACAGGGCGCTCAGGCCGAAACCGACCGACGCGATGCTCGCGGCGTTGCTGGTCTTGCTGGGCGCGCCGTCGGCGCCCGCGCGGTCCATGATCAGCCCCGTCTTCGGGTCCTGCTGCTCCACAAAGAAATGGAAGGAGCGCCTCTCCAGATCGTCGAGGAAACCGTCGTCCTCGACCGAAAGGACCTGGAAGGACGCCTTGAGCCCGCCGGTGGAATCCGTGGCGGCGAAGACCTCATATTTGCCGGGCTCGACGCGCCACTTCATGTCCCGGCCCAGCGAGCCGATCTCGTCGGGTCCCAGGGTGAACTTGACGACGCGCTTCTGTCCTGGGCCCAGGTGCACGCGGCTGAATCCCTTCAGCTCGCGCACCGGGCGCGTCACGTTCGAGGCGGCGCTGTGGAGGTAGAGCTGGACCACCTCGTCTCCGCCGACCGCGCCCGTGTTCTGCACGGACACCTGGACGTTCAGCCGGCCCTTCGGCGTGACGCTGGGGCGGTCGAGCTCGAGGTCCGCGAGCTTGAAGGTCGTGTAGCTCAGGCCCCAGCCGAAGGGATACTGGGGGAAGTTCGGCACATCGAGGTACTTGGAGGTGTAGTGGTCCGCGGGATCGTCCGGCCTGCCGCCGTTGCGGTGGTTGTAGTAGATCGGCACCTGGCCGAGGACGAGCGGGAACGTCGCGGGCAGCTTGCCTCCGGGATTCACGTCGCCGAAGAGGGCGTCCGCGATCGCGGGGCCGGCCTGGAGGCCGGCGAACCAGGTCTCGAGGATCGCCGGCGCGCTGTCGGCGAGCTTGCCCAGGACCAGCGGCCTGCCGTTCATGAGCACGACGGCCACAGGCTTCTTGCCCGCCGCCGCGAAGACGGCGTCGGCCAGCTCCTGCTGCCTG